>CAYOQY010000098.1:6036-9481 GCA_964406225.1 uncultured Microbacterium sp.
ATGACGGATGCCGCGGCCCGAAAGCATCCGTCATCCTGCACATCTCCGCACTTCTGCGTGGCTTCTCGGCCGGTGTCGGTGCCGACGCATACCGTGGGCGACATGGACTCGCAGCTCGCCCTGTTCGACGTCCCCGAGTGGACACGGGTGATCGGCGTCTTCGACCTCGAGACGACGGGGGTCGATGTGCGCACCGACCGCATCGTCACGGCGCACGTCGGCGTCCTCGATGCCGCCGGCACCGTGATCGACGCCCGGGACTGGCTCGCCGATCCCGGCATCCCCATCCCCGCCGGCGCGGCGGCGATCCACGGGATCTCGACCGAGCGCGCGCGGGCCGAGGGGCGACCGTCCGTGGAGGTCGTGGGCGAGGTGCTCGAGGCGCTCCGGGCGCTCTTCGACGGCGGCATCCCGGTCGTCGCCTACAACGCCCCCTACGACTTCTCCCTGCTGAAGAACGAGGCCCTCCGGCACGGCCTCGCCCCGATCGACTCCCCCGCGCCGGTCATCGACCCGCTCGTGGTGGACAAGACCTACGACCGCTGGCGGCGCGGCAAGCGCACGCTCACCGCGGTCGCGGCGCATTACGCGGTCCGCCTCGACGGCGCGCACGAGGCAGCCGCGGATGCGATCGCCGCCGGCCGCGTCGCGCAGGCGCTCGCCGAGCGCTTCGCGCCGTGGCTGCCCGAGACGGCCGCCGAGCTGCACACGCGTCAGATCGCGTGGGCCCGCGCACAGGCCGCCTCGCTCACGGAGTACTTCATCTCGATCGGGCGGCTCGACCCGGACGACCACCTGGACGGTAGCTGGCCGATCCGTTGATCCGGCGGTCGCCATCGCAGCATTCCGGCGCAACGAAAAAGCCCCGCCGGAGCGGGGCCTTTCGCAGCGGGTGGGTCAGTTGCCCGAGCCGCCGAAGTTCTTGAAGCGCTGGTTGAACTTCTCCACGCGACCGGCGGAGTCCATGATGCGCTGCTTGCCCGTGTAGAACGGGTGCGACGCCGACGAGATCTCGACGTCGATGACGGGGTACTCGACGCCGTCGAGCTCGATCGTCTTGTCGGAGGTGACGGTGGAGCGGGTCAGGAACGTCTCGCCCGAGCCGAGGTCGCGGAACACGACCGCCTGGTAGTCGGGGTGGATGTCAGTCTTCATGGTTGTCCTCTGGGGATGGTGCGCTGGATTTTGCCAGTGCGTGAAAGTCTGCGGTGCGAGCGCACCAAGGGTCTATGTTATCAGCCCTCGTCGAAGACACGGAATCGGCACCGCGTGCGCGCGCGATCGGCACCGCGGACGCGCAGGATCAGCATCGCGCACGCGCGGAATCGGCATCGCGGACGCGCGGGGTACGCGTCAGGATGCCGCCCGGGCGGCGTAGCGGCCGCCGTCCGAGGTCAGCACGATGGGGGCGCCGAACGCCGCGGTGAGGTTCTCGGCGGTCAGGGTCTCGGCGAGGGGCCCGGCCGCCACGACGCGACCGGCGCGCAGCAGCATCACATGGGTGAAACCGACCGGGATCTCCTCGACGTGATGCGTCACCATGACCATCGCGGGGGTGGTGGGGGCCTGCGCGTAGCCGCTCAGCAGACTCAGCAGCTCTTCGCGCGCTCCGAGGTCGAGGCTCGCGGCCGGCTCGTCGAGCAGGAGGAGTTCGGGGTCCGTCATGATCGCACGCGCGATCTGCACCCGCTTCTGCTCCCCGTCCGAGAGCGTCCCGAACGTGCGGTCGGCGAGCTGATCGAGGCGCCACTCCGCGAGGACCCGCAGCGCGCGCCGCTCGTCGATGTCCTCGTACGCCTCGTTCCAGCGCCCCACGACCGAGTAGGCGGCGGTGAGCACGACGTTCAGCACCGTCTCATCCGGCGGCACCCGCTTGGCCATCGCCGACGAGGCGAAGCCGATGCGGGGGCGCAGCTCGAAGACGTCGGTGCGGCCGAGCTGCTCACCGAGTACGGTCACCCGCCCGGAGGTCGGGTGCACGAGCGTGTCGGCGAGCTGCAGGAGGGTCGTCTTGCCCGCGCCGTTGGGGCCGAGGATCACCCACCGCTGATCATCGTCCACCGACCAATCGAGGTGGTCGACGATGTCTCGGGCACTTCTGCGGACGACGACGTCGGAGAATTCGAGCACCTGCGGCATGCGCTCCAGCCTATCCGCGGTTGCCGCTGACCTCCGCGTACAGCGCGGCCGTGGCGTCGGCGATCGACGCCCAGCTGAAGTCCTCCGTCGCGCGCTGACGCCCCGCGGCGCCGTATTCGGCGGCGCGCGCGGGATCGCTCACGACCTCGGTGAGCACGCGGGCCAGGTCTGCCACGTACTGTTCCGGATGCAGCGGCGTGCCGGTGCCGTCCTGCACCTGCTCGATCGGCACCAGTCGACCCGTGACCCCGTCGACGACCACTTCGGGGATGCCGCCGGTCGCGGTCCCGACGACGGCGGCGCCGCAGGCCATGGCCTCGAGGTTCACGATGCCGAGCGGTTCGTAGATCGAGGGGCAGACGAACGTCGTCGCGGCGGTCAGCACCGCGCACAGTTCGTGGCGCGGCAGCATCCGATCGATCCAGACGACGCCCTCGCGCGTCTCCTGAAGACCCCGGACGAGGCCTTCGACCTCCTCCATGATCTGCGGGGTGTCCGGCGCGCCGGCGCAAAGGATCACCTGCACCTCGGCCGGCAGACGCTCGGCCGCGCGGAGGAAGTACGGCAGGCCCTTCTGGCGCGTGATGCGACCGACGAAGACGACCGACGGCTTCGCGGGGTCGATCCCGAGGTCGGCGAGCAGCGCGGGGTCCTCCACGGGCCGCCACGCATCGACGTCGATGCCGTTGCAGATGACCCGCACCTTCGCGGGGTCCAGATCGGGGTAGCTGCGCAGGATGTCGTTGCGCATGCCGTCGCTCACCGCGACGATCGCGGCCGCGCCCTCGTATGCCGTCTTCTCGATGTAGCTCGAGACCGCGTACCCCCCGCCGAGCTGCTCGGCTTTCCACGGCCGCAGCGGCTCGAGGCTGTGCGCGGTGACGATGTGCGGGATGCCGTGCAGGAGCGATCCGAGGTGACCCGCGAAGTTGGCGTACCACGTGTGGCTGTGGACGACGTCGGCTCCGGCGAGGTCGCCGACGATCTCGAGATCGGTGCCGAGCGTCTGGATCGCGCCGTTCGCGGAGGACAGCTCCGCGGGCACGCCGTAGGCGGTGGTGTCCTGCTCGTCGCGCGCCGCGCCGAACGCCCGGACCTGCACGTCCATCTGCTCGCGGAGCGCCTTCACCAGCTCGGTGACGTGCACGCCGGCTCCCCCGTAGATCTCCGGCGGGTACTCCTTGGTGATGATGTCGACTCGCATGTGCTCACGCTAGTACCCGGGCCGAAGTGCGGCATAGGGTGGTGCCATGCCTGCAGCGCCGAAGGTCTTCGGAATCATCCTCGCCGGCGGCGAGGGAAAGCG
>CAYOQY010000099.1:0-8902 GCA_964406225.1 uncultured Microbacterium sp.
GGCTCGCGCGGTCGGGCTCCGCGGTGACGGCATCCCCCGACAGCCAGCGCAGCCACCGGGTGCCCGGGTCGCCCTCGAGCACGAGCGCGCGCACGAGGAGCGTGAGCGGGATCGAGAGGATCGCGCCGAGCGGGCCGATGATGAAGGTCCAGAAGATCACCGAGAAGAAGCTCAGCGTGAGGCTCAGGCTCACCGCGTCGCTGACGAACTTGGGCTGGATGAGCACCTGCAGGGTGACGTTCACGACGCAGTAGACGGCGATGACGGCGAGCATGAGCGGCCACCCGCCCACGACGAGGGCCAGCAGCGCCGGCGGGATCAGGCCGATCACGAAGCCGATGTTCGGGATGAAGTTCGTCACGAACGCGAGGATCGCCCACACCGCCGGTGCGGGGATGCCGAGCGCCCACAGGGCGAGACCGTCGATGATCGCGACGACCGCCCCGAAGCTCGCGTTGACGACGTAGTACCGCCGGACCCCCGAGTTGAACGACCGGAACCGGTCCAGGGCGTGCCCGGCGACCTGCCCGAAGCTCGTCTCGGCCCGCGCGTAGCGGGCGCCGTCGGCGGCCATGAAGATCACGTACGCGAGGACGAAGAACAAGGCGGTCAGGATGCCGATCGCCGTGCCGCTGAGCGAGGTCACGAACGAGACGATCGACGAGGGATCGAGGAGGGATGCCGTGGCATCGGACGCCTGCTCGTCGAGCCCCGCCGAGCTGAGCCACGAGATCACGCTCTGCGCGGTGGCCTGCAGCTCGTCGGAGTAATCGGAGACCAGGCGCACGAACTGCGTGCCGGCGAAGAACAGCAGCAGCCCGAGCACGAGCAGGATCAGGTAGGCGACCACGATCACGCCGGTCGTCGCCGCCCACCGCGGCCATCCCCAGCGCTCGAGCGGATGCCGCACCGGGTGGCAGATGATGACGATGACCGCGGCGAGCACGAGCGGGCCGACCAGCTCGCGCGCGAAGAAGAGCCCCGAGAGGGCGATGACCGCCGCGGCGAGGCCGATGAGCACCCTCAGGGTGGGCGAAAGCGCGGGCGGTGGGGTGGGCGGTGGGGCGGGGGCGGCCGGCTGCGCGCGACGGAAGAGGCTCACGGTGCGTCGCCGTCCGCCGACGGAGCAGGGCCCCCCTCGCCACGCAGGCGCTGTCCGGCCTTCTGCAGCTCGACGGTGAGCTCGCGGATGTCGGCGCGGCTGGCCGGAACCGCGTCATCGTGCCCCCGAGTGGCGCGCTCGACCACCCAGGAAGAGATCGTCGCGACCACGAGACCGACCACCACGACACCGCCGGCCATGAGGAGGACCGCCGCCACTCTGCCCGGCACGGTCACGGGCACGTAGTCGCCGTACCCGACGGTCGTGACGGTGCAGAACGCCCACCAGACGGCCGAGCCGAAGGAGGTGATCGTCGCCCCCGGCGCGGAGCGCTCGAACTGCAGGACGACGAGCGAGATGTACCAGACGAGCATCAGCGCCGAGCCGACACCGTAGATCAGCAGACGCGCGCGTATCTGGTTGCCCCGGGTGCGGGTGAACGAGGCGAGCCTCGTGAACGCATCCAGCAGCCGGACGGGCCGCAGCGCCGGAACGAGCGCGAGCACGAGATCGAACTTGTGCGTCCGGAACCACAGCCGCCGCGGTTCCGACAGACGCAGCTTCACCAGGTAGTCGATGATGAAGAGCAGCCAGATGAAGCCGATCGTGAGGCTCGTGACGGCGGCCCACGGGCCCTGCACGTCGCCGATCACGTGGAGCGTGTACGTCACGAGGAAGACGGCGGCGGCGAGCGCGAGCGGCCAGTAGGTCAACTGCGACCAGCGCTCGGTGCGCTCGTTCTCGCCGCGGGCGCGGTCGGGGTCGGGGACGGTGGTCACGCCTGCACTCTAGGGGTGTAAGCTCCCGGCGCCGCTCCGACCCGCTGCGTTGCCGCGTCTACAGCTCGGTCAGCGCGAACGAACTGCCGAGGGGGACGATCGGCGGGCGGTCGACGGTCGTCTCGAGCGACACGCGCGCGCCGCTCCGAGCGGACTCGAGGACGGCGGTCATGATCTCGAGAGTGTGCAGCGCGAGCCGCCCCGAGGCCCGCACGTCCGCATCCGCCGGAGCGGCGAGCATGTCGAGCAGTCCGATGCCGCGAGCGGCGTCGACATAGCCCGCTCGGACGTCGACGGGCTCCCACTCCCGCGATCCGAGCGCGCAGAACGACACCTGGCCGGAGAACATGTTCGGGTCGGGCACCGACAGCGAGCCCGACTCGCCGTGCACCTCGATGGGCGCCGCGCTGCTCTTGACGCTGTCGAAGCTGGTCGTGAGCGTCGACAGCGCGCCGCTTTCATGCTCGAGGATGCCGGTGACGTGCGTGTCGACCTCGACCGGGATCCGCACACCCGCGCGCGGGCCCGAGCCGATCGTGCGCTCGCCGCGCAGGCGGCTCGCCGATCCGACGACCGCCGTCACCGGACCCAGCAGGTGGATGAGCGCGGAGATGTAGTACGGACCCATGTCCATGAGCGGGCCGCCGCCGGGAAGGAAGTAGAAGTCGGGACTCGGGTGCCACGACTCGGGCCCCGGCGACGCCATGACCGCGGTCGCGGCGATGGGCCTGCCGATGCCGCCCTCGTCGATCAGGGCGCGAGCGGTCTGGGTGCCTGTTCCGAGGACGGTGTCGGGAGCGGACCCCAGGCGCACACCGGCGGCGGTCGCGGCATCCCGCACCCGCCTGCCGCTCGCGAAGTCGACCGCGAGCGGCTTCTCGCCGTACACGTGCTTGCCGTTCGCGATCGCGGCCAGGGCGATCTCGGCGTGAGCGGCGGGGATCGTGAGGTTGAGGACGACGTCGACGTCGGCGTCGGCGAGGAGCGCCGGCACCTCGAGGGCACGGGCGCCGGGGATGCCGGCGGCCACGCCCGCCGCGCGAGCCATGTCGAGGTCGGCGATCGCCGTCACCCTGACGTCGGAGCGCGCGGTGAGCGTCTGCAGATAGACCCCCGAGATGACCCCGACTCCGATGATTCCTACGCGCGGCGCGTCGCCCACAGCATTCCCCTTTCGATGACGGTCCGGACGGCCGGGTGCTCCAGCACGTCCACGCTGTGTCCGGGCGTCGTGACGACGATGCGCCCGGCGCCCCACTCACGGGTCCAGATCGCCGGCGAGGTGACGGGGCGATGCCAGGGATGCCACGGCGGAGCCGGATGCGTCGTCGTCGCCAGCACGTCGCTCAGGTCGTCGTGCAGCACCCAGTACTGCTCGGTCGTGAGCGTGAAGTCGTCGAGCCCGGCGGTGATCGGGTGATCACGGCCGAGCGCGGTGATCTCGACGGTGTAGTCGAGGTAGTTGTCACTCGGATCACCCGTGCGCTCGTCCGGATGCGTGCCCGGGTGCGTCGCGAACTGTCCACCGACGAGCTGCAGATAGTCGGACGAATCCCGGAACGAGTCGGCGATGCCGCCGTGCCAGCCGGTGAAGCCGGTCCCGGCCTCGACGGCGGCGCGGAGGCCCGCCAGCGCCTCGCGCTCGATCGACGACATCGTCACGCACTGCACGATGAGGTCGGTCTGGCCCATCGTTTCGGCATCCGCGTAGACGGCCGGCGAATCCTCGACGCGCACCGTGTAGCCGTTGTCGCGGAGGAACGGCACGAAGAGGTCGGTCGCCTCGACGGGCTGATGCCCGGCCCACCCGCCGCGGACGACGAGGGCTTGCTTCGCTGCCACGGGCAACCGTCCTTCCTGATGCTCCTGCGAGTCTAGGCGCGCGGCGGACATCCGCCTGGGAGGAAAGGACCTTCGACCTAGCCGCCCTGGTTTCGCGGACCTAGAAAGGAGACATGGCACACGAGATCAGCGAGATGACGGCGCTCGCACACGAAGGCAGCACCCAGCCGTTGACCACCACGCCCGTCGTGGGAACGCCCTCGCGGGAGTACGAGAGCGTCCTCCGCCCGGGCTCGGAGCCGGTCGCCGAGGGAGAGCTGCGCGTCACGGTGCTCGGCAGCGGCGATCCGTTCGTCAAGAAGAGCCAGGCCTCGGCATCCATCCTGGTCGAGGTGGGCAACCCCGAACAGGACACGTTCTTCTTCGACCTGGGCTCGGGGTCGCTGGCCAACTTCAACGGCCTGCGCCTGCCGGTCACCCGGACGACGAAGGTGTTCCTCACCCACCTGCACGCCGACCACGTGGGCGACATGCCCACTCTCGTGTGGAGCATGGCCAAATCCGGCCGCCGTGACCCGGTCGAGGTGTGGGGTCCGGCTGCCGAATACCGGCCGCTCGGCACCCGCGCGTACACCGAGATGCTTCAGGCGGCGCACGCATGGGACATGGAGTCGCTCTGCGGCCACCCGGGCCAGTCGGGCGCCGAGATGATCGCGCACGAGGTTCCGTACGACCGCCCCGCGGTGGCGTACGAGCGCAACGGCGTGACGGTCACGTCATTCCCGGTGATCCACCTCGTGAACGGCTCCGTGGGGTACCGCCTCGACTACGCCGGGCGCAGCGTCGTCTACTCGGGCGACACCCGCCCCACGCACACCGTGCTCGAGCACTCGGACGGCGCGGACCTGCTGATCCACGAGACGTTCCCCACGGCGGAGGTCATGGCGCGCAAGGCCAGCATGCCCCTGCCCGTCGCCGAGATGATCATCAACAGCTCGCACACGAGCCCCGCGATGGCCGGGACCGTGTTCGAGGCGGCCGGAGCCCGCATGTCGGCGATCTTCCACCTCGCCGTCGACCACGAGACCGTCCCGGCCGTCTGGGCCGAGATGCGCACGCGGCACGACGGGCCGGTCGTGATCTCTCAGGACCTCACGACGTTCGACCTCACGCCCGGCGCCATCGTCGTCCGGCAGCGCCTGCTCGACCCCGCGGCGTGGCCGGTGGTCGGCCCGACCGAGATCACCGGACCGCCGATGTCGTCGCCGCACGTCCCGCCCGCGTGGTGGGCCGAGAAGCTCCTGCCCGACCCGCACCCGCACGCGCACTGACGCCCGAGCGAGCGGGCTGAAAGGGGGAGACCATGGAATCACTGCTGATCGTCGTCGCCGTGATGGTCGTGTACGCCGCGGTGTCGGCACCCCTGGACCGTCGCGGCGTGACATCGGCGATGGTGTTCGTGATCGCGGGCGTCGTGCTCGGCGGCGCGGGGCTCGGCTGGCTCGACATCGATGCCGAGAGCCCGCTGCTCGGCACGGTCACCGAACTGGCCCTCGTGTTCCTCCTCTTCAGCGACTCGGCGCGCATCGATCTGCCGGCGCTCCGGCGCAACGTCACCTGGCCGAGCCGCCTGCTGCTGATCGGGCTGCCCCTGTCGATGCTCGCGGGTTTCGGCATCGGTCTGCTCCTCTTCCCGGGCCTCGGCGTCGCGAGTGTGTTCCTGCACGGACTGAGCGCCATGCCGCTCGTCGCGGTGTACCACCGCTGGTACGACAGCCACCTCACGCGACACTCCGCGGCGGTCGAGGCCGAGCCGACCCCGATGCCGCGCAGACGGCGCACCGCCGTGCACCGCGCACGCGCGCACGGCGCGGAACAGCCCGTGGAAGGAGCACGGCCGTGACCACGATCACCACCGACCTCGTCGACGTCTCCGCACGCCGGACCTCTCGCGCCCTCCACAAGTACGCCGCACTGGGATACGCGAGCCTCGCGGTGACGGCGGCGCGCGAAGGACACACCGAGCAGGCTAGAGCGGCGCTGCGCTCCGCGAACGAGCTGTGCGCGTCGGTTCCGCACGAGAGTCCGTCGCTCGCGGTGCAGGTGCACCTCGCCGTCGCGCGGGCGGCGCTGGCCCTCGGCGACGCTCAAGAGGCGCATTTCGCCCTGGACCAGACCCAGGAGCTGCTGTGCCACGTCACGCAGGCCGGCGCGGTGCAGTGCGAGATCGACGATCTGCGCGCCGTCGCGACCCAGCTGTCGAGCGCGGCGCCCCTCGGGACGGACCTGCTCACGCCGGCCGAAGTGAGGGTGCTGCACCTGCTGCCCAGCCACTTCACGTTCGAGGAGATCGGCGTGTACCTGCACGTGTCGCGCAACACCGTCAAGACCCACGCGGTCTCGGTGTACCGCAAGCTGGGGGTCTCGTCACGATCCGAAGCCGTGCGCTCGGCGCGTCGGATCGGGCTCGTCGCCGCCTGAGCGGGGTCGTCGCCGGGTCAGCGCTCGGGGTCGGCCCCGGACGCGTCCGGTTCGCTCTCGATGGCCAGACGCGGGCGCCACACGACGATGTCGGTGGCCCGACGCACGCGACGTCCCTGCCGGAGCGTGACGACCGAACCGGTGGCTCCCGCGGCGAACACGCGCGCACCCGGGCGGTTCTCGAGCTCGGTGCGCATGCGCGCCTCGAGATCCCGCACGCGTACGCGCAGTTCCTGCACGTGGTTCTCCAGCTCGATGATCCGCGCGATCGCGGGAAGGCTCATGCCGTCCGCGGACAGCCGCGCCACCTCGCGCAGCTGCTCGACGTGGCGCGTCGAGTAGCGGCGCGATCCGCCCTGCGTGCGCGCGGGCACGACGAGCCCGAGGCGGTCGTACTGACGGAGGGTCTGCGGATGCATGTTCGCGAGCTCGGCCGCGACCGCGATCGCGAAGATCGGCGCGTCCTCATCGATCTCTCGTTGCGGCATCCGGTCTCACCTCCCCCTAACCGCGCGCCCTCGACATGAGGTCGGCGCGGGGGTTGTCCTTGGGCTCCAGCTCGTGGAACCGCTCGAGTGCTTCGCGCGCGGCATCGTCCAGGTGCGACGGGACCGCGACCTGCACCTCGGCGAGCAGGTCGCCGGTGCCCTTGGCCGTCTGCACACCGCGTCCCTTGACGCGCAGCACCCGGCCGGACGGCGTGCCGGGGGCCACGCGGAGCTTGACGGGATCGCCGCCGAGCGTCGGCACCTCGATCGTGGCGCCGAGCGCGGCCTCGGTGAAGGTCACGGGAACGGTCACCCGGAGGTTGAGTCCTTCGCGCGTGAAGGCGGGATGCGGACGGACGGTCACCTGCACGACGATATCGCCCGACTCGCCGCCGTCCGGCGAGTGCCGGCCGCGCCCGCGCAGACGGATCTTCTGCCCGTCCGCCACGCCCGCAGGGATCTTCACCTTGAACGGCTTGCCGTCCTCGCCCTGCAGGGTGATCGTCTCGCCCTTGGTCGCGGTGATGAAGTCGATCGTCGTGCGGGCGGTCACGTCGGCGCCGCGCTGCGGACCTCCGTAGCCGCGGAAGCCGCCCGTCGACTGACCGAACCGCCCCGAGCCGAAGCCGCCGCCCTGCTGCTGGTTGAACATGCTGAAGATGTCGTCGAAGTCCTGCGGCGACTGGCGGCCACCGCGACCCTGACCGAACATGCTGAACACGTCTTCGAAGCCGCCGGGCTGGTCGCCCGCGGTGAACCGCGGTGCGCCCGAACCCATCGCGCGGATCTGGTCGTACTCCTTGCGCTGCTCGGGATCGGAGAGCACCGAGTACGCCTCGCTGACCTCTTTGAACTTCTCCTCGGCCTTGGCATCGCCCTGATTGGAGTCGGGGTGGTGCGTGCGGGCGAGCTTGCGGTACACCTTCTTCAGCTCGGCGGCGCTGACGTTCTTGTCGACACCGAGCGTCTTGTAGAAGTCCTTGTCGAACCAGTCCTGACTCGCCATGCGGTGCTCCTTCGCGACTACTCGGCCGGGACCGCGACGACCACCTTGGCGGGTCGCAGCTCGACCGAACCGAGACGGTAGCCGACCTCGACGACCTCGAGGATCGTCGCTTCGGTCACGCCCGGCGTCGGCGCCTGGAAGATCGCCTCGTGCTGCTGGGGGTCGAACGCCTCGCCGGCCTCGCCGTACGAGACGAGGCCGAGCTTCTCGGCCACCGCGCGCACCTTGTCGCCGATCGCCGCGAACGCGGTGCCCTCGACGAGGTCGCCGTGCTTGTCGGCGCGGTCGAGGTCGTCCAGCACCGGGAGCAGTCCCTTGACGGCCTCGCCCCGGGCGCGCTCGATCTCTCGCTCGCGCTGATCCTCGGTGCGCCGGCGGTAGTTGGCGTATTCGGCCTGCAACCGCTTGAGGTCGTTCAGCAGCGCCGACTCGAGGTCGGCGATCACGGCGTCCTCCGCCGCGGCGTCCGCGTTCTGCTCGGCGCCGAGGATGTCGTCGACGGTCAGTTCGTCCTGCGAGTCGGGGCCGGCGCTCTGCGCCGACCCCTCCTCGTCCGGTCGAACCTCGTCGCCATTCGGCTCTTCGAAGTTCTTGTCCGTCATGGCTACTTCTTCTCGTCCTCGTCTTCGACGACCTCGGCGTCGACGACGTCCTCATCGGCGGATGCCGAACCGGCGTCGTCCGCGGGCGCCTCGGCACCGGCATCCGGCGCCGCCTGCGACGCCTGGCTCGAGGCGTAGATGGCCTCGCCCAGCTTGCCCTGGCTCGCGTTGAGCTTGTCGAACGCGGTCTTCACCGCGTCGTCGTCGTCGCCCGCGAGCGCGGCCTTGAGTGCGTCGACATCGCCCTGGACCTCGGTCTTGACCTCGGCGGGGAGCTTGTCGTCGTTCTCCTTGATGAGCTTGTCGATCGAGTACGCCAGGGTCTCGGCCTGGTTGCGGGTCTCCGCGGACTCGCGGCGCTTCTTGTCCTCCGCCGCGTGCTCCTCGGCCTCGCGCACCATGCGCTCGATGTCGTCCTTCGGCAGCGACGAGCCGCCGGTGATCGTCATCGACTGCTCCTTGCCGGTGCCCTTGTCCTTCGCGGAGACGTGCACGATGCCGTTCGCGTCGATGTCGAACGTGACCTCGACCTGCGGGATGCCGCGGGGCGCCGGCGCGATGCCGGTGAGCTCGAAGGTTCCGAGCGGCTTGTTGTCGCGCGTGAAGTCGCGCTCGCCCTGGAAGACCTGGATCGCGACCGACGGCTGGTTGTCGTCGGCGGT
>CAYOQY010000100.1:0-7345 GCA_964406225.1 uncultured Microbacterium sp.
TGTCTTCGACGGTGTCGTGCAGCAGCGCCGCCGCGATCGCCTTCGGTCCGAGGCCGAGGTCGGCGAGGATCTGCGCCACCGCGAGGGGGTGGGTGATGTACGGTTCGCCGCTCTGCCGGGTCTGGCCCGTGTGGGCGTCGTCGGCGACCGCGTACGCACGCTCGATGATCGACAGATCACCCTTCGGGTGATGCGTCCGGACGGTGCGGAGCAGCTGCTCCACGTCGTCGCGACGCGCGGACCGGGAGAAGATCCGCGGAACGAGCCGCCGCAGAGACGAGGACTGGGCGGGGGGAATCGTCTCAGTCATCCCGTCCCTCCCGCTCGGCTGGTGCTCAATCCTACGCCCGCGGCCGCTCTGCTCCCGACACGGTCATCCGTCTCAGACCGGCACGCCCGCCTGCTCGCGCGCGGCGAGCACCCGGGCATCGCGGGCCTTGATCTCCGGCTCGTTCTCGCGGAACAGCGAGTAGAGCGGTGCGGCGACGAACAGCGTGGAGTACGCCGCGACGATCGTGCCCACGAAGATCGCGAGCGAGATGTCGGTCAGCGTCTGAGCGCCGAGCCACAGCGCGCCGATGAACAGGATCGCACCGGTCGGCAGGATCGCGACCACCGTCGTGTTGATCGAGCGGATCAGCGTCTGGTTCACCGCGAGGTTGACGGACTCCCCGAACGTGCGGCCGGATATCTCCCCGTCCTCGGTGGTGTTCTCGCGGATCTTGTCGAACACGACCGTGGTGTCGTATAGCGCGTAGGAGAGGATCGTCAGGAACCCGATCACCGCCGCGGGCGAGATCTCGAATCCGAAGAGCGCGTAGATGCCGATCGTGATGATCAGCACGTCGAGCAGGCCGATGATGGACGTCACCGACATCTTCCACGTGCGGAAGTACAGGGCGAGGATGAGGAAGGTCAGGGCGAGGAAGATCGCGAGACCCCACAGCGACTGCCGGGTCACGTCCTCACCCCAGCTGGGCCCGATGAAGGATGCCGTGACCTCGCTGACGGGCACGTCGTATGCCGTCGCCAGCGCGTCGGTGACTTCGAGGGTCTCCTGCGGCGTGAGCTGATCGGTCTGCACGCGCACGTTGCTGTCGCCGACGGTCGTGACCTTCGTGGTGGCACCGGGGACGACGGACTGCACGGCCTCGGTCGCGACGGCCTGGTCGGGCGAGGACAGGCTCGAGACGGTGAACTGCGACCCGCCGGTGAACTCGATCGAGAACGCGATCGGCCGGAAGAGCGGGACGAGGGCGGATCCGATCACGAGCGCGGCCGCGATGATGAACCACAGCCGCCGACGACCGACGAACGGGAACGAGGTCTTGCCCGTGTAGAGCTCGTTTCCGAGCTGGCTCATGGAGCGCATCAGAGCTCTCCTCCCTTGTCGGATGTGGGCGGTTTACCGCTTCCGGTGGTGTTCGCCAGCTCCGCCTGTTTGCGCTCGGCGATCGTCTGGCGTCGCTCCGCCTCGCCGCGCGAGCGCGACGCCTTGCGCTCCGCCTGCGTTCTGCCGGACGGCGCAACGGGCGCGCGGAACTGCGCGCGGCCGCGGTAGACCGCACCGAGGGCGGCCGGGTCCATCCCCGAGAGCGGATGCCCGGAACCGAAGAACCGTGTGCGTGCCAGGAGCTGCATGACCGGGTGCGTGAACATGATGAAGATCAGCACGTCGATGACGGTCGTGAGACCGAGCGTGAACGCGAAGCCCTTCACCGTCGCGTCGGCGAGGATGTACAGCACCACGGCGGCGAGGACGTTGATCGACTTGGAGATGTAGATCGTCCGCTTGGCGCGACCCCAGCCGTCCTCGACGGCGCCCGTGATGGACTTGCCGTCGCGCAGCTCGTCGCGGATGCGCTCGAAGTAGACGATGAACGAGTCCGCGGTGAAGCCGATCGACACGATCAGACCCGCGACACCGGCCAGCGACAGGCGGAAGCCCATGCGCCACGCGAGGATGCAGATCGTGATGTAGGTGAGCACACCCATCACTACCAGCGACGCGATGATCACCATGCCGAGGGCGCGGTAGACGATGAGCGAGTAGATCGCGACGAGCGCCAGGCCGATGAGGCCCGCGATCAGGCCGATCTGCAGCTGCTGCGATCCGAGCGTCGCCGAGATCGTGTCGGAGCTGACGACCTCGAAACTGAGCGGCAGCGCGCCGTACTTCAGCTGGTCTGCGAGGACCTTGGCCGTGTCCTGCGTGAAGCTGCCCGTGATGCTCGGGTCGCCGCCGAGGATGCGGGCGTTCATCGACGGGGCGGAGAGCACGAAGCCGTCCAGCACGAACGCGAACTGGTTCAGCGGGGGCGTCGCGCCGTACAGCCGCTCACTGATCTGACCGAACGTGCGCGTGCCTTCGTCGTCGAAGCGGAGGTTGACGGCCCACTGGCCGTTCGTCTGCTGCAGTCCGAACGTCGCGTCGGTGATCGACGATCCGTCGAGCTCGACCGGGCCCAGGATGTACTTGACGCTGCCGTCCGCCTCGCACGTGATGAGAGGCTCGTCCTGCGGAGCGTTCGCGGGGTCGTTGTCGGGGTCGTCGCAGTCGTACGCGAGGAACGCCGCCTGGAGCGCCGGTGTGATCCATGCGGGGTCGCTGCCGTTGGTCGGGGAGGACGACGGCGTGGACTCGAGCGTCGGGTCGGGCGTCGGGTACGGCGTCTCGGTGCCGTCCTCTCCGACGAACGACGTCGCCGGCTGCCCGGCGAACAGCACGGCCCGCAGCTGCAGCTGAGCCGAGGCCTCGATACGCTGGCGCGTCTGCTCGTCGGCCTGCCCCGGGATCTGGACGACGATGTTGTTGCCGCCCTCGGTGGTCACGTCCGCCTCGCCGACGCCCGAGGCGTCGACGCGCTGGCGGATGATCGTCACCGCTTGGTTCATCTGCTCTTCGCTCGGCGCAGCGCCGTCGGCGGTCTGCGCTTCGAGGATGATCTGCGTGCCGCCCTGGAGATCGAGCGCGAGCTCGGGGGTCCAGGAGCTCTCCTTGAACACGTACACGCCGAGCGCGTTGATGCCGAAGAGGAGGGCGGTGATGATCAGAAGACCGGTCAGCATGCGCCAGGCATGCCGGACGGGAGTGGAAGTCGCCACGAGGGTCAGCTTTCTGGGGGCCCTGTGAGGGGCGAGCGGTCAGGCCTGGGGCTTGTTGTCCGTGTCGGGCTCGGACGGCGTCGTCGCGTCGGCGTCGGCACGCGCCTGGTCGTCGCTGATCGAGCTGATCGATCCGCTCGCGACGTAGCCGGCCTCGCTCGCCTCGGCCTCGATGAACTCGTCCTCGGTGACGGCACCCTGCGCCGGGTCGACGATGCGGAGGATCGCCTGGCTGTGCACCTTGATCTCCACACCGGGCGCGATCTCGACGATCGCGGGCTGGTCGAGGTTCTCGGGGTCGTACGCGACGATCGTGCCGTAGAGGCCGCCTTGGAGCAGGACCTCGGCGCCGGGGACGGTCTGCCGAGCCTTCTGCTCCTGCTCGAGCTTCTGCTTCTGCATACGACGACGCGAGCTCCAGAACATGAAGACGAGGAGGACGACCAGCAGGATGATGAGGCCGTAGTTGCCGAAGAACGTGGCGATGTCCATGGAGGCGAGAGCACCTTTCGAATCAGGCGCGCGCCGTGGCGGCACTGCCTTGCATGAGGGGGTTAGGCGAGAGCCTCCAGCGATTATAGATCATCGATTCTGAGGGCCGAGTCGAGGTGCGGGGCGCCGAGATGCGCGAAGGCGGCGGGCATCGCGATGCGCCCCCGGGGCGTGCGCCCGATGAATCCGATGCGGACGAGGTACGGCTCGACGACCGATTCGATCGTCTCGGCCTCCTCCCCCACGGCGACCGCGAGCGTGCCGAGTCCCACCGGTCCGCCCCGGAAACGGCGCACCAGGGCGTCGAGCACCGCGCGGTCCAGCCGGTCGAGTCCGAGGGCGTCGACGTCGTACAGATCCAGTGCGGCATCCACCGTCGCGGTGTCGCCGCCTCCCCCACGCACGATCATGTAGTCGCGGACGCGACGCAGCAGGCGGTTCGCGATCCGGGGCGTGCCACGGGAGCGTCGCGCGATCTCGGCGAGCGACGCGGGCGGCAGATCGACCGCGAGCATCGTGGCCGAACGTTCGATGACGCGCTCGAGCTCTTCCGGCTCGTAGTACTCGAGGTGGGCCGTGAAGCCGAAGCGGTCGCGCAGCGGGTTGGGCAGCAGGCCCGAGCGCGTCGTCGCGCCCACGAGCGTGAACGGCGAGAGGTCCAACGGAATGCTCGTCGCCCCTGCGCCCTTGCCGACCATGATGTCGATCCGGAAGTCCTCCATCGCGAGGTAGAGCATCTCCTCGGCGGAGCGCGCCATGCGGTGCACTTCGTCGATGAAGAGCACCTCTCCCGGGGTGAGGCTCGACAGGAGCGCGGCGAGGTCTCCGGCGTGCTGGATCGCCGGGCCGCTCGACATGCGCAACGGCCGTCCGCTCTCATGGGCGACGATCATCGCGAGCGTCGTCTTGCCGAGTCCGGGCGGGCCCGACAGCAGGATGTGGTCTGAGGGGCGCTGCTGGATCCGGGCGGCGTCCAGGAGCAGCTGCAGCTGGCCGCGGACCTTCTGCTGCCCGACGAATTCGGCGAGGGATGCCGGACGCAGCGCCCCCTCGATCGCGAGCTCGGTCTCGTCGACCGGCTCGTCCGCGTCGCGCAGCTCATCCACCGGCGGTCTCCTTGCGGGCGGGCCCGAGCGTCGCGAGCGTCAGGCGCAGCAGCGCGGGGACGGCGGCGCGCTCGGTGGGCGTGGCGTGCTCGGCGGCGGCGGCCACCGCCTCGGCCGCGGCCCGTTCGCTCCAGCCGAGGCCGACGAGCGCCTGGGTCACCTGCGCGGCGACGTCCGGGGCTGCGCCTGCCCCGGACGGTCCGGTGGCCCGTGGCGCGTCGATCTTGCCGGCGAGCTGGACGACGATGAGCTTCGCCGTCTTGGGGCCGATCCCGGAGACACGGCGGAAGGGTGCGTCATCGTCGTCGGCGACCGCCTCGGCGATCTGCGCGACGCTCAGCGCGGCGAGGACGCCGAGGGCCGATTTCGGCCCCACGCCGGTCACGCCGAGCAGTTGGGTGAAGACGACCAGCTCGTCGCGGCTCTCGAAGCCGAAGAGCGACAGGGCGTCTTCGCGCACGATCAGGTTCGTGTGCAGGTGGACGTCGTCGCCGACGCGCGTCGCGTGTGCCACATGGGGAGTGACCGCCACCGTCAGCCCGACGCCGCCGACTTCGACGACGATCGCATCGGCATCCACGTGGGCGGCCCGACCGCGCAGGGAGGAGATCATCCTCCGAGCCTAGGCTGGTCTTCGCAGTTTTGTTCGACCGACACACTCATCGGCGGGCGAGACGCTCGGCGTCCGCCCACCGCTGCTGGGCCGGCGTGAGAGTGCCGCCCACCGGAGCGTGCGCCGTGCCGCCGCGCCATGCGTGACACAGGGCGAGCGCGAGCGCGTCGGCGGCGTCCGCCGGCTGCGGGACTTCGTCCAGCCGCAGGATGCGCGCGATCATGGTCTGCACCTGGCGCTTGTCCGCGGCGCCGTATCCCGTGACGGCGGCCTTCACCTCGGTCGGCGTGTGCGTGGATGCCGCAATCCCGCGTTCACCCGCGATGAGCAGAGCGATGCCGCTCGCCTGTGCCGTTCCCATGACGGACTGGCGGTTGTGCTGCGAGAACACGCGTTCCACCGCCATGACGGTCGGGCCGTGCTCGTCGATCACCGCACGGATTCCCGCGGCGATCGTCGCGAGCCGGCGCTCGATGGGTTCACCGGGATCGGAGCGGACGACTCCCACGTGGACGAGCCGGGCCGAGCGATCGCGCGCGACGTCGACGACGCCGACCCCGCACCGGGTCAGGCCCGGGTCGATGCCGAGCACACGAAGAGCTGCCACCGTCCCACGCTATGCGGGAGGTGGGGGCAGGCGGTCGCGGCGCGCCCACACTTCGACTCGTCGCTGCGCTCCTCGCCCAGCTGACCCGAGCCGGGTCAGTCGTCGTTCTCGAGTTCGGCCTGGACCTCAGCGGACAGATCGAAGTTGCTGTACACGTTCTGGACGTCGTCGCTGTCTTCGAGCGCGTCGATCAGGCGGAAGACCTTGCGGGCCGTGTCGGCGTCGACCTCGACCTTGAGCGAAGGCACGAACTCGACGTCGGCCGACTCGTAGTCCAGCCCCGCATCCTGCAGCGCCTGGCGCACGGAGACCAGATCCGACGCCTCGGTGATGACCTCGAAGCCCTGGGCGTGCTCCTCGACGTTCTCCGCTCCGGCCTCGAGGGCGGCGAGCATGACGTCGTCCTCCTCGGCGCCCTCGCCCGACACGACGATGACGCCCTTGCGGTGGAAGTTGTACGCCACCGAGCCGGGATCGGCCAGCGTGCCGCCGTTGCGGCTCAGTGCCGTCCGGACCTCCGCAGCGGCGCGGTTCTTGTTGTCGGTGAGGCACTCGATCATGAGCGCGACGCCGTTGGGTCCGTAGCCTTCGTAGAGGATCGTGGTGTACTCGACGGCTTCGCCGCCGATGCCCGCGCCACGCTTGACGGCGCGGTCGATGTTGTCGTTCGGGACCGAGGTCTTCTTCGCCTTCTGGATGGCGTCGTAGAGCGTCGGATTGCCCGAGACGTCGGCGCCGCCCATCTTGGCGGCGACTTCGATGTTCTTGATGAGCTTGGCGAACGACTTGGCACGACGGGCGTCGATGACGGCCTTCTTGTGCTTGGTCGTCGCCCACTTGGAGTGGCCGGACATTCCTCTAGTTTAGGCCGACGGTCCGCCGGTCACCGCGCCAGGATCTTCTGCAGCGTGCGCACGTTGCGGTTCGTGGTGCTCGATCGGTACGAGCTCCGGGCGAGGAGCTTGGCGAACGGCGTGTCGACGCTCGTGCCCTTGACCGGATTCCAGTAGACGACGCCGTCGCCTCGCGCGATCGGGTCGACGTCGTCGTCGAGGGATGCCGCGGCCGCCGCGAGATCGTCGAGGACGGCGTCGTCCGACCCGAAGATCACCCACGGCTGCCGGTGCGTGTCGTCGGCATCGAACGGGAATGCCTCGACCGCCCGTTCGACTTCGGCTTGCGTGACCAGGACGATCCACGCGTCGTAGCCGAAGCGCGTGCGCAGCGCCGCCTCGATGGACGTCTTCAATCCGGTGCGGGCGCGTGGTCCGGCATCCGCCTCGAACGCCGCGTTGCCGCTGGCCAGCACCGTCCGCACGTCCTCCAGGCCGAGTTCATCGCGCAGCAGCGCCGTGAGTTCGGCGTTCCGGATCGTCGCCCCGCCGACGTTCACTCCGCGCAGGAGCGCGACCCACGCGGTCA
>CAYOQY010000100.1:7445-8805 GCA_964406225.1 uncultured Microbacterium sp.
CGGATCGTCGCCCCGCCGACGTTCACTCCGCGCAGGAGCGCGACCCACGCGGTCATGGCCGGCGCCTCACGCTCGCGCGCGCACCGTGTCGAGGAACAGTTCGTGGAATCGATGCTCGCCGGTGACCTCGGGATGGAACGAGGTGCCCAGCAGAGCGCCCTGCCGCACGGCGACCACACCTCCGTCGTCGAGCCGTGCGAGGGGCTCGACGCCCGCGCCGACCTGCTCGACGAGCGGTGCGCGGATGAACACCGCGTGCACAGGCGGTGCGCCGAGCACGGGCACGTCGATATCGGTCTCGAACGAGTCGAGCTGGCTGCCGAACGCGTTGCGGCGCACGACGACGTCGAGGCCGCCGAAGGTCTGCTGCCCGTCGATCCCGTCGGTGATGACGTCCGCGAGCAGGATCAGGCCCGCGCACGTCCCGTACACGGGCATGCCCGCCGCGATCGCCGCGCGGATCGGCTGCTGCATCCCGAACGCGCGCGCGAGCTTGTCGATCACGCTCGATTCGCCGCCGGGCAGCACGAGGCCGTCGACCGCGGCGAGCTCGTCCGGACGGCGGACGGTCGACGCATCGGCGCCGAGATCCGTGAGGACCCGGACGTGCTCGCGCACGTCGCCCTGCAGGGCGAGGACTCCGACGCGGGGGCGCTTACCAGCCACGCTCGGCGAGGCGGTGCGGTGCGGGCAGGTCCGAGACGTTGATGCCGACCATCGCCTCGCCGAGTCCGCGCGACACCTCGGCGATCACCTTCGGGTCGTCGTGGAACGTGGTCGCCTTCACGATGGCCGCGGCGCGCTGGGCCGGGTTGCCGGACTTGAAGATGCCGGAGCCGACGAAGACGCCGTCGGCGCCCATCTGCATCATCATCGCGGCGTCGGCGGGGGTGGCGACGCCGCCCGCGACGAACAGCACCACGGGGAGCCTGCCGGTCTCGGCGACCTCGGCGACGAGGTCGTACGGCGCCTGCAGCTCCTTGGCCGCGACGTAGAGCTCGTCCTTCGTCATCGACCTCAGCACGTTGATCTCGCTCGTGATCTTGCGGATGTGCTTCGTCGCCTCTGAGACGTCCCCGGTGCCCGCCTCGCCTTTCGAGCGGATCATGGCGGCACCCTCGTTGATGCGGCGCAGCGCCTCTCCGAGGTTGGTCGCACCGCACACGAACGGCACGGTGAACTTCCACTTGTCGATGTGGTTCACGTAGTCGGCCGGTGAGAGCACCTCGGACTCGTCGATGTAGTCGACGCCCAGTTCCTGCAGGACCTGCGCCTCCACGAAGTGCCCGATGCGAGCTTTGGCCATCACCGGGATCGAGACGGCCTCGATGATGCCGTCGATCATGTCGGGGTCGCTCAT
>CAYOQY010000101.1:0-8743 GCA_964406225.1 uncultured Microbacterium sp.
TCAGCTCGAGCCAGGTCGCAGCGGTCCGGAACTCCAGACGCACCCCCGACGCCTGCTCCGACGCGATGCGCATCCAGTCCGAGTCGGACTGAGCCCGTGCGCGCGCCGGCAGGCGCAGCGGGGTCAAGCCGGTCGGGCTCACCTCGACGTCCACCGCTCCGCGCAGGCTCGCGCGCACCAGCTCGAGCGTCGCCTGATTCACGCGCTGACCCACGCGGCGATCGCCTCGATCGTCGGCAGCGCCGTCGGGTCGGACGGCTCGTTGATGTGGCCGTGACCGGCAGCCGCCTCAAGGTGCAGGGCGACCCGGATGCCGGCATCCTCGAGCTGACGGGCGAACGCTTCTCCCGACGGGCGCAGGTCGTCGTTCTCGCACACGACGACGAGTGTCGGGGGAAAGCCGTCGACCCGCCCCAGCGCGGCGAACGCGTGCGAGTCGCGCAGGGCCTCCTCGGAACCGGCGAAGTTCTTCGCGAGCTGACCGTGCGGCGACGTGAGGTCGACGATCTCCGAGGCTTCGGGCCCGTTCGGGTGGACCACGGGGTACACGAGGACGAGCCCGGCGGGCACCGGGTCACCGGCATCCTGCAGCTGCGCGACTGCGCCCGCGGTGAGGTTGCCACCGGCGCTCGCGCCCCCGAGCAGCACCGCGCCCGCGTCGACGCCGAAAAGACCATCCGCGTGCGCGACGGCATGGGCGAACGCGGTGCGCACCTCGTCGGTCGGCTCGGGGAAGTGCGTGTCGCCGAGGCACTTGACGTAGTCGACCGACAGCACCGGGACGCCGCGCGCCGCGAGCTCGAGGGCGACCCAGTTCGCCTCGGGCATGTCCAGATGCCCGCCGATGAACGCCCCGCCGTGCACCCACACGAGGGCGCGACCGGATGCCGGCGCGACGGCATCCCGATACAGCCTGGCCGGCACGAGCCGGCCGTACGGGCCGTCGATGCGGATGTCGGCGGTCTCGACGGCCTCCAGGTGCGGGAAGCGTCGCTTCAGCGCGGCGGTGTCGATGTCGGGTCGCGGGTCGGCCGGCTCACCGTGCTCGGCGAGCCAGCGCACCGCCTCCGCGATCGGCAGACGGCGGAAGTCGGGCGCCTCGGTCGTCTCGGTCATGCCGGCTGCAGCTCCCGCATCGACCGGCGGATCAGGTCGTGCTGCCGACGCACGAGCAGCAGCGGATCGACCTCGCCGAGCTCGGCGAACGCGTGCCCCTCCCACTCGCTCGACCAGTAGCCGCGGTAGCCGCCCTCGACGAAGACGCGCACGAGCTCGGGGTAGTCGATCGCGGGCTCCTGCCCGTTCTCGTCGATGTCGTAGAACTTCGCGTGCACGTGCTTGATCTGCGGCATGATGTCGGCCCACTCCTGCGGCGCGACGTGCCCGTGCATGTTGAACGCGAGGTGCGCGAACGAGCCGAGGCGTCCCGGGTCGAAGTCGCGGCTCTTGAGGTAGCCGATGAACTCCTGCTGGCGCTCCTGCATCGACGCGTCGGTGGCCCAGATCGCCTGCAGGCGATCGACGGCCTCATCGTCGAGGCCCGCACGCTGCACCGCCCGCAACAGGGTCGGCGACATGCTGTGCATCGTCGAGGAGAAGTCCGCGACGAAGCCGAGCAGCGGCGAATCGAGATCGTCGTAGACCTCGCGCACCTTCATGATCTGCGGCGCGTTCGGGCCCATCGGTGCGTGGATCTCGTACGCGAGCGTGAGGTTAAGCTGCTCGGCGATCGGCAGCAGGCGGCGCAGCAGCGCGGGCTTGGCGCTCTGGATCCGCACGAGCGGGAAGCCGAGGGCGGCGGCATCCCGGAAGAGGATCTCGCTGAACTCGAACTCTTCGTCGTCGGTCATGTCGCGGTCGCGGCGACGGCCCATGTCGAGGTTCGCCCCGAACGAGCTCTCGTCGAAGCCGTACTTGTCGAACGCCGAGCGCCAGTTCGCGATGAACTCGGGCGAGAGGTACGGGTAGGTCGGCAGCGCCTGCGACGCGACGATCTCGATGCCCGGTCCGATGCCCAGCTCGGCGACCCGCGCGAGCAGGCTGTCGAAGTCGTACCAGCCGGCGCGGAACTCCGCACTCGCCGAGTAGAGCGTGAGCCCGAGCTTGAACGGGTCGTCGTCGGTCGCCGGAGGCGGCGGGGCGACGTCGGTCACGAGCGCCAAGGGGGCGGCATCCTGGTCGGTCGCGGTCAGCGTGAACGACTGCCGCACGATGTTCGGCACGTACATGCCCGGCCCGCCATCCTGCCCCGGCGCGATCTGCATGTACGGCAGGCGCAGCTCGCCGAAGATCTCGACGTCGTGCGTCTCGCCGAGCGCGATCGGCGCCTCACGGCGGACGATCAGCAGCGGGTGCTCCTGCAGGAACCACAGGGTCTCGCTCTGCTCGGGCAGCTGGTCCAGCGTGTAGCGCTGCCCCTTCAGCTCGAACGCGAGATCGGATGCCGGCACCTCGGCCCCGTCGATCGTGGCCTTCAGCGTGCCCACCGACGAGAGCCACAGGCTCCGGTACCAGGGCAGGGTGAGCTTCAGCGCGAGTCCGTCAGGGTGCGGACGGAGGCTGTCTTCGGCGATGAGGCCGTTGGGCATTCGCGTGTTCCTTCGTCTCGATTCGGGATGCCGCGCTCAGAGCGCGTCGGCGACCTGGCGCATGAGGGAGTGCTGGCGACGCACCTGCTCGATCGCGCGCCACGGCTCGCGTTCGCCCTCGTACTCGCTGGAGAGGTAGCCGGTGTAGCCGGCATCCCGCATCGCGCGCAGCACCGGTTCCCACGGGATCTGCTGGTCTTCGAGGCTCTCGTCGATGTCGTGGAACTTCGCCTGCACGAACACGACATAGGGTGCGACGGCGGCGAAGTCGGCCGGATCGACGCCGATGCCGTCGAGGAACGCCGGCCGGCGGCCGGGCAGCTCGCCGGGCTTCAGCGGGATCGGGCGGTCCTGGAAGATGCCGGTGTCGATCAGGATGCCGAAGTGCTTTGTGCCCGTGCGCTGGATGAATTCGATGTACTCGTCGACGACCTCGTGCTTGATGGGCGTGGGCGAATGGATCTCGGGGCAGATGATCACGTCGAGCTCTTCGGCCAGCGGGAGGCTCTGCTCGACGACCTCGGTCCAGATCGGGTGCGGAACAAGGTCGCTGGAGACCACACCGATCTTCGGCCGGACGAACCGGAAGCCCAGGCGCTTGGCGAGCCGGAGGTCGCGCTGGAGCTGGGCCGCCCCCTCTTCGACCGTCATGTCACGGCCGTTCGGGCCGCTCGAGTGCAGGCGGGTGTCGATCCACGAGCCGTAGTTCGTGGGCTCGAGGCTGTACTTCTCGAGCAGGCGGAACCAGTCGTCCACCCACTCCTCGGACGGGTTCGGGTAGTTCGGGATGTGCCCCTCGCCGAGGATCTCGATGCCGGTCGCGCCGAGGTCGGCGATGCCGGCCATCGCGGTCTCGAGGTCGATGACCGTGCCGTAGTCGGTCATGAAGCTGTACAGGCTCACGCCGTAGCGGAACGGGGCGCCGGTCGCCTCCGGCGACAGGGTCACGTGCCTCGTGACGTTGTACGTGGAGGGCTGGTGCTCCTGCGGGATGTACGACATGCGCAACCGCAGCTCGATCGACACCTCGTGGACGCCGTCGGGCAGGCCGCCCTCGTGCGGGACGGTGATGATCGCGGCATCCTCGAGCGGCCAGCGCAGGTCGTCGCTCTCCCACAGCTCGGCGCGCGTGTGGGTCCGGCCCTGCAGGGTCCACAGCGGCACGTCGGCGGGGACGTCGACGAGATCGCCGACGCGCACGGCGACGCCGTCGATGAGGGATGCCGCCATCCCGCGGTACGAGGGCATGCGCAGCCGCAGCTGGAAGCCGGTGATCCGATCGCCTTCACGCACATTGCGGAAGCCGACGGACTGGATGAGGTCGCGCTCGAGGAGCATGAGGCCGCTCTCTGGTCTGGGGCGATCGCGGGAGGCGATCAGACGGCGCATCCTCACGCCGTGTCTCCAGGCTAACCCATTCAGTCTGTTTCAAGCATAAGTGTGCGTGATGACCGCGTAAGGATGATGAATGGCGCACGCGTCGCCGTTGGTACACCCCCCGAGGCGTAGGGGATTTCCGGCTCGCAAACCCCGGAACGTCAGCCCGGATCGGTGGAGTCCTGCCGGCCGGCTCAGCGTTCGAGGACGACGGCGAGGCCCTGACCGACCCCGATGCAGATCGCGGCGACCGCGACGCCCCCGCCGCGGCGGGCGAGCTCGTGCGCCGCGTGCCCGATGATCCGCCCGCCCGACGCGCCGAGTGGGTGCCCGATCGCGATCGCGCCGCCGTGGATGTTGACCTTCTCGGAGTCCAGCTCGGGCCAGAGCTTCAGGCACGCGAGACTCTGCGACGCGAACGCTTCGTTCAGCTCGACGACTTCGACGTCTGCCCACGTCCGCCCGGCGCGCGCGAGCGCCCGGTTCGCGGCCTCGACCGGCGCGACACCGAACACGTCCGGGTCGTTGCCGAACGCGGCACGCCCCGCGATCCGCGCGAGGGGCTCCCCGTCCAGCACACCTTCACCGGCCAGCAGCACCGCGGCCGCACCGTCGTTGATCGAGGACGAGTTGCCCGCCGTCACCGACCCGTCCGCCGCGAACAGCGCGCGCAGCACCGCGAGCTTGTCCATCGTGGTGTCGACCCGGATTCCCTCATCCATCTCGAGCTCATGCCCCGGAACCTGCACGATCTCGTCCTCGTACGCTCCGGCATCCCACCCGAGGGCGGCGAGCACGTGACTGCGGTGCGCGAACGCGTCCTGCTCCTCGCGTGAGATGCCGTGGATCTCGGCGAGCTTCTCGGCGGACTGCCCGTTCGAGATCGTCCAGTCCTTCCGCAGCGCCGGGTTCGTCATCCGCCATCCGATCGCGGTGTTCCACATCGTCTGGTTGCCCACCGCCGGGAACGGCTTCGCGGACTTCTCCACCACGTAGGGCGCGCGGCTCATCGACTCGACGCCGCCGGCGAGAACGAGGTCGGCATCCCCCGCCTCGATCGCGCGCGAGCCCTGGATCACCGCTTCCACCGCCGACCCGCACAGCCGGTTCACCGTCACACCGGGCACCGTCGACGGGAACCCCGCGAGCAGCGCGCCCAGCCGTGCGACGTTGCGGTTGTCCTCGCCGGCCTGGTTCGCGGCCCCGAAGATCACGTCGTCGATGCGCGCCGGGTCGATCCCCGTGCGCTCGACGGCCGCGCGCATCACGACGGCTGCGAGGTCGTCTGGGCGCACCGACGACAGTGCTCCCCCGCCGCGGCCGAACGGCGTGCGGACGGCGTCGTACACGAAGGATGCGGTCATCTCGGGTCTCCTCTGCAGCGCTGCGGTGGGCTCTTCCACCGTATTGCCGGCGCGGATACGGCGCACGCGGACCGGTGCCCGCGGCGCGGCGTGAAACTCCCGGGAGAAATCGCACGTTTCGGTCTCACCGGGGGCGCAAAGCCGCGGTTTCTCCCCGCGGTTTCACACCGGGATCGCCACACGCGACCGGGCAGACCTCACCCGGCGGCTACGGCTCGAGCGTCAGCGACGCCGCGAGCGGCACGATCGTCTCGCGCAGCGCGAGGATCTCGCGCGCATGCCCATGCAGGCGCACGTCCTCCGGCAGCGTCGGCTCCCACGCGGGCACCGGCAGCGCGACCCCGTCCTCGCCCGGCACGACGAACACGCTGAGGCACTGGGTGGTGAGGGTCAGCTCCTCCGGTCTGCGCGGGTCGGCCGTCGACACCCGCGTGCTGATGTGCATGCTGTGCGGCCCGGTGAGGATGATGCGCGCGTCCACCTCGACGAGGTCGCCGATCCGCACCGGCGCGAGGAAGTGGATGCCGCCCGAATACACTCCGACCGCGTGATCGGCCTGCGCCGACGAGCCCATCCATGCGACCGCGCACGCGTAGGCGGCCTCGTCGAGCCAGCGCATGACCGTCCCGCCGTGCGCCTTGCCGCCGAAGTTGACCACACCGGTCGGCGCGAGGAACCGCAGCGTCGTGCGCGGCGCGGCGGACTCCTCGGTGTACTCCTCGTTGAGCATGAGGTGCTTGATCCGCGCGCGGGTGTCGATGCGCTCGAGGGCGGCGTCGGCGAGCTTCTGATCCGACCTCGACACGGGCGTCCACGGCGGCACCGCGGTGGGCCGCCCGTCGGCGCCCTTCGCCACGAAGATCAGCACGCAGGTCGTCGCGGGGGTGTAGGCCCGGGTGCTCACCTCGGCCGACGACACCGTCACGACGACGTGCATGCTCGAGCGCCCGGTGTGCACCAGCCGCGCCTGCACCTCGATGAGGCTCCCCGGCGGAATCGGCCGGCGGTGCCGCACGTTGCCGACGTAGGCCGTCACGCAGTACGCGCCCGCCCACCCGACCGCGCAGGCGTAGCCCGCCTTGTCGATCCACTCCATGACGCTGCCCGCGGCGACCGAGCGACCCCCGGCGGCGGTGTCGGCGGGTGTGGCGAGGAAGCGCAGGACGACGCGGTCATCCAGGGGCGCGGGCGAAGTCACGGCGCCAGCTTAGGGCGGCGGACTCACCCGGGCAGGTCGAAACTGTGGGCGCGGACGACGGATGCCGCCTCCGGCGCCGCGAACGACGTCAGCACTCGGAGCGCGGCGTCCGGCTCCGTGCTCGCCGCGGCCACGGCACCGGCGAACACCGTGCCGATCGCACAGTCGGGCGGAAGGACGCCCAGGATGCGGATGCCGGGCTGCCCGACGAGTTCGCTCAGCTGCTGGAACCCGAGGTCGACCTCGCCGTCCGCGAGCAGCCGCGCGACGGGCACGCCCGCCCGCGCCTGCACGAGCCGCTCGCCGAGCTCCGCGCCCAGGCCCCACTCCTCGATCAGCGCGAGGAGTGCCGTACCGCTCGGCCCGGTGGAGTACCCGATCCACCCCGCCGCCTGCAGCGCAGCGCGCACGCCGGCGGCATCCGCGAAAGCCGGGCCGTCGGCGACGGCCCCACTCCCGGCATCCGGGACGGCGACGGCGGTCTGCGACACGGCGAGGGGCGTGAGGGATGCCGCGTCCACGTGCCCCGCCGCGGCGAGACGCTCCAGCGCATCGGCGGCGAGGAACACGAGGTCGAACGCCTCGCCTCCGGCCACGCGCCGCGCGGCGTCGACCCCGCCGACCGATTCGATCTCGAGGGCGCCGAGACCGGCATCCGCCGCTCGCGCGGCGAGGTCGCCCAGCAGGTGCCGGGTCGCCATCGAGGAGATCGCCCTCACCGCGCGACCTCGCCCGTCGGCGAAACCGAAGCGGCCGCCGCGGCGTCCTCGAACGACGGGACGGCGTCGAAGGATTCGGCGTCGACCTCGGCGGACTGCGCGGCGCCGTACCGGGGGCCCGCGACCGTCGCGGTGTCGATGAGCGCACCGGCGCGGGCGAGCAGCCCGTCATCCACCACCAGCGAGAGCGCCGCCTGGTTCTCGCGCAGGTGGGCGATCGAGGTGGTGCCGGGGATCGGCACGACGTGTTCGCCGCGCGCGAGCAGCCACGCGAGCGCGAGCTGGGCGGGCGTGCAGCCGGCTTCGGCCGCGAGTGCGCGCCACGCGGGAAGGAGCGCGGCGTTGGCCTGCCAGAAGGGCGCCTGGAAGCGCGGCATCGCCCGGCGGATGTCCTTGGGGGCCAGCTTCTCGGGATCCCCCACGGCGTCCGCGAGGAACCCGCGGGCGACCGGCGAGAACGCGACGAGCGCGACGTCGCGCGTACGCGTCTCTTCGAGCATCCCGAGTTCGGCGTTGCGGCTCCACAGCGAATACTCGTTCTGCACGGCGGCGATCGGGGCGACCTCGAGCGCTTCGCGCAGGCGCGCGACTGAGACCTCCGACAGCCCGATCGCTCCGATCTTGCCGGCGGCGACGAGCTCGGCGAGCGCGCCGACGCTCTCGCCGATCGGGACGCTCCGGTCCCAGCGGTGCAGGTAGTACAGGTCGATGTGCTCGACACCGAGCCTCCGCAGCGACGCATCCACCTGCGCGCGCAGCGTCTCGGGCCTCCCGTCGATCGTCTTCACGCCGTCGACGAGCGCCATGCCGCCCTTGCTCGCGAGCACGACCTCATCGCGACCCGTCGACCCCCGCTCCGCGAGCGCCCGTCCGACGAGCTCCTCATTGCGGCCCCCGCCGTACAGGGTCGCCGTGTCCAGCATCCCGACGCCCTCATCCAGCGCGCCGCGCAACACGGCCAGCCCCTCCTCCGGCGACGGCGGGATGCCGTACGCGTGGCTCAGCGACATGCAGCCGAGTCCGAGCCGGGGCAGGATCACGCGAGCTGTTCCTCGAGTCCGGCGAGCACGCGGTAGCAGTCCATGACCTGCCGGAGGGACGAGTTGGGCTCGCGGCCCTCGCGGATCGCGGCGATGAACTCACGGTCCTGCAGTTCGATCCCGTTCATGCTCACCGCGACCTGCGACACGTCGATCGGCTTCTCCGCGCCGTCGACGAGGTCGTCGTAGCGGGCGATGTAGGTGCCGGTGTCGCCGATGTAGCGGAAGAACGTGCCGAACGGGCCCTCGTTGTTGAACGACAGCGACAGCGTGCAGATCGCGCCGGTCTCGCTTTTGAGCTGGATCGACATGTCCATCGCGATACCCAGCACGGGGTGGATCGGACCCTGCAGCGCGTTCGCCTGCACGATGCGACCGGCTTGGTACGCGAACAGGTCGACCGTGTGCGCGGCGTGGTGCCAGAGCAGGTGGTCGGTCCACGAGCGCGGCTCGCCCT
>CAYOQY010000102.1:0-4166 GCA_964406225.1 uncultured Microbacterium sp.
GCGACCCGGCCGGGGAAGAACGGGTTCGCGGATGCCGCCTCCTCGTCCATGTGCGCGTAGAACGTGTCGCCCGTGAAGTGCGCGAAGGTCTCGATGTCGTCCAGGGTGACCGCGCGCGCCGGGGAGGCGACTTGGTCGCCGATGCGCAGCTCGGACAGCGGCTTGCGGAACGGGTGCACGCCGTCCGGCCGCGCGGCCGCGCCGGCGTGCCACACGCCGGTCAGCGCGGTGAGCATGTCGGGCGAGCCCTGCACGGCCGTCCGCTGCATGTGGTGCAGCACCGCACGGATGCCACCGAGCTCCTCCCCGCCGCCCGCACGTCCGGGGCCGCCGTGCACGAGGTTCGGCAGCGGTGAGCCGTGTCCGGTCGACGAGCGCGCGTCGTCGCGGTCGAGCAGCAGCACCCGCCCGTTGAACGCCGAGATGCGCCCGATCAGCTCGACCGCGACCGCCGGGTCGTGCGTCGCGACGCTCGTGACGAGCGAGCCGCCACCGCGCGCGACGAGGTCGGCGGCCTCGGCGGTGGACCCGTAGCCCACGACCGAGGTCACGGGGCCGAAGGCCTCGACCTCGTGCAGTGCGTCGGCCGCGGCATCCGTGAAGCGCAGCATCAGCGGCGCGACGAACGCACCGTTGGGGGCGTCGCCGACCGATCCGTCGGCGCGGGTCACCGCGGGCGCCTCGGTCGAGCCGATCACGACCTCGCCGCCCGCCGCCTGCAGCTTCGCGACCTGCCGCAGCACCTCGTCGCGCTGCGCCGTCGAGGCGAGCGGTCCCATCGTGACGCCCTCCGCGCGCGGGTCGCCGAGGACCACCCGCTCGTCGATGCGGGCGCGGACGGCGGCGATGACGGCGTCGACGGATGCCGTCGGCACAAGGGTCCGCCGGATCGCCGTGCACTTCTGCCCGGCCTTCGAGGTCATCTCCGTGACGAGCTGGCGCACGAACGCGTCGAACTCCGGGGATCCCGGCTCGGCGTCGAGGCCGAGGATCGAGGCGTTGATCGAGTCCGTCTCGCTCGTGAACCGGACTCCGCCGGTCTGCACGCTCTCGTGGCGGCGCAGCTTCTCGGCGGTCGACGCGCTGCCGGTGAAGCCGACGAGGTCGCCGAGCCGCAAGTGGTCGAACAGGTCGGGCACGCTGCCGCTCACGAGCTGCAGCGACCCGTCGGGCAGCAGTCCGGATTCGACGAGGATGCGCACGAACGCCTCCGCGAGGTAGCCGGTCGGCGTCGCCGGCTTCACCAGGGTCGGCATCCCGGCGAGGAAAGCGGGGGCGAACTTCTCGAGCGAGCCCCACACCGGGAAGTTGAAGGCGTTGATCTGCACCGCGACCCCCGGGAGGCGCGTGTAGATGTGGCGTCCGAGGAACGAGCCGTCCTTCGACAGCGGCTCGACCGGACCGTCGACGTACACGCGGGCATTGGGCATCTCTCGTCTGCCCTTGCCGGAGTAGGAGAAGAGCACGCCGATGCCGCCGTCGATGTCGACCCAGGAGTCGGCCTTGGTCGCGCCCGTGCGGGCGGAGAGCGCGTACAGCTCGTCTTTGCGCTCGGTCAGCGCGAGCGCGAACTGCTTGAGCAGCACCGCGCGCTGGTGGAACGTCAGCGCGCCGAGGCTCTCCTGGCCGACCGTGCGCGCGTACTCGAGCGCGGCGGCGAGGTCGAGGCCCTCCGTGCTGACGCGGGTCACGATCTCGCCCGTCGACGCGTCGCGTACATCCGTCGCGGTCGCCCCGGCGGCCGGGGTCCACCAGCCGCCTCGCACGTAGCTCGGGAGGATCTCGGTCATCACATGTCCTTCCTTCGGGGAGGGCCCGGCCGTCATGAAGACTCCGGCCACTCGTAGAAGCCCGCGCCGCTCTTGCGGCCGAGCCTGCCGTCGGCGACCATCCGGCGCAGCAGCGCCGGCGGCTCGAAGCGCTCGCCGAGCCGGGCGGCGAGCTCTTCGGCGATCCCGAGGCGCACATCCAGCCCCACCAGATCGGTCGTGCGCAGGGGGCCGACCGGATGCCGATACCCGAGCGTCATCGCGGCGTCGATGTCTTCGGCGGAGGCCACCCCCTCCTCGAGCATGCGGATCGCCTCGAGACCGAGGGTGACCCCGAGCCGGCTCGACGCGAAACCGGGGGAGTCGCGCACGATGACCGCGGTCTTGCCGATCGCCTCGACCCAGCCGCGGGCGGTGTCCACGAGATCGTCCGGGGTGGCGGCGCCGCGCACGACCTCGACGAGCGAGGACGCAGGCACGGGGTTGAAGAAATGCAGCCCGAGGAAGCGCTCGGGTCGCTGCAGGCCGAGGGCGAGGTCGTCGATCGAGATCGACGAGGTGTTCGTGGCGAGCGCCGACGTGGCGGGCATCGCGCGTTCCGCGCGTGCCAGCGCGTCCGCCTTGAGCGCGCGGTCCTCGGGCACCGCTTCGATCACGAGGTCGGCGTCCACGAAGGCGGCAGCCTCGGTCGCGGTCGAGAACGCGGCGGCGATCTCGTCGATCGTGCGCCCGCCGATCCCGTCGGCACCGGCTCGCTCGAGTGAGCGCGCCAGGCTCTCGCGGACGCGGTGGGCTGCGGCATCCGCCGCCTCGCGGTCTCGCTCGACGACGACGACGTCGCAACCGGCAAGCAGGAACGCATGCGCGATCCCCGCGCCCATGCGCCCGCCCCCGAGCACGCCCACCGTGCGCGGCGCGGTCATCGTGCAGCTCGCTTCTCGAGGAACGCCGTCATGCGGCGATGCTTCTCGGGGCTCTCGAACAGCTCCGCCTGCAGTTCGCCGTCGATCTCGGGATGCTGATCCCGCGGCGCGTGCAGCGCCCGCTTCGTGTACCGCGTGGCGAGCGGATCATTCGCCGCGATCCGGTCGGCGATCGCATGGGCAGCAGCGAGCAGTCCGTCGGAGGGATGCACGCTCGAGACGAGGCCGATCGCGAGCGCTTCGTGCGCGTCGAGGATGCGGCCGGTGAGCAGCAGCTCGCTCGCGCGCGCGTCGCCGACGATCTCGCGGAGCCGCCAGGCGGCACCGGCCGCGGCGATGATGCCCAGGCCGGTCTCGGGGTTGCCGATCTTCAGCGCCGTCGACGCGACGCGGATGTCGGCGGCGTACGCGAGCTCGGCGCCGCCGCCCAGCGCGTAGCCGTCGATCGCGGCGATCACGGGCATCGGCAGTTCGTGCACCCGGGTGAAGGCGTGTGCGTTGATGCCGCGCCGCGCGTCGTCCGCGCGGCGCTCGCGCAGCTGCGCGATGTCGGCGCCCGCCGCGAACGATCCGCCGGAGCCGGTCAGCACGAGCGTCCGCGGCTCGCGCTCGAGCTCGTCGCACAGGGCGTGCAGGGCGTCGATCATGGCCTGATCGATCGCGTTGCGCTTGTCGGGGCGATGGAGGGTCGCCACCACGCGGTCGTCGCGTCGCTCGATCAGCAGAGGACCGGCATCCATGCGCTGCTCCTGACGGCGGTGTCGAGGTGGGCGGGGCGGGGCGGGGAGACGCACGGTGTGGTGGAATTACCAACCGCGCGTTCAGGAAATCAGTATGCCAAGCGGATGCCGCTCCGGCAAACTCCTCGCCGCGGGTGTCAGACTGGGCGGATGAGCCAGCCCGCGGCATCCGTCCCCGCACGCCGCGGGCGACCGGGGTACGACCAGCACCAGATCCTGGCGGCGGCCGTCGACCTGTTCATCACGCACGGGTACGACGCGACCTCGGTGGCCGCGGTCGCCGAGCGGCTCGGGCTCACGAAGTCGGCGCTGTACCACCACTACGAGTCCAAGGAGCATCTGCTGAGCGTGGCGCTCGACGAGGCGCTCGGCGGACTGGAGGGCGTCCTCACCGAGCCCGGGGCGACGAGCGGCGGTGCGGGCGAGCGACTCGAGTACGTCGTGCGCGGCGCCGTGCGCGTGCTCGTCGACCGGCTGCCGTACGTCACGCTGCTGCTGCGGGTGCGCGGCAACAGCGACGTCGAGCGGCGTGCGCTCGAACGGCGCCGCGCGTTCGACCACGAGATCACCGCGCTCGTGCGGGAGGCTCAGGCCGAAGGCACCGTGCGCGCCGACGTCGATCCGTCGGTCGCGACCCGGCTCGTGTTCGGCATGGTCAACTCGATCGTCGAGTGGTACCGCCCGACCGGCCCCGAGGGCGGCGCCGAGCTCGCCGACGACGTCATGCGCATCGC
>CAYOQY010000102.1:4266-8503 GCA_964406225.1 uncultured Microbacterium sp.
TCGCGAGTCCGGCGATGTCGGTGATGCGCAGCAGCGGATTGCTCGGGGTCTCGACCCAGAGCACGCGGGCGGGCTTCTCTTCGAGCGCCGCGGCCACCGCGTCGAGGTCGCTCATGTCGACGATGCGAAGGCCCACACCCCACGGGCCGAGGATGCGCGCGATGAGCCGATAGGTGCCGCCGTACACGTCGTCGCCGAGCAGGACCTCGTCGCCCGGCTTCAGCACGGCGCGCAGGAGCGCGTCTTCGGCGGCCAGGCCCGACGAGAACGACAGCGCGTGGACCCCGCCCTCGATCGCCGCGAGCTGGGACTCGAGCGCGGTGCGGGTCGGGTTGCCGCTGCGCCCGTACTCGTATCCATCGCGCAGGCCGCCGATGCCGTCCTGCGCGTACGTCGTGGAGAAGTGCACCGGGGGGATGACGGCGCCGGTCGTGGGGTCGAAGGCCTGCCCCGCGTGCACCGCGAGACTGTCGAAGCCGCGGGCGGCGGTGTGGTCGGTCATGCGTTGCTCCTCGCGTCGGGTGCCGTGGGTTCGGAATCGGGTCGGGATGCGGCGGATGCCGGTGCGGATCCGGCCGGGGATGCCGGGGCCGGGGCGTCGACCGCGAACCCCCGCTGCCGCATCCAGTCGTCGTTGAAGATCTTGCTGACGTAGGCCCGGCCGTGGTCCGGGAGAAGCACGACGACGACCGCGTCCGCGGACAGGTCGCGAGCCGTCCGGAGGGCGCCGACGACGGCCATGCCGCTGGATCCGCCGACGAGCAGGCCCTCTTCGCGGGCGAGGCGGCGCGTCATCGCGAACGACTCCGCGTCACCGACCCGGTGGTACTCGTCGACGACCGTGGGGTCGAAAGTCTCGGGCCAGAAGTCCTCGCCGACACCCTCGACGGCGTAGCCGTGGACCGGGCCGCCCGAGTAGATCGAGCCCTCCGGATCGACGCCGACCACGCGGACGGCGCCGCCGGACTGCTCGCGCAGGTACCGGCCGGTGCCGGTGATCGTGCCGCCCGTGCCGATACCGGCGACGAAGTGGGTGACGTGGCCGTCGGTGTCGCGCCAGATCTCGGGTCCGGTGGTCTCGAAGTGGCCGCGGGGGCCGTTCTGGTTGGCGAACTGGTTCGGCTTGAAGGCGCCGGGGATCTCGCGGGCGAGGCGGTCGGACACGCTGTAGTAAGACCGGGGATCGTCGGGCTCGACGCTCGTGTCGGTCATGACGACCTCGGCGCCGTACGCGCGCAGCACATCGACCTTCTCGCCCGTGAACTTGTCGGGCACGACGAAGATCATCCGGTAGCCGCGCTCGAGGGCGACCAGTGCCAGACCCACGCCGGTGTTGCCGCTCGTCGGCTCGACGATCGTGCCGCCGGGGCGCAGGAGACCGTCGCGCTCGGCCGCGTCGATGATGTTCCGGGCGATGCGGTCCTTCGCCGAGCCGCCCGGGTTGAAATACTCGGCCTTCGCGAGCACCGTGGCGCGGATGCCGGCGGTGACGTGGTTCAGACGGACGAGGGGGGTGTTGCCGACGAGGTCGGTGATGCTCTGCGCGTAACGCACGGTGATGTCCTGAGGAGAAGGCCGCGCATCGGAAGCGCGGCGGCTGTCGGGGTCGTCGAAGGGAGCGCGGAGGCGCTCAGCGACAACAACGACAGGTCAGCACGCCGTCCACAGTAGCCGACGCCGTGAGAACCCGCGACCCCAGGTGGCCGCCGGTCCGTGCACCTGACAACTCCCGCGCGGCATGGGATGATCGTCGCTACCCGGCAGACAGGTCCCCACCCGTGCTCTCCACCTTCATCGCCGTACTCGTCCTCGCGGGCGCGGTCGTCGTGCTGTTCGCGCTGCGCGAGCGTGCCGTGCGCGACATCACCGTCAGCGCACGATCGGCGGCGATCACCGGCTCGCTGCCCGTCTCGGCGGATGCCGTCCCCGACGCCGCCGCGACGCTCGCCGCGGCCGAAGCGGTGGGCAGCGCCATGGTGCAGGCGGGCTATTCGGTCGAGACCGTGCAGGACGTGCTCTCTGACATCGCCCGCGTCAACGGCCTGCCCGAGAGCGAGGTGCTCGTCTTCCCGAACGCGCTCCTGGTGTCGGCCCGCGGGAGCGGACAGCATCGCACCGGCGCCGTCGCGAGCGGTGACGGACAGCTGCTGTTCTCGCAGATCGACGACGTGCAGCGGACGGTGGATGCCGCGCGGACGGGCCTGCTCGACCCGCGGTCGACGGTGCAGAAGATCGACCGCATCCGCGAGATGTCGCCCGCGTACGGCCGGGTCGTGCGGGTGATCGGCTACGGGTTCCTCAGCGGCGCGCTGGCGGTGCTCCTCGGCGCGTCGTGGACGGGGGTCTCGCTCGCCACGGCACTCGGGCTGTTCGCGGGAACCGCGCTGCTGGTGGGCGAGCGGCTCCCGCGCCGCTACGGGGCGCTCATCACGGTCGCGATCGCGTTCACGGTCTCGCTCGTGGTCTTCCTGCTGCTGCAGGCGGGGTGGGGGTCCGGCATCCTCTCCGCCCTGCTCGCACCGCTGGTCGTCCTCCTTCCCGGAGCCCTCCTCACGACCGCCGTGCTCGAGCTGTCCACCGGACAGATGATCTCCGGAGCGGGGCGGCTCGCGGCGGGCGGCATGCAGCTCGTGCTGCTGGGCGCCGGGATCGTGACGGCCGGCGCCCTCGTCGGCGTGCCCGACTTCGACTTCAGCGAGCAGCCGCAGCTGCTCGGCCCGATCGCGCCGTGGATCGCCGTCGCCGTCTTCGGTGTCGCGATCTCCGTCTACCGCTCGGCGCCGCGTCGTTCGCTGCCGTGGATGCTGCTCGTGCTGTACATCGCCTACGCCGCACAGGTGCTCGGCGATCTGCTGCTCGGGGGCGTGCTCTCGGCGTTCGTCGGCGCCCTCGTCGTCACGCCGTTCACGGCGCTCGTCGCGCGTCAGCCGTCCGGGCCCGCGGCGCTCGTGAGTTTCACGCCCGCGTTCTGGCTTCTCGTTCCGGGGGCCCTCGGGCTCGTCGGCGTCGCCGACGTCCTCGGCGGAGACTCCACGGCGGGAGCCTCGCTCGTCGCGACACTGTCGACGATGGTCGCGATCGCCCTCGGCGTGCTCGCCGGCTCCGCCCTCTCGAACCGGATGCAGCGCCCCGCGCTCTGATCGCTCCCCGGTCCGAACTCACGGCCCGCTCCCAGGTACACGGGACCAAAACGGGTCCGGCATCCGTTCTCCTGTAGTGAGGCGCTGCAAGCCGGCAGCGTCCGAACCGGAGGACACCGTGTCACACGACTATCGCAAGACTCCCGAGGCGCTGAGCCGCCTCACTCCCGCCCAGTACCGGGTCACGCAGCAGGACGGCACCGAGCCCGCGTTCCGCAACGAGTACTGGAACAACCATGAGGCCGGCATCTACGTCGACGTCGTGTCGGGCGAGCCGCTGTTCTCGTCGATCGACAAGTACGACAGCGGAACCGGGTGGCCGAGCTTCACGAAGCCGCTCCGCCAGGATGCCGTCACCGAGCACGTCGACGGCCTGCTCTGGATGAAGCGCACCGAGGTGCGCTCGGCCGGAGCGGACAGCCACCTGGGGCACGTCTTCGACGACGGCCCGAGGGATGCCGGTGGCCTGAGATACTGCATGAATTCGGCCGCGCTCAGATTCGTCCCGGTCGCCGATCTCGACAGCCAGGGCTACGGCGAGTATCGCCGGCTGTTCGAGGACGCGTCGACGGCGGACTCGGCGACAGGCTCTACGACCAAGGAGAACGCATCATGACCAGTGGACCCTTCGACACCGGCGAGATCACCCGCCGGCCCGGCACCGAGACCGCCGTCCTGGCGGGCGGCTGCTTCTGGGGAGTGGAGGACCTGATCCGCCGTCAGCCCGGTGTGCTCGAGACCCGCGTCGGCTACACCGGCGGCGAGAACGCCCACGCGACGTACCGCAAGCACCCGGGCCACGCCGAGGCGGTCGAAATCGTCTTCGACCCCACGCAGACGACGTACCGCGACATCCTGGCGTTCTTCTTCCAGATCCACGACCCGTCGACCCTGAACCGCCAGGGCAACGACGTCGGGACGAGCTACCGCTCCGCGATCTTCCCGCTGGATGCCGAGCAGGAGCGCGTCGCGCGCGAGACGATCGCGGACGTGGACGCCTCCGGCCTCTGGCCGCGCAAGGCCGTCACGACGATCGAGCCCGCGGGTCCGTTCTGGGAGGCCGAGCCCGAGCACCAGGACTACCTGCTGCGCATCCC
>CAYOQY010000103.1:0-1290 GCA_964406225.1 uncultured Microbacterium sp.
ACTGAAAATCGTGAGGTCACGGGATCGACGCCCGTCGGAGCCACTGAAACCCTCTTCTGGCTTCTACAGGAGGGGGTTTCTTCGTTCAAACACGGCTCTCCTGCGGGTACGCCACCCCGGCGCCTTCCACCCGAACACCCGTCGCCTGTCCGACCGCGGGGATCTGCGCGGCCGGCACGCGGGCCAGGAGCGCCCGACCATCCGCCGTCACGAGCTCGATGATCGCGTCATGACCGCCGTAGCGCACGCGGGTCACGTGCGCGCGCACGCCGTCGACACCGAGCTGCAGCTGCTCCGGCCGCAGCATCACGGTGACGTCGGCCGCGGAATCCGGCTGCACCGGGATCGCGCCGAGCAGGGTCGAAGCCGAGCCGCCGGCCGCCACCCCGTCGAGGAAGTTCGCCTCTCCGAAGAAGTCGGCGACCCACACCGACGCCGGGGTGCGGTACACCTCGACCGGACTCCCCTGCTGCGCGATCGAGCCGTCGCGCATCACGGCGACGGTGTCGGCGATCAAGAGGGCCTCGGCCTGATCATGCGTGACGAGCACGGCGGTGACGCCGAGACGGTGCAGCATGGCGCCGAGCTCTTCGCGCAACTCTGCGCGCAATTGCGGATCGAGCGCGGCGAAGGGCTCGTCGAGGAGGAGAAGGTCGGGCTTCGCGGCGAGCGCGCGCGCAAGGGAGACCCGCTGCGCCTGGCCGCCCGACAGCTGATCGGGATAGCGCGCACCCAGCTCGCTCAGGCCCGTGAGTGCGAGCAGCTCTCGTGTGAGGTCGCCGGCAGCCGCGCGCTCAGCCCTGCGGCCCGTCCGGCCGAGCCCGAACGCGACGTTCTCCGCGACGGTGAGATGCGGGAACAGCGACGCGGCCTGCGGGACCCAGCCGACCCGGCGCCGCTCGGGACGCACGAAGGTCGCGTCGTCGCTCAGCGTGACGTCGGCGACCCGGATGCGGCCGGCCGACGGATGCGCGAGCCCTGCGATCGCGCGCAGCAGCGTGGACTTGCCGCATCCGCTCGGACCGACGATCACGGCGAGCTCGCCTTCGGCGACCTCGAGCGAGACGTCGCGGAGGACGGTCTGGCCACCCAGCTCCACCGCGAGTCCTTCGACGGTCAGACTGCTCATCGGTCCACTCCCGTCGAGACCCGTTCGCTCCGCGGCGACAGCAGCACGGCCGGAACCGCTGCGAGGACCACCAGGGCCACAGCATACGGAACAGCGGCGCCGTACGCGGCGATGTCGGTCTTGGCCCACAGTTCGATCGCGAGCGTGTTCATGCCGGTCGG
>CAYOQY010000103.1:1390-5271 GCA_964406225.1 uncultured Microbacterium sp.
TCGCGCACGGTCTGAGCACTCAGGAGCCGGCCGACGAGGCTCGCGAGGGGCACGCCGACCGCGAGGATCGCGGGCGTCACGAGGATGACCACCGCGACGGGGGTGAACACTCCCCAGCTGACTTTGTCTCGGGCGTCGACGCGCGCGACGCCCACTTCGCGGGCCGGGCGCAGCCGACGGTCGACGATGAAGACCGCGAGCGCGATGACCACGAGCACCGCGGCGAGGACGGCCGCGTAATTGCGGTCGAACGCGGCACCGTACGCCTGGTGGATCGCGGTCGTGAGGACCGGGTAGCGGAAGAGCGCGACGCCGCCGAAATCCGCGAGCACGTAGAGGCACACCAGCAGCGCGCCCGCCGTCGCGGCACTGCGGATGCCGGGCCACACGACGGTGGCGAACGTGCGCACGGGACCGTAGCCGAGCGTGCGGGCGACCTCGGCGAGCGTCGCGGACGTGCCGCGCAGCGCCGCGGCGACCGGGAGCAGCACGTAGGGCGTCGTGACGACGGTGAGGACGAGCCACGAGGGCCAGAAGCCGCTCACCCCCGGGAGTGCGGCGAGCCACCCGAAGGCGGCGAGGTACGACGGCACCGCGAGCGGCAGCACCGCGATCACCGCGAGCGCGCGGGGGGCAGGCAGTCGCACCCTGCTCAGCAACAGCGCGCAGACGACGCCGATGACGGATGCCGCCACCGTGACGGATGCCGCGAGCAGCAGCGTGTTCGCGAGCAGGGTCAGCAGTCGCGGGCGGGCCAGCACCTCCAGAACGCCGTCGATGCCCGCATCGGCGAGACGGACCCCGAGGTAGATGAGGGGGATCGCCGCCAGAAGCGCCGAGATCCCCGCGACCGCGATGAGCGGGCGCGGGGTCCGGGCGGGCGACGAGACGCTCACGTGATCAGACGCGCATCAGATCAGGCCGCGTGCCGCCAAGAGCTCCTGCGTCTCGGCGAGCGAGTCGAGGTCGCTGAGGTCGAGCTCGGGGTTCACCAGGCTGTCGAGGGCCGGCAGGCCCTCGGGAGCCTCGATGCCCGGAACGAGGGGGTACTCGAAGGTCGTCTCGACGAAATAGGTCTGCCCCGCGTCCGAGAGCAGGTACTCGACGAACGCGAGCGCGTCGGGGTCTCCCTCGGCGCCCGCGAGGATCGCCGCGCCCGTGACGTTGACGATGCCGCCCGGGTCTCCCGGGAGGAACTTCAGCTGCGCCCGCATGTTCTCGGCACCGACCTCCGCCGCCGCCTCGTACCAGTAGTAGTGGTTGATGAGGCCGAGCTGCGCGGCGCCGGTGTTGACGAGCTCGAGCGAGTCGCCGTTGCTCTCGGTGAGGATCGGGGCGTTCTCCGCCATGCCCGCGACCCACTCGTCGGCGGCCTCTTCGCCCTCGAGCACCCGGAGTCCGGTCACGAAGGACTGGAAGCTCGCGTTGCCGGGCGCGAAGGCGACCGTGCCGTTCCACTCCTCGGCGGTCAGGTCGTCGGTCGAGTCGGGCACCTCGTCTTCGGCGAGCTGCTCGGAGTCGTACGCGATGACGCGCGCGCGGCCGGTGACGCCCACCCAGGTGCCGTCCGTGCTCGTGAAGCCGGCCGGCACGGCGTCGGCGATCTCCGCGGGGAGCGTCGTGGCCAGCCCTGCCTCGGTGAGCGCGCCGAGGGCACCGGCATCCTGCGAGAGGAAGACCTGCGCGGGTGTGCGATCGCCTTCTTCGAGGAGAAGGGCGCTGATCTCGCCGGTCGAGCCGTAGCGGACGTCGACCTCGATTCCGGTGTCTTCCGTGAACTGCTCGATGAGCGGCGCGATGAGGTCTTCGCTGCGGCCGGAGTAGAGCACGAGTTCGCCGTCGCCCTCCGCGGTCGCCGCTGCGTCCGGCGTCGCGGAGTCCTCCTCCGCCGGGGCGGCGCAGCCGGTGGCGATGATCGCGACGGCCGCGAGCGCGGCTCCGAAAGTGAGCGTGCGGGTCCGCATGGAGAACTCCAGAAGCGAGGGATAAGGGTTGCCTAACCTTATCCTGGGCATCCGTGGTGAGGCAAAAGCGTGACATACACCGTCACATCGACGGGCGCCCCGCAGAGGGTTCGGGTCGTCAGGAGTCGAGGCTGATCTCGACCTGGATCTCGGTCGCGAGCTGCTCGATCGCCACCTGCACGGCGTCCAGGTCGACGGATGCCGGCACCGCGGCGACGATCGTCGCCTCGAAGAGCCGCCCACCGGCCATCGCCGCATCGCGCGTCTCGCTCGACATGCGCTCGATGCTGAGCCCGTGCGCGCTCAGCGTGGAGGAGAGCTCCCGGACGATCCCGAGCCGGTCGTTGCCGAGCACCCGGATCGCGAAGTGGCGGGCCGGTGCGGCATCCGTCACCCCCGCGCCCGCGTGCACCGCGACCGTGAGCAGACCGTCGAGCGCCGACAGCGCCGTCCGCAGCTCTTCGACGCGCTCGGGGGCGACCGAGATCTCGATGATGCCCGCGAAGGCTCCGGACAGCTCGGCGAGCTCGCTGTTCTCCCAGTTGCCGCCGTGCGCATCGACGGCATCGGCCACGGCGGCGACCAATCCGGCCCGATCGTCGCCGACCACCGTCAGCACCAGGGTTGTCATGTGCCACAGCGTACCGAGGGCGTGGTGTGGAGTGGAGGGCACCTGGCGCCGAGGGCATCGGCTGGGCCTCCGGGCACACCCTTCTGCGCTGCCCGCCACCGAGGAGGGCTGCGGCTAGGATCACTTCCGACGCCGCGCAAGGGGCCGGCATCAAGGGGATGCACGATGGACTCCACCGGGGGTACGGTCCGCGCACGTCGGGTGTCGGCGAAGGTCCGACGGCGCCGCGCGCTCGTGACGCTCGTCGGGGCGGTGATCCTGGTCGGCGGCATCGCCGCCGCGGTCACCGCTTTCGCCCTGTCACGACCGGATGCCGAGGCTGCAGCACCCGCGACTCCGACGAGCACGACCACCCCGACCCCGACCCCGACTCCCCTGACGGCCGCCGAGGAGCTCCTCGTCTCCACCGACGACCCGGACGCGTGCGCGGTGAGCTTCGCCGGCGACGGTGTCGCCGATCAGCCGATGCTCCAGACGCAGGGGACCCTCTACAGTGGACTGCCGATCCCCTCGCGCGACGGCCTGGTCTTCGCGGGCTGGTACGCGACCCCGGAGGATGCCGCGGCGTTCAGCATCCCGTCCCGCGTGAACGGCTCGGAGCTCGTGGCATGCACGGATCGGGAGATCACGCTGTTCGGCTCGTGGAAGACGCCCGAGGAGAACGCGGCCGAGAACGCGCGCATCCCCATCATGATGTACCACCAGTTCACGACCCGACCCGAGGGTGAGGACGGGTGGCTGCGCGGCAACTACGCCTACATCGGCGACTTCGACGCGCACATGAACCACATCGCGACGACCGGGTTCTACCTGCCGACGTGGGATGAGCTGAGCGCCTTCATCGACGGTCGGCTCTTCCTGCCGACGCATTCGGTCATCGTCACCGACGACGACGCCGATCAGACGTGGTTCGACCTGGCCGTCCCGGTGGTGGACAAGTACAAGGTGCTCGCGACGTCGTTCATGATCACGGCCTATCGCCAGGATCCCGCACCGAGCCCGTACGTGCTGCGGCGCTCGCACACGCACGACATGCACCAGGCCGGCGCGAACGGCGACGGGCGCATCGTGAACTGGTCGGTGCCCGAGATCGTGGCCGACATGGAGGCCTCCGCCGCGGTCCTCGGCGTTAAGGAGGTCATGGCCTACCCCTTCGGCCACTACAACGAGACCGCGAAAGAGGGTCTGCGTCAGGCGGGCTTCGAGATGGGACGCACGATCGAGCCGGGCTACGTGACGATCGGCACCGACAAGCTCGCCCTCCCCGTCGTGCGCATCAACTACGG
>CAYOQY010000103.1:5371-7137 GCA_964406225.1 uncultured Microbacterium sp.
ACGTGACGATCGGCACCGACAAGCTCGCCCTCCCCGTCGTGCGCATCAACTACGGCATGGGTCTGGACGCGGTCATCAACCTGATCGGCTGACGACCGGCGCCGGCTAGAGCTCGCCGGGCGACATCGCCTGCGCATCGAGCTCTTCGACGACGCGACGCGCGCGGCTGACCGCGACGCCGGGCTTGCGCGGTGCGTAGACCACGAGCGAGTGGAAGACGAAGCGCACGATGAACGCGACGAACAGCGTGATCGCGGTCGCGATGACCGCCGACAGGTGACCGACCGAGACCATCAGGGCGAGGACCGGGATGCGGATCAGGAGTTCGGCGTTGTTGAACGTGAACGACTTGGCGAAGCGCGACCACACGCCGGACGCCTGGCCCTTCATGTCGTGGAAGACGAATCGCTCCTGCAGCAGGAAGTTGCCGATGATCGTCAGCTCCGACGCGATGATCGCGGCCGCGATGTAGTTGAGTCCGACGGACGTGAGGGCCCACACGATCGCGAGGTTCGCGATCGCGCCCAGCCCGCCGATGACGGCGAACAGCGACATCTTGCCGAACCTCAGCGCGGTCAGCTGCGTGAGGAAGTGGAATCCCTGCCGCAGCGACGCCTTCGACTCCCCCGCGTGCCGACCGGCGAAATCGAACGGCACCTCGGCGACACGCAGATTCCTGCGCGCGAGGATCTCGAGCAGGATCTTGAACCCGCGCGGCTTGAGGCTGCTCGCGTCGATCGCACGGCGGTCCACGAGGAAGAACCCGGTCATCGGGTCCGTGACGTCCTTGAGGCGGATGGGGAACATCGCGCGCGTGAGGGCGGTGGAGGCCTGGGACACCAGGACGCGCGTCCGATCGGCGAGGCCCGCTGAGGTGCCTTCGCCGGCGTAGCGTGAGGCGACCACGACGTCGACGTCGCCGCGCGTGAATCGCGCGAAGATCTCGCGGATCTCCTCGGGCGGATGCTGCAGGTCGCCGTCCATCACGAGGCACGCGTCGGATTCCGCCGCGGCGAAGCCCGCCAGCACGGCCCCGCCGAGGCCGCCGATGCGGCGCTCACGGTGGATGAGCCGGACGGGAAGAGCCGCGGATGCCGCCACCTCACGGATGACGTCGGGCGTGGTGTCCGTGCTGTCGTCGACGAAGACGATCTCCGCATCGAGCCCCCGCGTCTCGTCCGCGATGCGCCGCACGAGCTCCGCGACGTTGGGAGCCTCGTTGTAGGTCGGGACGATGATCGACAGCTGCATGGCGCGTCTATCGTCGCACGGCCGCCGGGGGCCTATATCGAAACCGTATGCAACCGGATAGTGTGAGCGCACCCGCCCCAACGGAGCCTCGGAGGTCGTCATGCCCGCACGCCCCACGTTCGCCCGTATCGCTCTGGCCACCGCCGCGGTGGCCGCCGTCACCCTCGCCGGGTCGGTGGCTGCGACCGCGGCCCCCGGCAATCCGGGCAACCCGCGGTACGCCCCCGGTGCGGACGGGGTCGGCGACCCGTATTTCCCGCTGGCGGGGAACGGCGGCATCGACGTGCTGCACTACGACCTCGATCTGGACTACACGCCACCGGCTCCCGCACCCGCACCGTTGGAGGGGGCGCTCTCGGGCGTCGCGACGATCGACCTCGTGGCGACCCTCGACCTCGATCGCTTCAACCTCGACCTGCGGGGCATGACCGCGACGAAGGTCACCGTCAACGGCAAGCCTATGTCGTTCACCCAGAGCGACAACGAACTCAGCATCACGCCGCGACCGAAGCTCA
>CAYOQY010000103.1:7237-8408 GCA_964406225.1 uncultured Microbacterium sp.
ATGTCGTTCACCCAGAGCGACAACGAACTCAGCATCACGCCGCGACCGAAGCTCAAGACGGGACAGAGTGCGACCGTGGTCGTCGAGTACGGCGGCACGACGATCCGTCCCACCGACATCGAAGGCGCCCTGTACGGCTGGGTGACGACGCGTGACGGCGCGATGGTCGTGAGCGAGCCGGACGGCTCGGCGACGTGGTTCCCCGTCAACGACCACCCGACCGACAAGTCGACCTACGCGTTCGAGATCACGGTACCCGAGGGACTCGTCGCGGTCGCGAACGGACTCCTCGTGGGCTCCGAGACGGCGGACGGCAAGACGACCTGGACATGGGACGCACCCGACCTGATGGCGGCGTACCTCGCCACCGCCACGGTCGGCGACTTCCGGCTGGAGCAGTACACCGCACCGAACGGCATCCCGATCATCGACGCGATCGACCCGAGCCGCTCGGCGAGCCAGGTGAGCTCGCTGGCCCGCACCGGTGCCATGCTGACGTTCTTCGAAGAGCGCTACGGCCCGTACCCGTTCGTCTCCTACGGTGCGATCGTCGACGACGACTCGGTGGGCTACGCGCTCGAGACGCAGACCCGTTCGTTCTTCTCCCGTTCTGCGGGCGAGAGCACCGTCGCCCACGAGCTGGCGCACCAGTGGATGGGAAACCAGGTCAGCCCCGGTCAGTGGGCCGACATCTGGCTCAACGAGGGCTGGGCCACGTACTCCTCCTGGATCTGGCGGGAGCACCGCGAGCTGACGACCGCACAGGCGGAGTTCGACGAGGTCTACGGCCTTCCGGCATCGGCATCCACCTGGAACACCGTCCTCGCCGATCCCGGTCCGCTCGGGCTGTTCGGCGACGCGGTGTACGACCGCGGCGCCGCCCTCCTGCACGCCCTGCGGCTCGAAATGGGCGACGACGCGTTCTGGGAGCTCGCGCAGACCTGGGTCGAGCGCTACGGCGGAGGCACCGCGACGACGGCCGACTTCATCGGGCTCGCCGAAGAGGTGTCGGGACAGGACCTCGGCGACTTCTTCCAGGTCTGGGCCTACGAGCCGACGAAGCCGACGAGCTGGTAGCCGCACCCGGCGCCTGCCCAGCATCCATCCGGAAGAATGGAGGGATGACGTCTTCACCCTCCTCCATCACCGTGTTCGGGGCCGACTGGTGCCG
>CAYOQY010000104.1:0-2777 GCA_964406225.1 uncultured Microbacterium sp.
GATGCCGAGCGGGGCCCTCCCCCGTCATCGTGCACATCTCCGCAATCCTGCGCAGCCGCGCGAGCGCGTGCGAGCGTGGGCGCGCACGCATGCGAGCGCGTGCGGGATGCCGTCAGTCGAGGAAGAGCGCGCGCAGCCGCTTCGTCGTGAAGACGAGCCCCACGGCGATCATCACGACGTAGTACAGGACGTGCCAGAGCATGCCCCAGTACAGCGCGCCGGTGGTGAGACCGCGGACGAGCTCGACGCCGTGCCACAGCGGGAAGATCTTCACGATCACCTGGATGAACTCCGGATACACGGTGATCGGGTACAGCGTCGCCGAGAAGAGGAACATCGGCAGCAGCACGAAGTTGATCCAGTCCATGTGCTGGAACGCCTTCATGTAGCTCGTGACCGCCATACCGAGGCTCGCGAAGCCGAAGGCAATCAGGAGCACGGCGGGGATCGCGAGGATCGCGGTCCAGGCGAGGTTGAGCCCGGCGATCTGCATGATGATCATGAAGCCCGTGGCGTACAGCAGGCCGCGCAGGAGGGCGTACAGGATCTCCCCCAGCGCGACATCGAGCGGGCCGAGCGACGTGGACAGCATCCCCTCGTAGAGCTTTCCGTAGTTGAGCTTGAAGAAGACGTTCCACGTCGAGTCGTAGATCGCGCCGTTCATCGCCGAGACCGCCAGCAGCGCGGGGGCGATGAACGCCGCGTATGAGACCTCGAGGCCGCTCGTGGTCTCGACGGTGCCGATGAGGGCGCCGAGTCCGATGCCCATCGACAGCAGATAGAAGACCGGCTCGAAGAAGCCGGACAGCACCACGACCCAGCTCGACGAGCGCGCGGCGAGAAGCCCGCGCTGCACGACGGCGCCGGGGTTGCCCGACCACAGCGCCTTCACACCGCCGGCGCGGCGGACGGGGGCGGTCTCGGTCACGGCGGTCATGCGGCGAGCCTCCGCTGGAACAGGCGGCGCGCGATCACGAAGCCGACGACGGTGAGGGCGGCGAGGTAGGCGAAGTGGACGAACAGCATGAGCGGTTCGATCGGGCGGCCGTACGTCAGCCACCGGCCGAGTTCGGTCGCGTGCCAGAGGGGCGAGACCCACCCGATCCACTGCAGCCACAGCGGCAGCGTCGCGAGGGGATAGAACGTGCCCGAGAACAGGAACATCGGCATGAAGACGAACCGCTGCACGAGCGCGAACTGCCCCTTGTCATCCGTGATGGATGCCGCATACGCCATGAGCGGCACACCGAAGGCGAGCCCCGCGAGGATCGCGATGAAGATCGCGATCCACCCCGTGGCGGCATCCGGAATCGCCCCGAACACGTACAGGAACGCGGTGTACGCCACAGCCGTGACGATCATGCGCGCCGCGGCGCCGAACATGACGCCCGTGGCGATCTGGCCGGGCGCGAGGGCCGACGCGCTGAAGCCGAAGAAATAGCGCCGCCACTTGAAGCCCGACATGACCGGGTAGGTGAACTCCTCGCTCGCGACCGCGATCGTCGAGGTCATGAGCAGCGCGGGGGCGACGAACACGAGGTAGGACACCTCGACCCCGCCTTCGCTCACCGGCGCGTCGATCAGGGCGGCGAGACCGACTGCGAGACCGAGCAGGTACAGGATCGGCTGTCCGAGCGCACCGACGATGATCGTCCAGCCGTAGGCGCGCATCGCGCGCACCATGTGCTCGGTGACGTACCACGCGCCGAACCGGCGCGGCTTGCGCCCCCACTGCAGCGCTTCGGCGCGCAACTCGTCGAGCGACGGCTGTTCGATGACGGATGCCGTCCCCTCCGGCATCCCGGCGGGCGTGCTCATTCGATCAGCGACCTTCCGGTGAGGCGGAGGAACACGTCTTCGAGGCTCGACCGGCGCACGAGCGACGTGAGCGGCTCGAGGCCGCGCCGGGTGATCTCCTCGAGGGCGTGCTCGCCGTTCTCGGCGTAGATGAGGATGCGGTCGGGCAGCACCTCGACACGGTCGCCGATGCCGCGCAGCTGCGGCTCGATCTGCTGGTTGCGGTCGGAGCCGAAGCGCACCTCGAGCACTTCACGGCTGGAGTGCTCGCGGATGAGCGACGCGGGGGTGCCCTCGGCCATGATCCGCCCCTTGTCGACCACGACGAGCCGGTCGCACAACTGCTCGGCCTCGTCCATGTAGTGCGTCGTCAGGAGCAGGGTCGTGCCGCGCTCCTTCAGGCGGAAGAGGCGGTCCCACAGCACGTGGCGGGCCTGCGGGTCCAGGCCCGTGGTCGGCTCGTCGAGCAGCAGGATGCGCGGATCGTTGATGAGTCCGCGCGCGATCGTCAGGCGGCGCTTCATGCCGCCGGAGAGCTGGTCGACCTTGCTCTTCGCCTTGTCTTCGAGCGCGGCGAACGCGAGGAGTTCATCGGCCTTCTGCGCGCACACCGCGCCGGGCAGGCCGAAGTAGCGTCCGTAGATGTAGAGGTTCTCGCGCGCGTTGAGCTCGCCGTCGAGGTTGTCCTGCTGGGGTACGACCCCCAGGCGGGAGCGGATCTCGGGGCCGTACCGATCGGGATCGAGGCCGAGGATCTCGAGGTCGCCGCTCGTGCGGGTCGAGACCGCGCCGATCATCTTCATCGTCGTGGACTTGCCCGCACCGTTCGGGCCGAGGAGGCCGAACGACTCCCCCGGAGCAACCTCGAACGACAGCCCGTCCACCGCCACGAAGTCCGGCTTTCCCTTCACCGGATAGGACTTGACGAGGTTCTTCGCATCGATCACTGGGGCAGGCACCGGACAACCCTACCCGCGGCG
>CAYOQY010000104.1:2877-8354 GCA_964406225.1 uncultured Microbacterium sp.
GAGGGTCCTCGCGCGACCTTTCGGCAGCTGCTGCCGTTCATCTTCGAGCACAAGCCGATCCTCGTGGTCATCGCCGTCCTCAGCGTGCTCGGAGCCCTTGCCACACTCGCCCAGCCGCTGCTGGTGGGTGCTGTGATCGAGCGCGTCCAGCAGGGCGACACCCTGGGCGTGATCGTCTGGGTGCTCATCGCCCTGGTCGTCGTGGCCTCCGTGATCAACGGCTATCAGCACTACCTGCTGCAGCGCACGGGCACCGCGGTCGTCTACTCCAGTCGCCGCAAGCTCATCGCGCGGATCTTCCGCCTGCCGATCAGCGAGTTCGACGCCCGCCGCACGGGCGACCTGGTCTCGCGCGTCGGCACGGACACGACCCTCCTGTACGCCGTGCTCACGCAGGGCCTCGCGGATGCCGTCGGCAATTCGCTCATCTTCGTCGGCGCCCTGGTCGCGATGGCCGTGATCGACCCGATCCTCCTGGCGCTGATCGTCGTGGTGATCGGCGTGTCCGTCGTCGTGGTCGTGCTCTTGAGCGGTCGCATCCGCACCGCGTCGACCGAGCAGCAGGTCAAGGTCGGCGAGCTCGCGTCGGGCGTGGAGCGCGCCGTCGGCTCGATCCGGACCGTGCGGGCCGCGGGGGCGACCGAGCGCGAGATCGCGTCGGTCTCGGACCTCGCGACCGAGGCCTACGCGGTGGGCGTCCGCATCGCGAAGGTCTCGGCGCTCGTGGTGCCGGTCGCCGGCATCGCGCTGCAGGTGTCGCTGCTCGTCGTCCTCGGCGTGGGCGGATTCCGCGTGGCTTCGGGCGCGATCGGCATCGCCTCGCTCGTGACCTTCATCCTCTTCCTGTTCCTCCTGATCGCGCCGCTGGGTTCGACGTTCGGGGCGATCACCTCCGTGAACCAGGCCCTCGGAGCGCTCGGCCGCATCCAGGAGGTGCTCGACCTGCCGACCGAAGACCAGGACGACGCCCGCACCGCCGCGACGATTGCGGCGACGGATGCCGAGGCACCGGCATCCGATTCCGCCCCGGCGATAGCGTTCCGCGACGTGCGGTTCCGCTATCCCGAGAACGTGATCGCCGCGCGCGAGGCGGCCGCGAAGGAGGCCCGCGCCGTCCTCGAGCAGGTCCACCTGGAGCGTCCGGCGAGCGAAGCGGCGGTGGAGCCCGAGCGCGACGTGCTGCGCGGCGTCACGTTCGAGGTGCCGCGCGGGTCGCGGGTGGCGCTCGTGGGGCCGAGCGGAGCGGGCAAGAGCACGATCCTCTCGCTCATCGAGCGGTTCTACGACCCGACGGGCGGGGCGATCGAGCTCGGGGGCCGCGACATCCGCACGCTCGGCCGCGACGAGCTGCGCGCGCAGTTCGGGTACGTCGAGCAGGATGCGCCGACTCTGGCGGGCACGATCGCCGACAACCTCCGCCTCGGCTCACCCGACGCGACGGATGCCGACTGCGAGCGCGTCCTGCACGCCGTGAACCTGACCGACGTCCTCGAGCGCAGCCCACTGGGGCTCGAGGCGCCTGTCGGTGAGGACGGTGTGATGCTCTCGGGCGGCGAGCGCCAGCGTCTCGCGATCGCGCGGGCGCTGCTGGCGGCGCCGCCGATCCTGTTGCTGGACGAGTCGACATCGTCACTGGACGGCGTGAACGAGCAGCGGATGCGGGACGCGATCGATGCGGTCGCCACCGGCCGCACCCTCATCGTGATCGCGCACCGGCTGTCGACCGTGGTCGACAGCGACCGGATCGTGGTGCTGGATCACGGACAGGTGGTCGGTCAGGGCACGCACTCGGAGCTCGTGGCTTCGACGCCCCTTTACCGCGACCTCGCGAAGCACCAGCTCCTGGTCTGAGACCTTCGCCCCCGGGCTAGACCCGTCACCCCCGCATCCGCTGAAAAGGTGCGGTACGCGCCGAGAAGGTGCGGTACGCGCCGAAAAGGTGCCCCACCTTCTCGGGGGAGAACCCACCTTCTCGGCGCAGAACCCACCTTCTCGGGGGAGAACCCACCTTCTCGGCGCAGAACCCACCTTCCCGGCGACGGGTCAGGAGCGCTGGAGGCGGTACCGCAGGGCCTGGAGCTCGGACTGGAGCGGGGCGGGGATGCGGCCGCCGAAGGTCGCGTAGAACTCCTCGGTCAGCTCGGCCTCGCGCAGCCACGAGTCGCGGTCGATCGCGAACAGCTCATCCAGGTCCTCCTGGGGGACGTCGATGCCGTCCAGGTTGAGGTCCTCCGTGCGCGGCAGGCGCCCGATCGGGCTGTCGACCGCGGGGACCGAGCCGTCGATGCGGCGGATGATCCAGTCGATCACGCGGGCATTGTCACCGAAGCCCGGCCACAGGAAGCGTCCGTCTGCGGCCTTGCGGAACCAGTTGACCTGGAAGATGCGGGGCGCCCGGTCGAACCGCAGCTTCTGACCGACCTTGAGCCAGTGGCCGAAGTAGTCCGCCATGTTGTAGCCGCAGAACGGCAGCATCGCGAACGGGTCGCGGCGCAGCTCGCCGACCGTGCCCTCGGCGGCGGCGGTGCGCTCCGAGGAGATGTTCGAGCCCATGAAGACGCCGTGCGTCCAGTCCGTCGCCTCGACGACGAGCGGGACGTTCGTCGCGCGGCGGCCGCCGAAGAGGATGGCGTCGAGCGGGACGCCCTCGGGGGCCTCCCAGTCACCGGCGATCTGCGGGCACTGGCCGGCGCCGACGGTGAAGCGCGAGTTGGGGTGCGCGGCGGGGCGACCCGAGTCGGGCGTCCAGGGGTTGCCCTCCCAGTCGGTCAGCTGTGCGGGCGGCTCGTCGGTGAGTCCCTCCCACCAGACGTCGCCGTCGGGGCGGAGCGCGACGTTCGTGAAGATCGTGTTGCCCCACAGGGTCTCGACCGCCGTGACGTTCGTGGACTCGCCCGTTCCCGGGGCGACGCCGAAGAAGCCGGCCTCGGGGTTGATCGCCCACAGGCGTCCGTCGTCTCCCGGGCGGAGCCACGCGATGTCGTCGCCGAGGGTCTCCACGCGCCAGCCCGGGATCGAGGGGCGCAGCATCGCGAGGTTGGTCTTGCCGCACGCCGACGGGAACGCCGCGGCGACGTGGAACGCGCGACCCGTGGGGTCGATCACGCGGATGAGGAGCATGTGCTCGGCGAGCCAGCCCTCTTCGCGGCCGATGACGGAGGCGATGCGCAGCGCGAAGCACTTCTTCGCGAGGATCGCGTTGCCGCCGTATCCCGAGCCGAACGACCAGACCTCGAGCGTGTCGGGGAAGTGCACGATGTACTTTTCGTCGTTGCACGGCCACGCGACGTCCTGCTCACCCGGGGCGAGCGGCGCACCGACGGAGTGCACGGTCTTGACCCACGGCGCTCCCCCGGCGATCTCGCGGAGGACCTCGGTGCCGACGCGCGTCATGATGCCGATCGAAGTGACCGCGTAGGCGCTGTCGGTCACCTGCACGCCGATGTGCGAGAGCGGTCCGCCGACGGGGCCCATCGAGAAGGGCACGACGTACATCGTGCGACCGCGCATGCTGCCCTCGAACAGGGGCGTGATCGTCGCGCGGATCTCGGCGGGGGCGACCCAGTTGTTCGTGGGGCCGGCGTCCTCCTCGAGCTCCGACGCGATGAACGTGCGGCCCTCGGTGCGCGCCACATCGCTGGGGTGCGAGCGGGCGAGGTACGAGCCGGGCCGCCACTCGGGGTTGAGCTTGATGATCTTGCCCTCGTCGACCATCTCGCGCAGGAGCGCGTCGTTCTCGGCGCGCGACCCGTCGACCCAGTGGATGCGGTCGGGCTGGGTCAGCGCGGCGATCTGGTCGACCCAGGCGATGAGTGCCGTCATGCCGTCACCTTCGACGGCAGGCCGACGGCCGTAGACGGAGCTCATGGGTGTCGGTCGGGGCGTGCCCTGAGAGGCGGGTCGCGCGAAGATGTCGGCAAGGGCCATGATCACTCCTGTTCGATCGGCTCAGATCGGTGTTCTTCCTCCACTATGCGAGGCATTCCGAGGAGTTTCCGGGATCTCCGATCTCAAGAATTGCGTTTCTTTCGCTATCATCAAGGAATGGCGCCGACCTCCCTCGAACTGTCCACGCTCGGCCACCGCATCCGTCACCAGAGGGTCTCTCTGGGGCTGACGCTCGACGAGCTCGGCGAGCGCGTGGGCGTCGCGGGCAGTCAGCTGAGCCTCATCGAGAACGGCAAGCGCGAGCCGAAGCTGTCGCTGTTGCAGGCGATCGCGAGCGAGACCGGCGTGGAAGTCACCGACCTACTCTCATCCGAGCCGCCCAACCGGCGGGCGGCGCTGGAGATCGAGTTGGAGCGCGCGCAGGCGAGCTCGGTCTTCCGCCAGCTCGGCATCCCGGCCGTGCGCGTGACGAAGGGGATCTCGGACGAGACGATCGAGTCGATCCTGGGGCTGCACCGCGAGCTGCAGCGTCGCGAGCGAGAAGCGATCGCGACGCCCGAGGAGGCCCGCCGCGCCAATACCGAGCTGCGGCTGCGGATGCGCGAGCGCGACAACTACCTCGCCGACATCGAGCAGCTCGCCGAGAAGCAGCTGAAGGCCGCCGGGCACGTCTCCGGCGCCCTCACGCACCGCACCGTGAGCATCATGGCCGAGCAGCTCGGCTTCGAACTGCTCTACGTCAACGACCTGCCGCACTCCGCCCGGTCGGTCACCGACATCGAGAACGGCCGCATCTACCTGCCCCCGGCATCCATCCCCGGAGGGCACGGTCTGCGATCGATGGCGCTGCAGGCCATGGCGCACCGCCTGCTCGGCCACGAGCGTCCGACCGACTACGCCGACTTCCTCGCCCAGCGCCTCGAGATCAACTACTACGCCGCGTGCGCGCTCATGCCCGAGGCTGCCTCGGTCGCGTTCCTCTCGCAGGCCAAGCGCGACCGCAACCTCGCGGTCGAGGACTTCCGCGACGCGTTCGGCGTCACGCACGAAGCGGCCGGGATGCGCATGACGAACCTGCTGACCAAGCACCTCGGCATCCGTCTGCACTTCCTCCGCGCCGACGGCTCGGGGGCCGTCTCACGCGTCTACGAGAACGACGACCTCCCCCTGCCGCACGACGTGACCGGTTCGGTCGAGGGGCAGATCCTCTGCCGCAAATGGTCGGCGCGGGCGGCGTTCTCGGAGCAGAACCGCACGACGGAGCACTACCAGTACACCGACACCCCGGCGGGGACCTTCTGGTGCTCGACGCAGACGGGATCGACGGCGGACGGGGAGTTCTCGATCACCGTCGGCGTGCCTTTCGATGACGCGAAGTGGTTCCGCGGGCGCGAGACGCAGAAGCGCGCGGTCTCGACGTGCCCCGACGAGTCCTGCTGCCGCCGCCCGCCCGCCGAGGTCACGCAGCGCTGGGAGGGCAAGGCCTGGCCGAGCGCGCGGGTGCACATGCAGATGTTCTCGCCGCTCCCCCGCGGCGCCTTCCCGGGTGTCGACGACAACGAGGTGTACGCGTTCCTCGATCGGCACGC
>CAYOQY010000105.1:0-8324 GCA_964406225.1 uncultured Microbacterium sp.
AGCGCCTGCTTTGCAAGCAGGATGTCAGGAGTTCGAATCTCCTAGGCTCCACAATCTCAGAAGCGCCGGCCCGAAGGGTCGGCGCTTCTGACATTTCCTCTGTCGCCACGCCGCGCGTCCTCGGTGGGTGCCGCGCTGCGGAGATGTGCAGGATGACGGATGCCGCAGGCCACAGTCCTCCGTCATCGTGCGCATCTCCGTCATTCACGCACGGATCCGCGTCACCCCCACGGGGTCCGAGCACGTCTCGTGGGTAGAGTCGAGCGCATGGACACGCGGGTGGCGGCCTACGCCGTCATCGTGGATGCCGACGATCGCATCCTGCTCGCCCACTGGAACGAAGGACGCCGGGCGGCCTGGACCCTTCCCGGGGGCGGACTCGAAGCGGGTGAGGATCCCGAGCACGCCGCGCGCCGTGAAGTGCGCGAGGAGACGGGCTACCGGGTGGCGGTCGGCGAGCTTCTCGGCATCCATTCACGGGTCATCCCCGCAGGTCGTCGCCTCACCCCCGACGCGACCGGGCCCCTGCATGCCCTGCGCATCGTGTACCGGGCGCGGATCACCGGTGGACGGCTGCGCCACGAGACGGGCGGCTCGACGGATCGTGCCGAATGGTTTCCGCTCGAGAGGGTTCCGACGCTTCAGCGGGTGAAGCTCGTCGACATCGCCCTGAAGATGTCGGCGCGGGACTGACGGGTCACTCGGTCGCCTGGGAGATGTCGGCGACCGTCGCATCGAACGCCGAGATGAGGTCGTCGGCATCGACGAACAGGCTGTATCCGTGGGCACCCGCACCCATCGCGATGCGCTGACCGACGATGCGCTCGTCGGCGAAGACGGGCCAGTCGGTGGTGCTCCCCAGCGGCACGATCGTGCCGCGCTCGTACCCGGTCGCGGCCAGTGCCCGGGCCGGGTCCGGCAGCTGCAGCTTGTTGACCCCCACGACCGCGCGCAGCTTCGGCCAGGAGATCGCGCGGTCGCCGGGAACGAGGGCGAACAGATACGAGTCATCGCTGCGCTTCACCACGAGCGTCTTCACGATGCCTGACGGGTGGATGCCGAGCAGGGCGGCGGCTTCGGGAAGGCTGTTCGCGGCCGGACGTTCGCGGATCTCGATGGTCAGGCCTCGCGCGGACGCGGCCTCGCGTACCCGCGCGGTCGGATCGGTGACGTCGCTCACGCCTTCACGCTATCCGAACGCCGAAGAGCCCCACCCAAGGGGCGGGGCTCTTCGGAAACGAGATCACGCATCCGGTGCGCGCAGCGGGTCGTCCGCGACCCAGAGCTCGTCGTCGGCGCGGAGCGTCTGCCAGGCGGCGTAGAGCACACCGGCCGCGGCGGCCACTCCGAGGATGATCGCGATGACGCCGCCCGCACCCATCCCGCGCTTGGGCGGGTCGAGGATCACGAGCTTGTCGGCGAGCTTCTTCGAGTACTGCGCACCGTACTTGTCCGCCTTCTTGGCGTACTTCGCCGCGTCCGGGAGCGCGAAGCCCTTGCCGGCGGCCAGACGGGAGCGCGTGTCGTTCGCGGCGTCCCACACCGACAGGGCGGAGCCGACCACGGCACCCGCCGTGGGCACGACCTTGTCGGACAGGAGCTGCTTGGAGATCTGCTTGCTCTTGTCGACGTACGGCGCGGCGTACTTGCCGTAGCTCGCCTGCACGCCGGGGATGACCTGCTCCCGGTTGAAGTTGCCGAGCTGACGGCCGGCTTCGCGGGCGATGCCGGCGGCTTCGCTGACGAGAACCTGCTGGGACTCCCACAGGTTGTTCGCCTGCACCTGAAGCTTGCGGAGTTCTTTCTTGCGCTTGCGGTTGAGGCTCACTGTGCCCTCCCTGAGGCCGGGGTTTGTCGTCGTCCCATCTTGCCAGACGGCACCCCCGACGGAAGGAATCCCATCGAACTCTGAGACAATGGTTGACATGCCTCAGCACACTGCAGTAGCGACTTTGCACACCAACTACGGCGACATCGTCGTGAACCTCTTCGGCGATCACGCACCTCAGACCGTGGCGAACTTCATCGGTCTGGCGGACGGCAGCAAGAGCTGGACCCACCCTGCGACCGGCAAGCCCGGCGAAGGCCCGCTGTACAAGGACGTCGTGTTCCACCGCATCATCTCGGGCTTCATGATCCAGGGCGGCGACCCGCTCGGTCAGGGGACCGGTGGCCCGGGCTACAACTTCAACGACGAGATCAACGGCGAGCTCACGTTCACCGCCCCGTACAAGCTCGCCATGGCGAACGCCGGTCTGCGCCGCAACGCCATCACGGGCCGCCCCGAGGGGACGAACGGCTCGCAGTTCTTCATCACGGTTCCCGGACAGGGCGGCCGCGGGCCCGAGTGGCTGCAGGGCAAGCACACGATCTTCGGCGAGGTCGCCGACGACGACTCGAAGGCCGTCGTCGACACGATCAGCGACGTGCCGACCGCGGCCGGCGACCGCCCGGTCGAGCCCGTCGTGATCACCTCGATCGACGTCGTCTCGGTCTAGGGCGTCCGTTCGCCCGTGAGCTCAGCCGACTTCGCACGCAACCGCACCAACTTCTGCTATCGGCATCCCGATCGTCAGAGCTTCGTGCTGTGCCAGCGGTGCCTGCGCACCATCTGTCCGGAGTGTCAGACGCAGGCGGCGGTCGGCGTGATCTGCCCGGAGTGCCTGGCCGAACAGGCTGCGTCGCGGACGCCCGCGCAGCGCACGGCGGAACGGCGATGGTCGCGTTCGCGCGCGGTGGCGGTCGGTGACACCCGCCCGCTCGTGACGTACGCGATCATCGCCGTGACGTCGCTCGCATTCCTGGTCGGGCTCATCCCCGGAGTGGGCGACACCGTGCAGGACGCCCTCGCTTTCTGGGCGCCGACGCTCTACCCCGAGCTGACCGGCACCTTCGAGCCGTGGCGTCTGCTCACCGCGGCGCTCGTGCACTCGGGTTTCTGGCACATCGGCCTCAACATGCTCGCGCTGTGGCTCATGGGCCGTAGCCTCGAGCCCCTTCTCGGACGCTGGCGGTTCCTCACGCTCTACGTGCTGAGTGCGCTCGGCGGATCGGTCGCGGTCGCGCTCCTGTCGTTCACGACCCCCGTCGTCGGCGCTTCCGGCGCGATCTTCGGTCTCTTCGGCGCACTCATCGTGATCGGCCGCCACATCGGCGCGAACATCGGCGGCATCGCGATCATCCTCGCGATCAACCTCGCGATCGGCTTCATCCCCGGCTTCAACGTGTCGTGGCAGGCCCACGTCGGCGGTCTCGTCGTGGGCGCGCTCGTCGGCCTCGTCTACGCGCGCACCCGATCGGTGCGCCGGCGCGGACTTCAGATCGGGTTGCTCGTGCTGATCGCTCTGGTCTTACTGGCGCTGCTGCTCGTGCCGCCGCTCGTGTTCTTCTGAGCGACTTATCCACAGGTTCATCCACACCTGGGGATGAATGACAGCCGTGTAATTCACACCTGTCGACAACTCTGTAGACACTCCCCGAACGACAGAAAGCCCCGGCGAACCGGGGCTTTCTCGGTAGAAGGGACGCTATCGCCAGCGTGTGGTCATCAGGAAGCCGATGAACGCGATGCCGAACCCGATGACGAGGTTCCACGCGTCGATGCCGGGGATCGGGTACTGCATGCCGCTCAGGTAGAAGACGAGCACCCAGACCAGGCCGACGAGCATGAGGCCGATCATGATGGGCTTGAACCAGACCGGATTCGGTGCTGCTTCGCCTTCGCTGCGCTCCACGAGGGAATCGTCGTCATTGCCGGTTCGTGCCATACCCACATTCTAGCCTCCCGCTTCCGCGGGATGCCGCTGAGCTCGCCCTGCCTGTGAGCGGTGCGCCCGAGGTCCGTCGACGGGGTGCACAGCACGTGCTGGTTAGACTCCACGTGTGGATGACGCGAGGGACGAGAACGTGGACGGCGCGCCCGCCACCCGGTCTTCGCGCCCCCGTCGACGGGTGTCGGTGTTCGGCGTCATCGGCGAGCTCCTCATCACCGCGGGGGTCCTCACCCTCCTCTTCGTCGGCTGGCAGCTCTGGATCGGCGACCTGATCTACGGTGCGCAGCGCAGCGCGGCCGGGCAGGAGCTCGCCCAGGAGTGGCAGGCGGAGTACGCGGCGCCGGCACCGGAGTCGACGTCGGCCGAACCGACCGAGCCCGCCCCGACAGAACCGGTCATCCTCCCCGAGCCCGCCGACGGCGAGGTGTTCGGCGTCATGCACATCCCGCGCTTCGGCGCCGACTACCAGGTGCCCATGGCGGGCGGCGTCAGCCGCGCGGTCACGCTCGACCCCATCGGCATCGGCCACTACCCGGGAACCAAGATGCCCGGCGACGTCGGCAACTTCGCCGTCGCGGCGCACCGCACCACGTACGGCAAGCCTTTCAACCGCATTGCGGAGCTGCGCCTCGGCGACGCCATCGTCGTCGAGACCCCCGGCGGCTGGTACACGTATCGCTTCCGCACCCTCGAGTACGTCACGCCGAGCGAGGTCGAGGTCCTCCTTCCCGTGCCGCAGGTGCCGGACGCCCCCGCCGGATCGAGGTACATCACGTTGACCAGCTGCAGTCCGATGTATGCCATGACAGAGCGCATCGTCGCCTACGGCGTTTTCGAGTCCTTCACCCCGCGCTCGGCCGGACCGCCCGCGGCCCTCACCGACGGAGCGGTGGCCTGATGTACGGTGCCCTCTGGCGTGCGCTCCCCGGTCCCTGGTGGCTCCGACTGCTCATCGTGCTCGTGCTGCTGGCTGCGGTGCTGTACGGGCTGTTCTTCTTCGTGTTCCCCTGGATCAGCGAGCTGCTGATCCCGCAGGAGGTCACGGTTGAGTGAGCCCGTGAGGTGAGCGGCGGCTCGTCCCCCGGGCGTGCGTCGATCCTCGTCGTCGACAATCACGACAGCTTCGTCCACACCCTCGTGGGCTACCTCCACGAGCTGGGCGCCGACACCGGGCTCGTCGAGGCCGACGCGATCAGCGCGGCCGATGCGGCATCCGCCCTCGCGGGCCACCGCGGCGTGCTCGTCTCACCCGGACCCGGAGACCCCGCCCACGCGGGCGCGTCGATCGCCGTCGTGCGGGCGGCGTTCCGCACCGGCATCCCGCTCCTCGGTGTGTGCCTCGGTCACCAGGCGATCGGGGAGGCGTTCGGGGCGACCGTCGGGCACGCCCCCGAGCTCATGCACGGCATGACATCGCTCGTGCACCACGACGGAAGCCCGCTCTACGAAGGACTCCCCGACCCGTTCACCGCGACGCGCTATCACTCACTCGCGATCGACCCCGACACGCTGCCGGCCGATCTCGTCGTGACGAGCCGCACCGAAGAGGGCGTCATCATGGGTGTCGCCCACCGGTCCGCGGCGATCGTCGGCGTGCAGTTCCATCCCGAGTCGGTGCTGACCGAGGGTGGCCATCGCCTGCTGGGCAACTGGCTCGGATCCGTCGGCTTCGCGGATGCCGCCGCGCGCGGTGCCCGGCTCCACCCGCGCCGCTGAGCTCAGGTCAGGAACCCGAGCAGTACCGCAGCACGACCTCGGAGAAGATCGCCGTCTCGCCGGGCGCGATCGACTGGGTCGTCACGATCGGCGGGTCGGTCGCCGCGCAGGACGGGTCCTCTTCCGTGCGGACGACGAGCTGTGAATCGGGCCCTTCGAGTTCGCGGGTGGCGGCTTCGAGCGTGTAGCCGGTCACGTCGATGATCACGACGCGGCCGGTCGCGGCCACGATGTTCACCGGCGCGCCCACGGGCAGCGTCTCGCCCGCGGCCGGATCGGCGGAGATCACCGTCCCGGCGGCGAGAGCCGGGTCGTTGCGCGGCGTCACCGTCCCCAGCGCGAGGCCCGCCTGTTCGAGAGCGGCGACCGCGGCCTCCTGAGAGAGGCCCTCGAGAACCGGCACCGTCGTCGTCTCCTGTCCGGTCGACACGAAGACGCGCACCTCCTGCCCGGGGCTCACGGATTCGCCGCCTGACGGGTCGGTGCGGATCACATTGCCGACCGCGACGTCGGCGTTGGGTTCATCGACACGGAAGGCCACCAGGTCCGCCTCGCCGATCTCGGTGATCGCCCTCTCGTACGTCATCCCGCTCACGTCCGGGACGATCCGCGCCGTCGAGGGCACTTCGCCGCCCGGGCGAATGGATATCACCCAGAACAGCACCGAGATCAGCAGCACCGCGAGGATGGCCACGCCGGCCCAGATCCACGCGACCGGAGGCCCCGCCTGCGTGCGCTTCATCGTCGTGTCGGTGCTCAACTGCCGCAGCGACCGCGCCGTGTCGGCGGCCTGCTTCGGATTCGGACCGTAGAGCTCGCTCGTGAGCGCACCGACGGCCCGCTTGGAGGGCACCTTGCCGTCCACGGTGGCGTCGAGCGCCTCACGGAACGCCGCGGCGTCCTGATAGCGCTGGAACGGGTCCTTCGCGAGGGCGCGCAGAACGACGGCGTCGAGCGAGCGGGGCACCGTCTCGATGACCTCGGACGGCGGCAGCGGCGCCTCGCTCACGTGCTGATACGCGACGGCCACGGGAGACTCGCCGCGGAACGGCGGACGACCGGCGAGGAGTTCGTAGAGCACGACGCCCGCGGAGTAGACGTCGGCACGGGCATCCACCGGCTCGCCCTTGGCCTGCTCGGGTGAGAAGTAGGCGGCGGTCCCGATGATCGCGGTGGTCTCCGCGACGGTCGACGAGGAGTCCGACACCGCGCGCGCGATGCCGAAGTCCATGACCTTGACCTGGCCCGCATCGGTCACCATGACGTTGCCCGGCTTGATGTCGCGGTGCACCACGCCTGCACGGTGCGAATACTCCAGGGCCTCGAGGATGCCGTCGACGTAGCGCACCGAATCGGCCACCGGCACCGGACCCGACGCGATGATGTCCTTGAGCAGCCGCCCGTGGACGAGCTCCATCACGATGTAGGGAACCGGCCGCACCGTGCCGTCGGGGCTGGTCTCCGTGTCTTCACCGGCGTCGAAGACGCGGACGATCGTGGGATGCGCCATGCGCGATGCGGCCTGCGCCTCGAGGCGGAAACGCGTGCGGAACGCGTTGTCATCGGCGAGATCGCGCTTGAGGAGTTTGATCGCGACCTGCCGCCCGAGCGTCAGGTCGTACCCCCGGAAGACCGTGGCCATGCCACCACGTCCGATGAGCTCGTCGACGCGGTAGCGCCCCGAAAGCACGCGCGGCTCAGCTGTCACGGTCACTCCCTGGGTGGAACTCAGTCAGCCTAACCGACGCGGCGCGCTGCCGCCGCGACAGCAGGCGCGGCGAACGCACCCGCACGCTACGGGGTCACGGTCGGGTCGGGGGCGGGCTGCTGCGCCGGTTCGATCAGCGAGGTCGCCTCACCGGACGGCCCCGAGTCGCGCTGACCCGCCGTTCCTCCGGAGCACGTGACGGTGTACGTGACGATGACCGTCTGACCCGCGCTGTCGGCGGCGCGGATCGTGGCGTTGCGCTGATCCGGACCGAACGACGGCCCGCCGCCCTCGAACGTGCCGTTCGTCACCGAGAACGTGTACGCGCTGACCGAGCCGGTTCCGGGCGGGCACGTGTACCCGGGCCAGGAGACCTGGACGGTCTCGCCGGCGACCACGGTCCCCGCCATGCTGGGCGCGGCGGGCGCCGGCATGGCGACCTGATCGACGTAGAACGTGAGGGTCAGCAGCTGCGACGGCGGGATGTTGCCCTGCGGGCTCACGCGGTAGACCTTGTTCACGTCGTCCGCGGTGGGTGCGGCGTCGCCGCCGACGCAGTCCACGGCCTCGACACCGGCTTCACGGGCGATCGTCTGGGCCTCTGTGCAGTCCAGCCCCTCGAGCCCGAGCGTGTCGACGGCGATCGTGGTCGTCGTCGGCGTCGGAGTCGGCGTGGGCGTCTCGGTCGGTGTCGCCGAGGACGTGGTCGGCTCGGGTTCGGGCTCCTGGTTCGCCAGGAACGCCGCCAGCGTGCCGCCGAGGACGAGCAGCAGCAGGACGATCAGCGCGATGAGCGGCCAGGTCCAGGGGCTGCGCTTCTTCGTCTCGGTCTGCTCCTCGACGACCTCGCCGGCGGGGAGCAGTCGGGTCGCCGCGGCCGTCTCGGGCGTGAGCAGCTGGGTGACGTCGTCGGCGGCGGCTCCGCCCGCGACGATCGCGGGCACGGCCGCGGCCGCGGCGGCGATGTCGCCTCGGCGGAGGGCGGTCGCCGCGCGCGCCACGGCGGCGGCGGACGCGGGGCGGTCTTCCGGCTTCTTCGCGATCATGGCCATCACGAGGTTCTGCACCGGCTCGGCGACCGTGGCCGGAAGCGGCGGAGGCTGCTCGTTGATCTGCGCCATCGCGAT
>CAYOQY010000106.1:0-8322 GCA_964406225.1 uncultured Microbacterium sp.
GGCGAGGCGCTCGCGACTCTCGTGCTCAACAAGATCCGCGGCATCTTCAAGTCGGCCGCCGTCAAGGCTCCCGGCTTCGGCGACCGTCGCAAGGCGCAGCTGCAGGACATCGCGATCCTCACCGGTGGTCAGGTCATCACCGAAGAGGTCGGCCTCAAGCTCGAGAACGCGACGCTCGACCTCCTGGGTCGTGCCCGCAAGGTCATCATCACCAAGGATGAGACCACGATCGTCGAGGGTGCCGGCGACGCCGCGCAGATCGAGGGTCGCGTGACCCAGATCCGCCGCGAGATCGACAACACCGACAGCGACTACGACCGCGAGAAGCTGCAGGAGCGCCTCGCGAAGCTGGCCGGCGGCGTGGCCGTCATCAAGGCCGGTGCCGCGACCGAGGTCGAGCTCAAGGAGCGCAAGCACCGCATCGAGGACGCCGTCCGCAACGCGAAGGCGGCCGTCGAGGAGGGCATCGTCCCCGGTGGTGGCGTCGCGCTCATCCAGGCCGGCAAGGTCGCGTTCGCGGGCCTCGAGCTCTCGGGCGACGAGGCGACCGGTGCGAACATCGTCAAGGTCGCCATCGAAGCGCCCCTGAAGCAGATCGCGCTGAACGCGGGTCTCGAGCCCGGCGTCGTCGCGAACAAGGTCGCGGACCTCGAGCCCGGTCACGGTCTCAACGCCGCGACCGGCGAGTACGGCGACCTCTTCGCTCAGGGAATCATCGACCCCGCGAAGGTCACGCGCTCGGCTCTGCAGAACGCCGCGTCGATCGCCGCGCTGTTCCTCACGACCGAGGCCGTCGTCGCCGACAAGCCCGAGAAGGCCGCCGCTCCCGCCGGCGACCCGACGGGTGGCATGGACTTTTGACGCGACCCGGGTCAATGCCGCGCAGCGGCGTTGACGCGGGGCGGGTCAAGATCGAGTAGCGGCGCAGCCGCGTATCGAGATCTCGTCCAGCAACAAAGATCGCACAGAAGGGCCCCTCCTCCGGGAGGGGCCCTTCTGCGTTGGTCCTCTCCGCGTCACCGGAACAGGCTCGTCGTCGCCTGCTCGGCATCCGCGTACTGGCGCCCGGCGGCGGCGAGGGCGGTGTTGATGCCCGCGAGCGAGTCCTCGACCTGCCGCTGCGTCGCACGCCACTGGTCGATCACCGTCTGGAACGCGACGGCGGCGCTGCCGGTCCACGACGCCTGCAGCTGCGTCAGCTGGGTGAGCATCGCCTGTGTCTCGCCCTGGATCCGGTCGATCGTGCCGCGCACGGCGGCGGTGGTGGCGAGGACGGCGTCGCTGTCGACGGAGAAGACGGCCATGAGGACTCCTTGCTTCGGGGATGGGCGTCCCACGCTAGGCGGCGCGCACAGGCCACGACCGGCTGCCGCGCACGGTTGTGCACCCTCGAGAGACCAGGCGTACCTGGGGAGGAGTCGCCGGAAGCCGCCGGGCTCAGTCCTGAGACAGATCGAGCCGCTCGAGCGGCTGCGTCTCGATCATCAGGTGGTCGGCGGCATCGCGTCCGTGCGCGAGAGGCAGCGAGACGCGGAACGTCGCCCCGCCGCCCGGAGTCTCGTCGACGTCCACAGAGCCGTGCAGCGCCTCGACGATCGACGCGACGATCGACAGGCCGAGGCCCGTTCCGCCGGTCTCGCGGGCGCGCGAGGTGTCGGCCCGCCAGAACCGCTGGAAGATCTTGTCGCGGATCTGCTCGGGGATCCCCTCACCGTGGTCGGCGACCTCGATCCATCCCGTCCCCGCGGTGGCGTCGACGCCGATCCGCAGCTCGATGGGGGAGTCCTCCGCGGTGAACCTCCGCGCGTTGCCGAGCAGGTTCGCCACGACCTGGCGGATGCGGTTCTCGTCGCCCAGGACGATCGGAGGCACCGCCCCGCCGGTCGCCGCCGGCTCGATCGGGGTCACCGGCGGCAGTTCGACGGCACCGGATGCCGACACCGCCGGAACCGGGCGCGGCTTGCGCCGCAGCAGCGACAGCGCACCACCGCCGACCCGCGCGACCGTCGAGGTCGGGGGACCGCCGCGACGTCGTGCGGCCTGCGCGGCATCCTCCGTCTTCCCCGTTCCGGCTTCCGCCGACACGGGCGGGAGGGATGCCGGAGGCTCGACGGTCGTCGTGTCGATCACGGTCACCGCCCGCAGCGGCGACGTCGCGCGCACGTCGAGGGCGGCATCCCGCGCGATCGGGCGCAGATCGACCGGACCGATCACGACGTCGCGACGCTCGTCGAGCCGGGCGAGGGCGAGCAGGTCCTCGACGAGCACGCCCATGCGCTTGGCCTCGGCCTCGATGCGGTCCATCGCCTGCGCGACGTCCTCCTGGCCGGTGAGCGCGCCCATGCGGTACAGCTCCGCGTAGCCCCGGACTGTGACGAGCGGGGTCCGCAGCTCATGGCTCGCGTCGCCGATGAACCGGCGCATCTGACGCACCGACGAATCGCGCTGCGAGAGGGCGGCATCCACGCGTCCGAGCATCGCGTTGATCGCGGACTTGAGCCGACCGACCTCGGTCGTCATCGGCTCGATATCGGTGAGGCGCTGGCTGAAGTCGCCGGCCGAGATCGCCATCGCGGTCGACTCGACCTGGCCGAGGCTGCGGAAAGCCAAGGTGACCAGCCACCGAGTGACCAGGGCGCCACCGATGATCGCGATGACGGAGAGGATCGTGTAGATCCCGAGGAAGGTCCCGATCGCCTGGTTCACCGGAGCAAGAGGCAGCGCGATCATCTGCGTGAAGTACCCGGTGACGCCGCTGACCTCGACGGGTGCGACGCTGGCGCGGAACCTTGCGCCGGTTTCGACGTCCTCGAGTGAGAACGGGGTCGTTCCGCGGGTGATGGTCTGCTCGAGCGCGTAGGTCTCCGGGAAGTCCGGTGCCGGGCCACCTGAGCCGCCGGCGCTGATCTGGAACTCGCCCGGAGCGACGGGCGCATAGATCGCGATGAAGTAGTCGGTCGGCGGTGCGTCGGCCTTCTCCGAGAAGATGACCCTCCCGTCAGAGGTGACGCTGATGTCGATCAGGGTGCTCGCGACGTCGGTGCGCACCAGCTGATCCAGCTGTGACTCGAGGTTCGCGATGAGCGCGGTTCGGAAGAACACCGTCGCACCGGCGCCCGTCGCGAAGAGGCCGATCGCGAGCACAGCGACCGTGACGCTCGTCACCTTGGCGCGCAGGCTGATGCCGCGCCACCATCGGGTGACCGCATCCGTCTTCTTCTGGCGCTTCTCGTACAGAGCGGCGGCCCCCTGTGTTCCGGGCTATGGGATCGGGGAGACCGCGTCAGGCGGTCTTGCCCGCCTTGAGCATGTAGCCGAAGCCCCGCTTCGTCTGGATGAGGGGTTCGGAGGAGTGCGGGTCGATCTTGCGGCGCAGGTACGAGATGTAGCTCTCGACGATGCCCGCATCGCCGTTGAAGTCGTACTCCCACACGTGATCGAGGATCTGCGCCTTCGACAGCACGCGGTTGGGGTTGAGCATGAGGTAGCGCAGGAGCTTGAACTCGGTGGGACTCAGGTCGATCGACGCCTCGCCGACGAGCACGTCGTGCGTGTCCTGGTCCATCGTGAGCTCGCCGGCGCGGATGATGGACTCCTCATCGGCCTGCATCGTGCGGCGCAGGATCGCCTGGATGCGGGCCACGATCTCATCGAGGCTGAAGGGCTTCGTGACGTAGTCGTCGCCACCGGCGTTCAGGCCCGCGATCTTGTCTTCGGTCTCGTCCTTCGCGGTGAGGAAGAGGATGGGCGCGGTGTAACCGGCACCCCGCAGGCGCTTGGTGACGCTGAAGCCGTTCATGTCGGGCAGCATCACGTCGAGGATGATGAGGTCGGGCTCCTCCTCGAGGACGGCCGAGATGGTCTGGGCGCCGTTGGAGACGGCCCTGACCTGGAATCCGGCGAATCTGAGGCTCGTGATGAGCAGGTCGCGGATGTTCGGCTCGTCGTCGACGACCAGGATGCGCGGTGCGGTCATGGGTTCAGTATGGCGAAGGATCCCATGCGGCGCCTGGATATCGCTCGGAGCGGCACCGATCCGCGAGCACGCAGTGACCCGGGTGGCGCTGCGTGTCCCCGGCCGGGGGATCATGGAGGGGTGACCACGAGTCCCGCATTCCCGCCCCCGCCGGTACCGGCGCCCCAGCCCGCGCCCGCACCGGTGCGTCGCCCCACGCTGCCGCCCGACGCGCGCGAGGGCGGACTCGCGTTCCACCGCCTCGTCTTCGCCCGGCGCCGCTCGGGATGGTGGACCCCGCTCGTCGTGGGGCTCCTCGGCGTCGCGCTGTACGCGGCGATGCTCGCCGTGATCCTCGTGGGCGTCATCGTCGTCGCACTCGTGGATCCCGCGTTCGCCGACCGGCTCGCGGTCGTGGGCGGCGAAGCGGTGGGCTTCGACCTGGCGGACCCGCTGCAGGTCGCGGTGCTGCTGGGCTCGATCGCGCTCATGCTCCCCGCGTATCTGCTCGCGTCGCTCATCGTGAACGGTCCGCGCGTGGGACTCATCTCCTCGGCGGCAGGCCGGCTCCGCTGGCGGTGGATGCTGCTGTGCGGCGCGCTCGCCGTCGTGACCGCCGCCGTCCTCACCGGGGTCTCGCTGCTCCTCCCCGCCGACCCGAGCGCCGAGGCCGGTGACGTGCTGCAGCCCTCGGACAACCCGTGGCTGCTTGCGACGCTACTGGTCCTCCTGCTCATCGTGCCGCTGCAGGCCGCGGCCGAGGAGTACGTGTTCCGCGGGTACCTGCAGCAGGCGATCGGCCGCTGGCTGCGGCATCCCCTGTTCGCGATCCTCCTGCCCGTGCCGCTGTTCGTCCTCGGTCACCTATACGACCCGCTCGGCCAGGCGAGTGTCGCGGTGTTCGCGGTCGCCGCCGGCTGGCTCACGTGGCGCACCGGAGGGCTCGAGGCGGCGATCGCCGTGCACGTCGTGAACAACCTGCTGGCGTTCACTCTGGCGCTCGCCGGGCTCAGCGACGTCAACGCGTCCTCGCCCGGCGTCGTGAGCTTCATCTGGTCGGCGGTGCTTGTGGGTGTCTACGTCGCGGGTGTCGAGGTGCTCATGCGCCGCGCGCGCCTGCCGCGGGTGCTCGTGATCCGGGATGCCGAGCCTGTGGCGCCCGGCGTCACGGTCGCGACGGTCGGAGTGGTCCCGACGCCGTCCATTGAGCCGTTCGGAGTCGCCCCGCCTCCACCGCCCGTCGAACGCTGATCACTCCAGGCATGCGCGCACCGCGCGCTCGATGACCGGGCGGATCTCGGCGTCCGGATCGACGGTCACCCGGTGCAGCATGAGGCCGTCTGCCGTGGCCATCAGGGACTTCACGGCGTCGTCGGGCGAGTGTGCACCGACGCGGGCGAGCAGCGCGGTCGTCCATTCGACGTAGACCCGCCGCTGCTCGAGCAGGGGAGCGAGGAGCTCGGGATCGCCGGCGCCCTCGAGGAAGAGCGAGTAGCGGGCCCTGGTGCGTGCGATCGCGGGCCCGGTCAGCAGCGCGATGAGGCCGGTCCACGCCTCGACGAGCTGTTCCGGTGTGTCGACGGGGGGCATCTCGGAGGACGCCATTTCGGCGCGCTCGCTTTCAGCGAGCCAGGTGACGAGTCCCGAGACGAGCGCATCGCGCGTGCGGAACCAGTTCGAGGTCGAGCCCTTCGGCAGACCGGCGCGCTCGTCCACCCGCGCGTGGGTGAGCGCGCGGATGCCCCCTTCGCCGACGAGTTCCAGTGCCGCCTCGAGGGCGCGCGTGCGGGTGCGGGCCATGTGCTCACCCTAGGATCGGCCGGTTTACTATCAACGTAGTGACACGGTACTACGAAAGTAGTATCGTGTGGGCCATGGACGACGAGAGAGCAGTTCGCACCTCCGCGGTCGACATGCCCGCGATGCCCGACGTGCCGGGGTTCACGCACGAATACATCGAGACGCCGGGGCTGCGGACGCACGTCGCGATCGCGGGCCAGGGCGAGCCGATCGTGATGCTGCACGGCCTGCCGCAGCACTGGTGGCAGTGGCGCGAGGTCGGCGCCGGACTTGCGAAGGATCACCGGGTGATCTGTCCCGATCTGCGCGGTTTCGGGTGGACGCGGGCGGACGCGCCGGGCATGGGTCGGATGACGCAGACCGACGACCTGTGCGCGGTCCTCGACGCGCTCGGTGTCGAGCGCGCCCGCGTGGTCGCACACGACATGGGCGCGCTCACCGCGGCCCACCTCGCCTACACCGCCCCGGAGCGGGTGAGCGCGATGGTGGTCCTCGCGGTGCCACCGCCCTTCATGCCGATCAGCCTCGCGATGCTGCCCGCGATGCGGCACATCCCGCCCCTGCTGTTCCATCGGCGCGGGCGGTCGCTCGCGCACGTCTTCGACCCGCCGTACGTGGTGCGCCCGCTTCCGGACGAGACGGCCGCGACGTATCTGGCGCCGCAGGTGCGTCCCGACATCGATGCCGCGATCAACGAGGTCTACCGGTGGCTCGTCTTCTCCGAGATGCCGCGCATGGCGGGCGGCTCGTACCGCAGAGCCCGCCTCACTGTGCCGACGCTCTACGCGCTCGGCGACGCCGACAAGCCCCTCAATGCGACGTTCGTCCGTGAGCAGTGCGGCGACACCACGCGGTTCGCGGATCACGTCGAGATCGTCGGCATCCCCGACGCGGCGCACTTCATGACCGACGACAACCCCGCGGCCGTGGAGGCTGCGATCCGGGACTTCTTCGCACGGTTCTGACCTACGTCAGGGCGCACGCGTGTGCACAGAATCGGAGCTCGTCGCCGACACGCCGGGTCTCCTGCATCCATCCACGGCATGTCGCACGTGCGCTCCGACGTCGCGCTCGGGATGCCGCGGCTCAGGCGGCGACGCGGTCGGCGTCCGAGAGCTGTGGTCTCGGGCTCAGGCGGCGATGCGGTCGGCGTCCGAGAGCTGTGTCTCGAGCTCAGGCGGCGATGCGGTCGGCGTCCAGGATGGTGTAGCTGTAACCCTGCTCGGCGAGGAAGCGCTGGCGGTTCTGAGCGAAATCCTGATCCACGGTGTCGCGCGCGATCAGAGTGTAGAAGCTCGCGGTGTGGCCGGACTCCTTCGGGCGCAGCAGGCGTCCGAGGCGCTGGGCCTCCTCCTGGCGCGAGCCGAACGAGCCCGAGACCTGGATCGCGACCGAGGCCTCTGGCAGGTCGATCGAGAAGTTCGCCACCTTCGACACCACGAGCAGCGAGATCTCGCCGACCCGGAACGCCTGGTACAGCTCCTCGCGCTCGTCGACCGGGGTCGCCCCGGTGATCTGCGGCGCATCGAGCGCTTCGGAGATGATGTCGATCTGGTCGAGGTACTGCCCGATCACGAGGATGCGCTCGCCCTTGTGCCGCTCGACGAGCCGGCGCACGACGTCGATCTTCGCGTTCGCGGTGGCGGCGAGGCGGTAGCGCTCGTCGTCGGCCGCGGCGGCGTACTCGAGCCGCTCGTCGGCGGGCAGGTCGACGCGCACCTCGTAGCACGCGGCGGGGGAGATGAAGCCCTGCGCCTCGATCTCCTTCCACGGCGCGTCGAAGCGCTTGGGTCCGATGAGGCTGAAGACATCGCCCTCGCGACCGTCCTCGCGGACGAGTGTCGCGGTGAGTCCGAGCCGGCGTCGGGCCTGCAGGTCGGCGGTGAGCTTGAAGACCGGCGCGGGCAGCAGGTGCACCTCGTCGTAGACGATGAGGCCCCAGTCGAGCGCGTCGAGGAGCGCGAGGTGGGCGTACTGTCCGCCGCGCTTGGCGGTGAGGATCTGGTACGTCGCGATCGTGACGGGCTTGACCTCTTTGACCTGCCCGGAGTACTCGCCGATCTCCTCGGGCGTGAGCGACGTGCGCTTGAGCAGCTCGTCGCGCCACTGGCGGGCGCTCACGGTGTTCGTCACGAGGATGAGGGTCGTGGTCTTCGTGTCGGCCATCGCTGCGGCGCCGACGAGCGTCTTGCCGGCGCCGCAGGGCAGCACGACGACGCCCGAGCCGCCCTCGGTGAAGATGTCGACGGCCTTGCGCTGATAGGGGCGCAGGGTCCAGCCGTCCTCGGCGAGGTCGATCGGATGCGGCGTGCCCGGCGTGTACCCCGCGAGGTCTTCGGCCGGCCAGCCGATCTTCAGGAGCTCCTGCTTGATGTGCCCGCGCGCCCACGCGTCGATCACGAACGACTCGGGGGTGGGATGCCCCACCAGCAGCGGCTGGATGCGCTTGTTGCGCGACACCTCGGTGAGGACGGCGGTGTCCTTCGCCGTGAGGAGCAGCTCGCCCTCCTCATTCCGCTCGATCACGAGGCGCCCGTAGCGCCCGACGGTCTCGCGGATGTCGATCG
>CAYOQY010000107.1:0-1943 GCA_964406225.1 uncultured Microbacterium sp.
CCATCGGCTTCGTCAAGCTCATCGCCGACGGCGAGCACCTCGAGCTGCTCGGCGGGCACCTGATCGGCCCCGACGTGTCGGAGCTGCTGCCGGAGCTCACACTCGCGCAGAAGTGGGACCTCACGGCCCTCGAGGCGGCGCGCAACGTGCACACGCACCCGACGCTGTCGGAAGCCGTGCAGGAGGCGTTCCACGGTCTCGTCGGCCACATGATCAACATGTGAGTCGAGCCCCGCCCACGCTCAGTGGGCGGAATCGGCCACCGCGCGTGTTCCGCGCGACGAGGAGTGCCCACCGGAGCCGCATCGCGGCGATTCGGTGGGCACTTCTCGTCGGTCCGGCACCAGGGTGACGGCATCCACTGTCCACTGAGCGGGCGGCGGGCACAGGTTCGACCGACGCGGTCGGCCACCGCGCACGGGGCGTCGGTCGGCCCCGCGGCGCTGTCGGTCAGTAGCCGAGAGCGCGGGCGAGCTTCGAGGCGGATGCCGCGGCTCGACCGCCGGCGGCGTGGACCGCCTCTTCGACGGCGGCGAAGAACGCGCGCGGGTCGGCGGAGGCCGCCGGGCCGAGCTCGACCTCCCACTCACGCCAGGCGCGCACCGCCCCGGCGCCAACGTCGGTCGCGGTGACGTGGTCGTCCACGAATTCCGCCACGAGCTGTCCGTCGGCGGAGCGCATCGCGTAGGCGGTGCGCGTGTTGAGGATGCGCGCGATGAGCCGCAGCTCGTCCTCCGTCACGGCCGCGATCGCGTCGCGGACGGCATCCGGAACCCGTTCGTCGTCCGGGTCACCGAGCGGCCAGCCGAGCTCGACACGACCGCCGCCGATGCGCGGGCCCTTGACGTGCCAGCCCTCGTCGGGTCCCCCGCGCCTCCGGCGCAGCGCGTAGCCGGCCGACGCCAGCGCGAACTCGGCCGTGTCGTAGTACCGCGCATCGAGTTCACGCAGCTCGGGTGCGTCGATCGACGCCACTCCGGGCAAAAGGGACCAGTCAGGCAGCGGGGTCTGCTCGTCCGCGTCGAACTTGAGCTCCACCTCGACGGAGCGAGACGGCTCGGATTGTGCAGAAGGGTCAGCGGCGCTCACGCGCGGAGTCGCTGTACGGGTCGATCTCGTCCTGCGACTCGATGAACCAGAACTCCGCCTCGGTCGGGCCGTCGCCCTCACCCGTGTTCTCGAGGCTGCCCTTGCGCTCGTACACGACCTGCGTCTCGCTGTAGGGGACGATGAGTTTGTCGAGCTGAGGGTCTTCGAGCGGGAGGAGCTGCCCATCGAGGGGGCCGCCGTGCAGACGTGCGATAGCCATGCGTCCAGCCTAGTCCTGGTTCTCCCGAAGGCCCGGAGGTCGCCCGGTCCGGCTACTCGGGCGGCGCGAGCACCAGCAGCGAACTCGTCGCCGACGCGACGACCCGGCCGGCGGCATCCGTCACCTCGCCCTCGGTGAAGATGACCCTCCGGCCGGGCTTCACGACGCGACCCTTCGCGCGAAGAAGCCCCGACGCGTGCGTGATCGGTCGCAGATACCGGACGTTCAGGTCGACCGACGTGTAACCGACACCCGCGGGCAGGGTCGTGTGGCCCGCACATCCCAAGGCCGAATCGAGGAGCGTGCACGCCAGCCCGCCGTGCACCGCGCCGATCGGGTTGTAGTGGAACTCTGCCGGCTCGCACGCGAACTCGGCATATCCTTCGCCGACCTCGACGAGAGTGAAGCCCATGAGGCGCGAGATCGGAGGTGGCGGGATCTCGCCGTCGATCATGGCCTGCAGAGCTTCGAGCCCGGTACCGGCGCTGCGTGCCTGCACGAGCGCCTCAGCGGGATCGGACCAGTCGAAGGTGCGAGAGCGGCTGTCGGTCATGCCTCGATCCTGTCGCATCGCGGAGCCGGCGGGGCGGGTAAGTTGGCGGAGTGAAACCGTTCGTGCTGCTCGCCACCCGGG
>CAYOQY010000107.1:2043-6259 GCA_964406225.1 uncultured Microbacterium sp.
CGGCGGGGCGGGTAAGTTGGCGGAGTGAAACCGTTCGTGCTGCTCGCCACCCGGGCCGAAGACGTGCCCGCCGACGACGAGTACGCGCTGTTCCTGCGGTATGCCGGGCTGTCCGAGCGGGAGCTCATCCGCGTGCGGCTCGAGTCGGAGCCGATGCCGGATCTCGACCTGGACGAGCTCTCGGGAATCTTCGTGGGCGGCGGGCCTTTCAATGCCTCCGACCCCGCGGAGAAGAAGTCGCCCGTGCAGCATCGGGTCGAGGCCGAGTTCGCGGCGCTGCTCGACCGGGTCGTCGCCCGCGACTTCCCGTTCCTCGGCGCCTGCTACGGCGTCGGCACCGTCGGCGCGTTCCTCGGCGCCACGATCGACCGGGTGCACTCCGAGCCGATCAGCATCGTGCCCGTCACGATGACGGATGCCGGCCTCGCCGACCCGCTCCTGGCCGGGCTCCCCCGTTCTTTCGAGGCGTTCGTGGGCCACAAGGAGGCGATCAGCTCGCTGCCGGCATCCGCTGTCCTGCTCGCGTCCTCTCCCGCGTGCCCGGTGCAGATGTTCCGCGTCGGCGAGAACGTGTACGCGACGCAGTTCCACCCGGAGCTCGACGTCGACGGGATCACGACGCGCATCCACGCATACGCCGACCACGGATACTTCGCGGCGCACGAACTGCACGTGACGCTCACCGCGGTGCGGCGCGCCCCGGTGTCGCATCCGAGCCGCATCCTGCAGAACTTCGTGCAGCGCTACGCGCGCTGAGACTCGCCGCCCGCGCACTCACGCAGGTTTATTGTGCCGCTCTGGGGACACCGCGCACGCGGCCGGGGATGCTCAAGACGGAGGACCGAAAGCCCGGAGTCGACCCTCCATCCTGCGCATCCCCTCCGCCCTGCACCCTCCGACGCGGCACGACGTGCGACCGCTCGCAGGGAGAGACTCAGAAGGCCGGCGGTGTGTGCCAGATGCGCTCGATGTAGTCGCGCATCGAACGGTCCGAAGAGAAGAACCCGCAGCGCGCGACGTTGAGGATCGCAGAACGCGTCCAGGCATCCTGATCCGCGTAGGCGAGATCCACCTTCGCCTGCTCGGCGATGTACGACGAGTAGTCCGCCAGCACCATGAACCGGTCGTCGTACAGCAGGTTCGACACGATCGGCTCGAACGTCGAACGGTCGCCGTCCGAGAACGCCCCCGACGCAATGAGGTCCAGGGCGCGGCGCAGGTCGTCGTCGGCCTGGTAGAACTCCGCAGGCTTGTACCCGCGGGCCCAGAGCGCCTCGACCTCGGGCTCGCTCATGCCGAAGAGGAAGAAGTTCTCATCGCCCACGAGTTCGCGGATCTCGACGTTCGCGCCGTCGTCGGTGCCGATCGTGAGCGCGCCGTTGAGGGCGAACTTCATGTTGCCCGTGCCCGAGGCCTCCTTGCCCGCGAGCGAGATCTGCTCCGACAGGTCGGCGGCGGGGATCACGCGCTCGGCGAGCGTCACGTTGTAGTTCGGCGGGAACAGCACCTTGAGGCGGCCCTCGACGCGGGGGTCGTCGTTCACGACCGACCCGACGGCGTTGATCAGGTGGATGATGTGCTTGGCCATCGCGTAGCCGGGCGCCGCCTTGGCTCCGAAGATCGCGGTGCGGGGCTGCACATCGGATGCCGCCACGCGGCCCGAGACGATGCCTTCGTACTGCGTCACGACGTGCAGGACCTTGAGCATCTGCCGCTTGTACTCGTGCAGGCGCTTGACCATCACGTCGAGCATGTGCCCGTCGCTGACTTCGAAGCCGTCGCGCTCGCGCAGCACCTGGCTGAGACGACGCTTGTTCGCGGCCTTGACCTCGGCGAACCGCGCGCGGAACTCGGGGTCTTCGGCGTGAGATTCGAGCTCGCGCAGGCGCTCGAGATCGGTGACCCACCCCGAGCCGAGCGCCTCGGTGATCAGGCCCGACAGGGTCGGGTTCGCCAGGCGCAGGAACCGCCGCGGCGTGACGCCGTTCGTGACGTTCGTGAACTTGCCGGGGAAGAACTCGTCGAACGCGGGCAGCACCTTGTCGCGCAGCAGCTGCGAGTGCAGCTCGGCGACGCCGTTGACCTTCGCGCCCGCGACCGTGGCGAGGTACGCCATGCGCACCGAGCGCACGGGGTGCTCGCCGATGATCGACATGTCGCGGATGCGCATCTCGTCGTCGCCGTAGCGCTCGCGCACCTCATCGAGGAAGTCGTCGTTGATGCGGTAGATGATCTCGAGGTGGCGCGGCAGCAGCTGACCCAGCAGGTCGACGGGCCAGACCTCGAGCGCTTCGGGCAGCAGCGTGTGGCACGTGTACGCGAAGCACTTCTGCGTGATCGCCCAGGCGGCATCCCACTCCATCTTCTTCTCGTCCACGAGCACGCGCATGAGCTCGGGCACCGCGATGACGGGGTGGGTGTCGTTGAGCTGGAAGATGATGCGGTCGGGCAGCTTCTCGAGATCGAAGCCGTTCGGCAGCGTGACATCGAGGAAGTCCTTGATGGATGCCGCCACGAAGAAGTACTGCTGCTGCAGGCGCAGCTCCTTGCCCTGACGCGTGGAGTCCTCGGGGTAGAGCACCTTGGAGATGTTCTCCGCGAACGTCTGGGCGCGGACGGCCTCCTCGTAGTCGCCCGAGTTGAACACGCGCAGATCGAACGAGTTCGTGGCCTTCGCGCTCCACAGGCGCAGGGTGTTGACGCGCCCGTTCTGATACCCGGGCACCATGTAGTTGTAGGGCACCGCCTGCACGTTCCAGCTCGGAATCCAGCGCGAACGCTCGACGCCCTCGTCGTCGTACGTCTCGGTGTGGCCGCCGAACGAGATCGTCTGCGCGGCCTCGGGGTGCGGGAACTCCCACGGCGAGCCGTACGCGAGCCACGCGTCGGGCTGCTCGACCTGCTGGCCGTCGACGAACGTCTGGCGGAAGATGCCGTACTCGTAGCGGATGCCGTAGCCGGTGTTCGGCACACCCATCGTCGCGAGCGAGTCGATGAAGCACGCCGCGAGGCGCCCGAGCCCGCCGTTGCCGAGCCCCGGCTCGACCTCTTCTTCGCGCAACTCGTCGATGTCGATACCGCACTGGGCGAGAGCATCGGTCGCGATGTCGGTGAGGCCGCTCGCCAGGAGGTTGTTGTCGAGCTGACGGCCGAGCAGGTACTCCGCGGAGAGGTACGCGACGCCCTTGGACTGGGTGGCGCGCTGCCGGCGCAGGTCTTCGAGCCAGCGCGCCATCAGGTAGTCGCGCACCGTGTACGCGAGCGCGAAGTAGCGGTCGGTCGTGCTGGAGTTCGACAGCGAGACACCGCGGTTGAAGTTCAGGTTCTGCAAAAACTCGCGCACGAAGCCGTCGACCGTGCTGGGCGGTGCCGAGACCGGGGCGAGAGCGAGGGCGTGCGTGGCGTGCAGCGGGTGCGACGACGAGTCGTCCGCGGAGGCGAGGGTGTGCTCTTGGGGCATGGATAGAACTTACCGAGTTGCAAGCGCTTCCACTGCATCGGCGACCCCACGGGCAAAAGGATTTACACGGTCTTCACGTAAGGCTGAGGTTCAGCCCGTGACCACCTCGTCCACGGATGCCTCGCCGGCCGGATCGACGGCCGCCAGGCCCGGTCCGAGACCGATGTCGACGAGTACGAGGCGGCCCGCGAGCCGCGGCCCGTCGGCCGTGACCACTCCCGCCTTGACCGCACCGAACGTCACGGTGATGGATGCCGACAGCACGGCGTCGTCGGCGGTTCCGGCATCCGGGTGCAAGCCGCTCGGCAGATCGACGGCGATGACGCGAGGCTTCCCCGACGCGACCGCCGGGAGAAGCGCCTCGACCACGGTGCGCGCGGTGCCGCGCAACGCGGAGTCGGCGAAGGCGCAGATGCCGAGGATGCCGTCGAGCACGAGGTCGTAGTCGGCGGCAGCAGCGGTGACTTCGGGCAGGTCGACCTTGCGAGCCCCCGCGGCGATCGCCGCGCCGAGGCCCTCGACGTGCGCCCGGTCGGATGTGAGCAGCACATCGACCTCGACATCGTCGACCTCGGCGAGCGCCGCTGCGGCGAACAACGCGTCTCCCCCGTTGTCACCACTGCCCGCGAGCACGAGCAAGCGGCCACCCGCCTCGCCGAGTTCACGTCGGGCGATGGCGGCAAGCGCGCCGGCGGCGCGGTGCATCAGGGGCTCTCCGGCCTCGAGCAGCGGCTTCTCGGCGGCACGCACCTGCGC
>CAYOQY010000107.1:6359-8103 GCA_964406225.1 uncultured Microbacterium sp.
CGGTGTATGCGGGAACCGTCTCAGGCATTCGTCCGCTCCTTCTCCTCGACCTCGCGCGCCGCGGCGAGCTCGTCGGTCGCGACACGTACGGCCTCTTCGGCCCGGCGGACGCGCCGCTGCGCGAACGTCGAAGCCCCGAAGCGTGCGCGGACGCGGTCCTTCTCCTCGTCCATACTCGTGATGATGTACGCGCTCGCGATGAGGATCACCTGTGCGGAGAGGTTGAACCACAGCAGCAGAGCGATGAGCGACGCGAACGTCGCGAGCAGGGGGTTGGCCCCGGCTCCGGCGACGAACAGACCCGAGAGCTGCTGCAGCACCGTCAGTCCGACCGCACCGTAGAGCGCGCCGGGCAGCAGCGCGCGCACGGACGGCTTGACGCCCGAGAGCGTGCGGAACAGCACGGCGATGGCCGCGGCATCCAGGATGAACACGACGAGGATCGACACCGCACGCGTGCCGATGACGGTGAGTGGTCCTTCGCCCGAGGTTCCCAGCCAATCGCTCAGGATGCCGATGCCGGCGTTGGCGAAGAACGTGATCGCGGCCGCCGCGAGGAACGCGGCGCCGATGCCGATCGCGATCAGGAGATTGCGCAGGAGAACCCAGACGAACAGGACGTCGTCGGTGAGCATGCCCGCGAGTGATCGCAGGGCCGCGCGTAGGGAGCCGATCGCGCCGATGGCCGCGCCGATGAGACCCACAATCGAGAACACCGTCGCGACCGTGAGACCGTTCGCGAAGGCGATTGTCGACGGGTCGATGATGCCGTCCTGGCCGATGAGGCCCGGGATGGCGGCATCCACCGTGTCGGTGAGCGCGGCGAGCGCCTGCGGGTTGCCGGCCAGCACGAGTCCCGCGATCGAGAAGCCGAGCAGCACGCCGGCGAACACGCTGAACAGGGCACGGTAAGTCACGCTGTCGGCCAGCATGGGCCCGCGGTGCTCGCTGTAGAGCAGGAAGGCGCGGACGGGTTTGAGCGTCAGCGCCCACGCGGTGATGCGCGCGATGAGGTCAGCCATGATTCGAGGCTAATCGCCTCGCCGATTCGCGCCGGGGACTTGACTCCCTCCGCGCCCGGTCATAGGGCCGCGGATAGGATCACCCCGCCCGCGACGATGCCGATCCACGCGCCGCCGATCATCCACGGGCCGAAGGGAATCTGGGACGATCGGTCCGCGCGCCGTGCGACAAGGAGGGCAACGCCGTAGATGCCGCCCAAGAAGAACGGAGCCGCCGCACCGACGACCAGCGCTCCCCAACCGGTCCAGCCGAGGAACAGACCGATGACGCCCGCGAGCTTGACATCTCCCCCGCCCATGCCGTCCGGCCGGATCAGTCGGATGACGGCGTAGAAGAGGAAGCAGATCACCATTCCTGCGAGCGCCCGCAGGAGCGCCTCCCATTCCGCGCCGAGCACGCACGCCAGCGCGAAAAGTGCGGGGCCGATGACGTACCCCGGCAGCACGATCGCATTGGGCAGTCGATGGGTCGCGAGATCGGTCGCCGTGAGTGTGATGCCGATGGCTGCGAAGTAGAGGAAGGCGACGAGGATCACGATGCCCGACACCGGTGTCGCGGGCAGCGGCTGATCGACGAGCCAGACCCACGTGATGATCGCGAACGCCGAGCCGGTGACGGCCTCGATCACCGGCTGACGGGCGGAGATCCCCCTCCCGCACCCCGGGCACCGGCCACGATGCGCGAGCCACGACACGACGGGGACGTTCCGCCATGAGCGGAC
>CAYOQY010000108.1:0-7954 GCA_964406225.1 uncultured Microbacterium sp.
TCCTGATCGCGGCCACGACCGAGAATCCGTCGTTCTCGGTGATCTCGCCGCTGCTCTCGCGCTCCCTGCTGCTCACCCTGCAGCCGCTCACCGACGACGACCTCGGGATGCTCCTCGACCGGGCGCTCGCCGATCCCCGCGGGCTCGCGGGTGCGGTCACGCTGCTGCCCGAGGCGCGGGACGCCCTCGTGCGTCTCGCCTCGGGTGACGCACGACGAGCCCTCACCGCACTGGAAGCCGCGGCATCCCTCGCCGAGCCCGCCACCACGACGGACGTGGAAGACGACGAGGGAACCGCCGCCGATTCCGCGCCCGAGATCACCGCGGAGCACGTCGCGAACGCCGTCGACCGCGCCCTGCTGCGCTACGACCGCCAGGGCGACGAGCACTACGACGTCATCAGCGCGTTCATCAAGTCCATCCGCGGGTCCGACGTCGATGCGGCGCTGCACTATCTGGCGCGGATGATCGAGGCGGGGGAGGATCCGAGATTCATCGCGCGGCGCCTGGTGATCTCCGCCTCGGAGGACATCGGGCTGGCCGACCCGCAGGCGCTCCTGATCGCGGTCGCCGCCGCGGACGCGGTCGCCTTCATCGGGATGCCGGAGGGGCGCATCCCGCTCGCCGAGGCGACCGTCTACCTCGCCACGACCGCGAAGTCCAACGCGGCCTACGTCGCGATCGACAAGGCGATCGCCGACGTGCGCGCCGGCGGATTCGGACGCGTGCCTCCACCCCTGCGCGACGCCCACTACCCGGGAGCCAAGCGTCTGGGGCACGGCAAGGGCTACCGCTACCCCCACGACGCCGAGGTCGGCGTCGTCGCGCAGCAGTACCTGCCCGACGAGCTGGCTGCGAAGCGCTACTACGAACCGACGAACCACGGTCAGGAGCGGGACGTCCAGGCGCGCCTGGAGAAGATCCGCCGCATCCTCGGGCGCTGACCACGATCAGGCGATCGTCGGCCTGGCCGAAGACCGAGCGGCCGATCTGCTAAGCTTGACCGGCTCGAAACATCGTTTTCGGGTATCTCCTTCCCCCATCACACCTCAGGTGCACCCCGACGTGCGCGCCTCGAGGGCCGGGCGGGAGATACGTCCATGAGCCGCGAGAGACGCGGCCATGTCGTTTGGAAGGACACATCCGTGCCCACGAAGTCCCAGGACCGCCGTAAGGTCCGCCTCTCCCGCGCGCTCGGCATCCCGCTGACGCCCAAGGCCGCCAAGTACCTCGAGAAGCGTCCGTACGCTCCGGGTGAGCACGGCCGCACCAAGCGCAAGCAGGACAGCGACTACGCCGTCCGTCTGCGCGAGAAGCAGCGTCTGCGCGAGCAGTACGGCATCCGCGAGAAGCAGATGCGCAACACGTTCAACGAGGCCCGTCGCACCCAGGGTCTGACCGGTGAGAACCTGGTCGAGCTCCTCGAGATGCGCCTGGACGCGCTCGTGCTGCGCGCCGGCTTCGCCCGCACCACGGCCCAGGCTCGCCAGCTCGTCGTGCACCGTCACATCCTCGTGGACGGCCAGACCGTCGACCGCCCGTCGTTCCGCGTGAAGCCGGGTCAGCTCATCCACGTCAAGACCAAGAGCCAGGGCACCGAGCCCTTCCAGGTCGCGGCCGCCGGCGGTCACGCCGAGGTCCTGCCCCCGGTTCCGGGCTACCTCGAGGTCGACCTCTCGACGCTGCAGGCGAAGCTCGTGCGCCGCCCGAAGCGCGCCGAGGTCCCCGTGACCGGCGACGTGCAGCTCGTCGTTGAGTACTACGCCGCGCGATAGCGCGGAGAGCGATCGCCGAAAGGGCGCCGGGGTCACCCCGGCGCCCTTTCGCGTTCGCGGCTACGATGAAGGGATGCCGCGCCCCCGCGGCAGAGGAAGTGGTGAGATGAAGAGCCTTCTGTGGTTCCTGCTCGGCGTGATCGGCGGTTTCGTGGCCGCCCACCTGATGAACAAGGACCCGCGCGGGCACGAGGTGCTCGCCGACGTCGACGCCCGCATCACGGAGTTCACCGACCGGATCGGCGACGCCTACCGCGAGCAGGAGGCACGGATGTCGGGGCTCGTCGACTCGGCGAAGTCCGCCGCGGGCGAGGCCGTCGACGCGGCCCGCAGCACCGCCGCGGACGCGCTGGAGACCGCCGCCGACACGGCGACCTCCGCCGCCCGGAAGCTCACCGACTGACCCATCCGTCCGGCGGTGTCCTGCGGGACACCGTCCTTTTTCGAGGACTCCCATGCAGACCGCCGAACTGGCTGACCGCTTCCTGCGCTACTTCGAGAAGCGCGACCACACCATCGTCCCGTCGGCCTCGCTCGTCACGGACGACCCCGCGCTCCTGTTCACGGTCGCCGGCATGGTCCCCTTCATCCCATACCTGAGCGGCGACGTGCCTGCGCCGTACCCGCGCGCGGCCGACGTGCAGAAGTGCATCCGCACGAACGACATCGAAGAGGTCGGCAAGACGCCTCGGCACGGCACGTTCTTCCAGATGCTCGGCAACTGGTCGTTCGGCGACTACTTCAAAGAAGGCGCCATCACGTACGCGTGGGAGCTGCTCACCACGTCGGAGGCGGACGGCGGACTCGGGTTCGACCCGAAGGACCTCTGGGTCACGGTCTACAAGGAGGACGACGAGGCGTTCGACCTCTGGCGCAAGATCGCCGGTCTCCCCGAAGAGCGCATCCAGCGGCTCGACAAGGATACGAACTACTGGAGCACCGGGCTTCCCGGGCCGGCCGGCCCCTGCTCCGAGATCTTCTTCGACCAGGGGCCCGCGTACGGGGTCGACGGCGGTCCTGCGACCGACGACGACCGGTACGTGGAGATCTGGAACCTCGTGTTCATGCAGTACGCGATCGACGACGTCACCTCGAAGTACGACTTCCGCATCGTCGGCGAACTGCCGCAGAAGAACATCGACACGGGCATGGGCCTGGAGCGCATCGCGTTCATCAAGCAGGGCGTGCAGAACATGTACGAGACGGATCAGGTCCGTCCCGTCCTCGACCTGGCCGCCCAGCTGAGCGGACGCCGGTACGGTGCCGACCATGCCGACGACGTCCGCATGCGCATCATCGCCGATCACGTGCGCTCGTCCCTCATGCTCCTCTCGGACGGCGTCACGCCGTCGAACGAGGGCCGCGGGTACATCCTCCGCCGGCTCATGCGGCGCGGCATCCGCTCGATGCGACTGCTGGGTGTCGACGGGCCCACGTTCCCCGAGCTCTTCGCGGCGTCGCGCGACGCGATGAAGGCCGTGTACCCCGAGCTCGAGACCGAGTACGCGCGCCTGTCGGCGTACGCGATCGCCGAGGAGGAGACGTTCCTGCGCACGCTCGCCGCGGGGACGACCACGCTGGACCTCTCGGTCGCGCAGACGAAGAAGTCCGGCGGCACCACGATCCCGGGCGCCGAGGCGTTCCTGCTGCACGACACGTACGGCTTCCCGATCGACCTGACCCTCGAGATCGCCGAGGAGGCCGGCCTCACGGTCGACCGCGCCGCGTTCGACACGCTCATGCTCGAGCAGCGGACCCGCGCGAAGGAGGACGCCCGCTCGCGCAAGCGCGCGCTGGCCGACACGAGCGTCTACCGCGACTTCCGCGCCCACGGCGAGACGGTCTTCACCGGGTACACCGACCTCGAGACCGAGTCGACCGTGCTCGGACTTCTCGTGGACGGCGTGTCGGTCGACCGCGCGACGACCGGTCAGATCGCGGAGGTGATCCTCGCCGACACCGCCCTGTACGCCGAGTCCGGCGGCCAGGTCGCCGACAAGGGCATCATCGTCGGCCCCGGCTACGAGCTCGACGTCCTCGACGTGCAGAAGCCGGTCCCGGGCCTGATCAGCCACACGGTCGAGGTGACCTCAGGAGAAGTGGGCGTCGGTCAGCCGGCGACCTCCGTCGTGGATGCCGTGAACCGGCGTGCCGCACGTCAGGCGCACTCCGCGACCCACCTCGTGCACGCGGCGCTGCGCGACACGCTCGGCAAGAGCGCGACGCAGGCCGGATCCCTCAACCGAGCCGGTTACATGCGCCTCGACTTCACGTGGGGTCAGGCGCTCTCACCCGAGACCCGCACCGAGATCGAGGAGATCGCGAACAACGCGGTGCACGACAACCTCGAGGTCACGACGCGGGTGCTCTCGCTCGACGAGGCGAAATCCCTCGGCGCGATGGCCCTGTTCGGCGAGAAGTACGGCGACACCGTGCGCATGGTCGACATCGGCGGACCGTGGTCGCGCGAGCTCTGCGCCGGCACCCATGTCTCCTCGAGCGCCGAGATCGGGCTCGTCAACCTCGTCGGCGAATCCTCGGTCGGCGCCTCCAACCGCCGCGTCGAGGCGCTCGTCGGCCTCGACGCCTTCCGCGAGCTCGCGGCGGAGCGGGCGATCGTCTCGCAGCTCACCGCGGCGCTCAAGACGCCCCGCGACCAGCTGCCCGCCCGGGTCGCCGACCTCGCGGCGAGCCTGAAGGCCGCCGAGAAGAAGATCGCCGCCTTCGAAGCGCGCGCGCTCACCGACCGGATCCCCGCGCTGGCGGCGAATGCGGTCACCGTGGGACCGCACCGCGTGGTCGCCGAATCGATCGGATCGGCCTCGTCCGCCGACGACGTCCGCTCGCTCACCCTGGGGGTGCGCGACCGGCTCGGGTCGGATGCCGCGGTCGTCGCGATCGGCGCCGAGGTCGGCGGCCGACCCGTCGTGATCGTCGCGACGAACGACGCGGCGCGCAGCGCCGGCGCCCGCGCGGGAGTGCTCGCCAAGGCCGCCGCGACCGCGCTCGGCGGCGGCGGCGGTGGCCGCGACGACGTCGCCCAGGGCGGCGGCACGGACGCCTCAGCCATGCCCGCCGCGCTCAGCGCCGTGAAGGATGCGCTCGGCGCGCGGTGACCGGCTTCCGGCGAGGCATCCGCCTCGGAGTGGATGTGGGGCGTGCGCGCATCGGCGTGGCCCGCTGCGATCCCGACGGGCTCCTCGCGACACCGGTCGAGACAGTGCCGCGCGACGACGCGTCGATCGGCCGTCTCATCGCCCTTGCGGGGGAGTACGACGCGAGCGAGATCCTGGTCGGCCTGCCCCTGAACATGCGCGGCGAGGACACCGCCTCGACGACGGATGCCCGCGCGTTCGCGACCGCCCTGGCCACGGCATCCGCTGTGCCCGTGCGCCTCGTCGACGAACGCCTGAGCACGGTGTCGGCGCACGCGGTTCTGCGCGATTCGGGCAGATCACAGCGTTCTTCTCGTAGCATTGTTGACCAGGTCGCGGCCGTCGTTCTGCTCCAGCAAGCCCTCGATGTCGAGAAGAGCACCGGACGGCCCGCCGGATCACCCGTCCCCCCGGCCCAGGAGCCCGCCTGACATGCCCGACCCCACGTCGCCGTTCGACGATCCGTTCGCGGATCTGTTCGGCAAGCTCCCGGATCCGCGCGATCGACGTTCGACGGGCGAAGGCTCCCGCGGAACGGCCGAGAACACAGCCCCCCGCCCCGTTGCGGCGCCGATCCCGTCGGGGTCGGAGCGCCCGGCCTCCGAGGACGTCTCGAACGGAACGGGATCGAATCAGACCGCGCCGCTCTCCCGGCGCGAAGCCCGCGAAGCCGCATCGCGCCAGGGTGGCGCGGCGACTGCGCCGTCGGTCGACCCGGCCGCGCCCGCGATCCCCGTCGCCGCTTCGGCATCCGCTCACGCGACGGCCGCCGCCTCGGCCGCACGCCCCGTGTCCTCACGCTCAAGCTCCGTGTCGACCTCCGAAGAGGAGTGGCCCTTCATCGAGGCCGGCGCCCCAGCGACCCCCTCGTACAGCCGGGGCGCCGACGCACCGTCCCCACGCCCGGTGGCGACCGCGACCCTGGAGGATCTGTTCTCCGGCGAGCACACGACCGACAGCCTGGGCGAACTGCCCCCGCAGAAGAACAAGCGCAAGCGCCGCATCGCGGGATGGATCGCGCTCGGGGTCGTGCTGCTGCTCCTCGGCGGTGTCGCCGTGGGCACCCTCTACGTGTGGAACACGTACGAGGACCGCATCCGCGAGTTCATGGGCTGGGAGGAGCCGAAGGACTACGAGGCGGGTATGGCCAACGGCGAAGCCTTCGTGACGATCTCGCCGGGCGACACCGGCGCGCCGATCTCCGAGAGCCTGTACGCCGCCGGCGTGACGAAGACGCCGGATGCCTTCTACGACTACCTGATCGACACCGCTCAGAACCCCCCGTTCGTGCCCGGCGTCTTCCAGTTGCAGAAGCAGATGACCTCCGAAGCGGCGCTCGCCGCGCTGCTGGACCCCGCGAACAAGCTGGAGAACAGCGCACAGCTGCGCGAAGGCCTCACGGTCGAGCAGTCTCTGCCGCTCCTGGCGGAGGGCACGGGCATCCCGCTCGAGGAGTTCCAGGCCGCGGTGGCGGACCCGGCGGTGTACGGCGTCCCCGTCGACCCGGCGATCGTGGCCGCAGGCGGCCAGCCGCTCGAAGGCTGGCTCTTCCCGGCGACCTATACGTTCGACCCCGGCGTCACGGCGACCGACGTGATCGCGACTCTCGTGAATCGCACGATCCAGTCGCTCGACAATGCGGGGGTGCCGGTCGAGGACCGCCAGCGCATCCTCACGCTCGCCTCGATCATCGAGAAGGAAGCGCGGTTCGAGCAGGACTTCTACAAGGTCTCGCGTGTGATCGAGAACCGCCTCGACCCCGGCAACCAGGAGACCTTCGGGCTGCTGCAGATGGACTCCACGGCGCAGTACGGCTTCAACGAGGCCGACGGCACGGTCAGCACCTCGGCGGAAGCGCAGTACGACGACAATCCCTGGAACACGTACGTCGTGACGGGACTGCCGATCGGGCCGATCGCGAACCCCGGCGACACCGCGATCGATGCGGCGATGAATCCGGCGGACGGCGACTGGCTGTACTTCGTGACCGTGAACCTCAACACGGGGGAGACGGTCTTCACGAACAACCTGGCCGACCACAGCCGCGCGACGGAGCAGTGGATCGCATGGTGCGCCGACAACCCCGACGCGGGATGCTGACGCCCGAGCGCTCGCGACTCGAAGTGTGGGGCGACCCTGTCGCGCACAGCCGCTCGCCGCAGCTGCACGCCGCCGCCTACCGGGTGCTCGGGCTGGAGTGGACGTACGGGCGTCGCCGTGTGACGGCGGAGTCCTTCGCCGCGGAGCTCTCCTCGCTGGACGCCGGGTGGCGGGGACTGTCGCTCACGATGCCGCTCAAGGGTGTCGCGTTCGCCGCCGCGGCGACGCGCGACCGCCGGGCCGAGCTCACGGGCGCCGTGAACACCCTGCTGCTCGACGAGGCGGGGCACCGGGGCTACAACACCGACGTCGGGGGCATCGTCCGCGCGATGGGTGAACAGGGGGTCGACACCGTAGACCACGCACGCATCGTCGGCGCGGGCGCCACGGCCACGTCGGCGCTCGTCGCACTCGCCGAGCTCGGTGCCCGCCGAATCGAGGTCGTCGCACGCCGGCCCGAGGCCGTCGAACCGCTCTCCACGCTCGGGCGGACACTGGGCGTCTCGGTCACCGCCGCTGCGTTCACGCACCGATTCGCCCCGGTCGACGTCACGATCGCGACCCTCCCGGGAGACGCGCTCGTCGACGGTACGGCGGCCGACGCCCTCGCCGATGCCGGCGGACCCCTGATGGACGTCGTGTACGGTCACTGGCCCACGGTGCTCTCCGTCGCGTGGGAGCGGGCGGGACGGCCCGCGAGCTCCGGACTCGGGATGCTGCTGCATCAGGCCGTGCTGCAGGTGCGCGTGTTCGTCACCGGCGACGCCGAGGCTCCGCTCCAGGACGAAGCCGCCGTGCTCGCCGCCATGCGGGCGGCCGTCACGGGAGAGTAGGACCTCGGCCGTCATGGGAGACTAGGACAATGCTCCGCGTGCTCACGGCCGGCGAATCGCACGGCCCCGAACTCGTCGCCATCATGGAGGG
>CAYOQY010000109.1:0-7906 GCA_964406225.1 uncultured Microbacterium sp.
CGACGCAGTACAGCGCCTCGTACTCGCCGGCGTAGATGTAGCCGCGGTCGTAGATCGCCTGCACGAACTGCTTGACGCGCTCCTCGTGCCGGGGCTGCGTCGTGCGGATGAAGTCGTCGTTCGAGACGTCGAGCGTCTCGAGAAGCGGGAACCACGACTCGGTGACGAGCTTGTCGACCCATTCCTGCGGCGTGACGCCGTTCGCCGCGGCGGCGCGCAGCATCTTCTGGCCGTGCTCGTCGGTGCCGGTCAGCATCCAGGTGTCATCGCCCGCCTGGCGGTGCCAGCGTGCAAGGGCGTCGACCGCCACCGTCGTGTATCCGTGCCCGATGTGGGGCACGTCACTCGGATAGTAGATCGGCGTCGTGATGTAGAAGGATTCGCCGGAAGTCACCCGAGCAGTCTAATTCGGCGGGATGCCGTGACCCGCCCGTGTGACCGGAGGGCGCTCCCGGGCCCGACCATGGGGTCGTTCGGTAACACTGTCAGCCCTTGACCGCGAGTGCCGCCTGGTACAGCTCCCGCGACGAGTGCCCGGTGTGCGCCGAGACCTCGCCGGCGGCATCCTTCAGGCGCGTGCCGTCGCGGACGAGGTCGAGCACCTGCGTGACCGCGTCGGGGAACGCGACCTGCTCGGCCGGCGCCCCTTCGACCACGACCACGATCTCGCCGCGCACGCCGTCGGACGCCCACTCGGCGAGCTCGGCGGCGGTGCCACGCGCGACTTCTTCGTAGAGCTTCGTGAGTTCTCGGCAGACGGCCACGCGCCGGTCGGCGCCGAAGGCCGCGGCCATGTCGGACAGGGATGCCGCCACCCGCGTGGGCGACTCGAAGAAGACCATCGTGCGGCGCTCGGCGGCGAGGCTCCGCAGCGCCCCGCGGCGCTCGCCGGGCTTGCGCGGCAGGAAACCCTCGAACGTGAACCGGTCGGTGGGCAGGCCGGACACGGCGAGCGCGGACAGCACGGCGCTCGGGCCCGGGATCACCGTCACCCGCACACCGGCCGCCGCCGCGGCGGCGACGAGCCCGTACCCCGGATCGCTCACGGTCGGCATCCCGGCATCGCTCAGCACGAGGACGTCCTGGTCGTGCGCGAGGGCGACGAGCTCGGCGGCGCGCTCCTTCTCGTTGTGGTCGTGCAGCGCGATGAGCCGCGGTCGGTTCGCCACCCCGAGCGCGGCGAGGAGCCGCTGCGTGGTGCGCGTGTCCTCGGCCGCGATCACGGTCGCCGCCTCGAGCGCTTCGACGAGTCTCCGCGAGGCGTCACCGAGGTTTCCGATCGGGGTCGCGGCCAGGATGATCACGGTCCCACCTTAGGCTGGAGCCGTGACAGGGCCTGTGACGCAGCCTGCGGCCGAGACCGCTTCCCTGGTGCCCGAGCCGCGACCGTCCGCCTACGATCGCTGGTCGGCGCGCGTCGCCGCGGATCCGCGCCTGGCGCGCCGGTGGGCGTGGCTCTCACCGCTTCTGGTCACGCTGCTGGCCGGCATCCTGCGCCTGTGGAATCTCGGTCACCCGCACGCGTTCGTCTTCGACGAGACGTACTACGTGAAGGATGCGTGGACCCAGTGGGTCCTGGGCTACGCCGCGAAGTGGCCGGAAGCCGCGAACGAGAGCTTCCTCGCGGGCGACACCGACGTCTTCCTGACCGAGGGCAGCTTCGTCGTTCATCCGCCGCTCGGCAAGTTCCTGATCGGCATCGGCATGGGGGTTTTCGGCCCGGATTCGTCGTTCGGGTGGCGCATCACGACGGCGCTCGTGGGGACGGCGACGGTGCTGGTGCTCTCCCTCGTGGCCCGGGCGCTCACCGGATCCACCGCGTTCGCGACGGTCGCGTCGCTCCTGATGGCCGTCGACGGCCTCGCGATCGTGATGAGCCGCGTCGCGCTGCTCGACATCTTCCTGACGTTCTTCGTGCTCCTGACGTTCTGGTTCGTGATCCTCGACCGCCGACGCCACCTCGACCGGCTCTCCGCCCTCGTCGCGGCCCGGACGATCGACGGTGAGCCGCCGGCGTGGGGTCCGGTCCTGTGGAACCGCCCGTGGGTCTTCGCGGCGGGCGTAGCCGCGGGCGCCGCCACGGGGGTGAAGTGGTCGGGACTGTATGTGATCGCCGGCGTCGGCATCTACCTCGTGGTGACGGATGCCCTCGCCCGGCGTCGCGCCGGTGTGGGGTTCTGGCCGACCGATGCGGCGTTCCGCCAGGGGCCCGCGACCTTCCTGCTCTTCGTGCCCGTCGCCCTCGTGGTCTACCTCGGCTCGTGGATCGGCTGGCTGGTCGGCACGGACGGCTACGGCCGCGACACGGCGGCATCGAACCCCGCCACCGGCATCTGGTCGTGGGTTCCGCTCGGGCTGCAGAGCCTGTGGCGGTACCACGAGGCGATCTACGGGTTCCACGTCAGCCTCACCACGGGACACGGCTATGCGAGTCCGGCGTGGCAGTGGCCCCTCCTGCTGCGCCCGACCTCGATGTACTACAGCTCGACGCGGCTCGGCGAAGACGGATGCACCGCGGCCAGCGGCTGTGTGGAGAACATCTACAGCATGCCCAACCCGCTCATCTGGTACGCCGGCGTCGCCGCCGTGCTCTACCTGGGATTCCGGTTCATCGCGACCCGGGACTGGCGCTTCGCCGTCGTCCTCACCGGGATCGGCGTGACGTACGTCCCCTGGCTTCTCTACCCCGAGCGCACGGTGTTCCAGTTCTACACGATCGCGATCCTGCCGTTCCTGCTGCTGGCACTCACGTTCGCCCTGCGCGACGTCGCCGGTGAGGCGGACGCGCCCGTCGCCCGACGCGTGACCGGGCAGAGGGTCGTCCTGGTCTTCCTCGCGGTCGCGATCGCGCTGTCGGCCTTCTGGTACCCGATCCTCACGGCGACCTCCGTGCCATCCGTCTTCTGGCAGGCGCACAATTGGATGCTGAGCTGGATCTGACCTCTATCGCATCCCCCACCTCGCCGTCAAGGCTGCAAATGTATCTCGCCCCGTTAGGTAAATTACTGAACAACTCATTCACCTAGCGATCGAGGAACCCCATGAGCCTCACGACGACCGTTCGTCCCCTGCTGGAGCGTCCGAGTTGGGTGTCGGTGGCGCCGGATGTCGTGGTGGGCCGCCGTGGGGACAGTCTTCTCGGCACGGTGCAGAGGACGACGGCGGGTTACGTCGCGGTGAACCGCGCCGGGGAACCGCTCGGGCTCTTCGAGAGCCGCAAGCGGGCGCAGAGTTCGCTGTCCGCTCCCCCGCACGCCGAGCGCGAGCGTCTCGAACGTGCCGCGTTCCTGGCGGCGAGCACGGCCGGAGCGGTCGCCGCGAGCATCGTGCTGATCGCGGGAGCCGGGGGAACGCTGTTCTGAGCGCCCTCGTTCCTCCGCGCTGGCCCGCACCCTCGGGCGGCGTACCGCGTGTCGGGAGTACCGCGTCGAACGGCCCGCGTCAGGCGGACTGCGCCGGCTCGTGCGCGTCGATCTGGTCGACGGCGGCCTGCAGGCGCGTGAGGGTGTCGATCACGATGCGCGTCTCCTCGGGCGTCATGTCGATGACGGCCTCCAGCATCCGCTGATGCATCTCTCCGAGCGTCCGGCGCACTTCGCTGTCGGTGTCGGCGGTCGGCACGATGTAGATGCTGCGCCGGTCGCTCGCGTGGCGCTCACGCCGAACGTGACCGGATGCGACGAGCCTGTCGACGATCGCCGTGATCGAGGCGGTGGAAACACCGAGGTACCGCGACAGCTCGCTGGGCGAGACGGAGCGACCCTGCTGTTGGGCCTGCAGGAGATGGCGCAGGACCAGCAGGTCGTTCTCGCCCATCGACATCGACTCGCGTGTGCGCCGGCGCATGGCGACCTCGGCCGCACGGTAGAGGCGGAAGGACTGCAGCAGATCGACTGCACGCCGCCTGCGTGCGTCTTCTCCTTCGTCGTACCAATACCCGCTGTTGTCGGTCGAATTCTCCGGCATGTCCTCGATGATAGGCAGACCGTGCGCTCCGTCGGCGCGGCTGGCGGTCACGCGTTCCGTTGTGGGATGATCCGCCGCGGCCGGGGTCAGGGGGCGAGCTGGTCGACGCGCGTCGCCGGAAGGCGGCACAGGAACGCCCGGCAGTCGAAGACCGTGGGCGCCGCCCCGATCGCGGTCTTGCCTTCGAAGAGCGAGAATCCGTTCCCGGCGAACGCCTGCGCCTGCTCGTCGTCCACGATCGCGAGGACGTCGGCGGGCAGCATCCGTGCGGCGGCGACGATCGGCGCGCTCCTGTCGGCGGTCACGACGACCACCTGACGCGGCGCATCGACGAGTTCCGCCGCGACCCGCAGGAGCGCGCCGTGCGCCAGGGGCTGGTCGAGGGCGGCGGGGGCGCGCGCGGTGATCATGCTCTCCGCCCGCGCCCGCCAGTCCTCACCCGCCCCGAGCCGCCAGAGCGAGAGCTCCGCGGCGGCGAGTGCGGCGAGCCCGGACGGCTCGTCGCCGTCGGTGGCGGCATCCGGCGCGTGCAGCCCCTGTCGCGCCAGCACCGGGTCCCCGCCTCCGGGACTGCGGGCTGCGCCCACCTCCGTCGTGCAGGCGAGCACGAGTTCGCGGGCCCGCACCGCGTACGCGGCTTCTCCCGTCGCGACGGCGAGGGCGAGCAGACCGCACGCGAGCTGACCGTGATCGGCCGGTGTGGCGTCCGCGGGCGAGACGATCTCGTCGAGCGATGCTCGAGCGAGAGACCCGTCCGCCCGTATGTTCGCGGTCAGGACGGCGTCGGCAGCCCACCGTGCCGCCTCGATCCACGACGGCTCGGCGAGGCGGGTTCCGGCGCGCGCGAGCGCGGCGATCGCGAGGCCGTTCCACCCGGTGACGACCTTGCCGTCGACGACGGGCGGCTCCAGGCGCGCGCGGGCGTCGGCATCCATCGCGTAGTAGCCGCCCTCGCTGCGGCGCCCGTCGATCCACGACTCCGAGTCCTGCGCGGCGCCGAAGCCGCCGCCCGGTTGCTGCAGCACCTCCATGAGGAACCGCGCGACACCGCGGGCCGTGTCGTCGTCGCCCGCGTCGAGCGCCACGTCGAGCAGCTGCGCGTTGTCGGTGAGCATGCGCTCGTAGTGCGGCACGGTCCAGTCGCGACGCGTGGCGTAGCGGAAGAAGCCGCCCTCCACGGGATCCCGCAGCGGTGAACCCGCCATAGCGGCGAGTGCGCGCTCGGCGACGGCGGACGCCGCGGGAGCGGCCGTGCGCACGGCGGGCGCCTGCAGGAAGCGGAGAACCGTTGCGATCGGGAACTTCGGCGCCGCCGGGTCGGCGCCGCCGAACCCGCCGTACTGCGGATCCTCCCGCGCGGCGATCGCGGAGGCCGCCGCGACGAGATCGTCGACCGAAGGCGGCCCGTCGCCACCGGATGCCGCCTTTGCGGTCTCGGCGAGCGCGGAGACGAGCGCCGCCGCCGTCGCAACGACCTGGTCGCGCCGCTCGGTCCACGCCTCGCGCACCGCGCCGAGTACCTGCCGGAAGGACGGGATGCCCGCGCGCGGTTCGGGCGGGAAGTACGTCCCCGCGTAGAACGGCCTCCCTTCCGGCGTCACGAACACCGTGAGCGGCCACCCCAGATGGGGCGTGAAAGCCGCCGCGGCCGCCATGTAGGCGGCGTCCACGTCGGGGTGCTCCTCCCGGTCGACCTTGACCGCGACGAAATCGCGGCCGATCTGCGCGGCGGTCTCGGCGTCCGAGAACGACTCACGGGCCATGACGTGGCACCAGTGGCAGGTGGAGTAGCCGATCGAGACGAGCACCGGCACGTCACGGCGCGCCGCCTCGGCGAACGCCGCCTCACCCCACGGGTACCACGCGACCGGATTGTCGGCGTGCGCGCGCAGGTACGGGCTGGCCGACGACGCGAGCCGCTCGTTCACAGCCCGGTCAGTTCACCTCGTCGGGGTGCGCACTGACCCGACCGCTGCCGTCGCCGGGGTCGATCGCGTCGATCGCACCCATCTCGGCATCCGACAGGGTGAAGTCGAGCACGTCGAGGTTCTCCTCGAGGCGCTCGCGGCGCACCGACTTCGGGAAGACGATGAAGCCCTTCTGCAGGTGCCAGCGCAGCACGACCTGCGCGGGCGACTTGCCGTGCACCGCGGCGGCGTCCTTGACGGCGGGGATGCCGAACAGGTCGTACTTGCCCTGGCCGAGCGGCCCCCAGGCCTCGATGCGGACGCCCTGGGCCGTCGCCCAGTCCGTGATCGCGCGCTGCTGGTGCGCGGGGTGGAGCTCGATCTGGTCGACGGCGGGGACGACTCCGGTCGAGGCGACGATGCGCTCGAGGTGCGGCACGAGGAAGTTCGACACGCCGATGCTGCGGGTGAGTCCCTCGGCGCGCAGCTCGATGAGCTTCTCCCACGCGTGCAGGTAGTTGTCTCTGGCAGGTGTCGGCCAGTGCACGAGGTACAGATCGACCTGCTCGAGACCGAGCTTGTCGAGGCTCTCGCGGATGGCGGCGTGCGGCTCGTCGCCGTCGTGCCGGTCGTTCCAGAGCTTCGTGGTGACGAAGAGCTCACGCCGCGGGATGCCGCTCGCGGCGATCGCGGCGCCGACGCCCTCTTCATTGCCGTAGATCGCGGCGGTGTCGATGTGGCGGTAGCCGACCTCGAGCGCTTCGGCCACCGCGCGCTCCGTGTCGGCCGGCGGCACCTTGAACACGCCGTACCCGAGCTGCGGGATGTCGTAGCCGTCGTTGAGCTGCACCGGAGGAATCGTCATCGCTCCAGCCTAGAAGCCGGAGGGTCTCGCCGGCTCGGTACGATCGAAGGCTATGTCTGCGCCCGAACCCGTCATCTCGTATCCGCCGGAGCTGCCCGTCAGCGCCGCGCGGGACGAGATCGCGCGCGCGATCCGCGACCACCAGGTCGTGATCGTCGCCGGCGCGACCGGTTCCGGCAAGACGACCCAGCTGCCGAAGATCTGCCTCGAGCTCGGCCGCACGCGCATCGCGCACACGCAGCCGCGCCGGATCGCCGCCCGCACGATCTCCGAGCGCATCGCCGAAGAGCTCGAAGTGCCGCTCGGCACGACGGTCGGCTACAAAGTCCGCTTCACCGACAAGGTGCAGGACGACACGCGCATCGCGCTCATGACCGACGGCATCCTGCTCAACGAGATCCACCGCGACCGCCTGCTGCGCCGCTACGACACGATCGTCGTGGACGAAGCGCACGAGCGATCGCTCAACGTCGACTTCCTGCTCGGATATCTCACACAGGTGCTGCCGAAGCGGCCCGATCTGAAGGTCATCGTCACGAGCGCGACGATCGACCCCGAGAGCTTCGCGAAGCACTTCGCGGATGCCGACGGCCGGCCCGCGCCGATCATCGAAGTCTCGGGCCGGACGTATCCCGTCGAGATCCGCTACCGGAACCCCGCCGAAGACGCGCCCGACGACGTGGACGGCATCACGGCGGCGCTGCGCGAACTCGACCGGGAGGCGCCCGGCGACGTGCTCGTGTTCCTCCCCGGCGAGGCCGAAATCCGCGATGCGATGGATGCCGTCCGCGGCATGTACGCGAAGGACGCGTCACCGACCGAAGTGCTCCCCCTGTTCGGCCGTCTGAGCGCCGCCGAACAGCACCGTGTGTTCGAACGGTCGCAGGTCGCCGGCGTGCGCCGCCGCGTGATCCTTGCGACGAACGTCGCCGAGACGAGCCTCACCGTTCCCGGCATCCGCTACGTGATCGACACCGGAACCGCGCGCATCTCGCGCTACAGCGCGCGCACCAAGATCCAGCAGCTGCCGATCGAAGCGGTCTCGCAGGCCTCCGCGCAGCAGCGATCCGGCCGGGCCGGGCGCACGAGTCCCGGCATCGCCATCCGTCTGTACTCGGAGGAGGACTTCGACAAGCGCCCGGCGTTCACCGAACCCGAGATCCTCCGG
>CAYOQY010000110.1:0-7845 GCA_964406225.1 uncultured Microbacterium sp.
TGCTTCGCGAACGCGAACGCGGTGTTCTTCTGCGTGTCGGTCGCCACGACGAGCGCGTTCTCCCCCGTGAGGTACGACTCCACGAGCGCGGTGCCACGCAGCTGCGACGTGACGTTGAGGTCGACGATCTCGTGCCGCGGCGTGTCGCGGTAGATCCGCACGATGCGGTTCTCGGCCTTGCCGTACTTGTTCGCCCCCAGGCTCACCGACACCATGCTCAGCTCCCCCGGTAGGTCGAATACGCGAACGGACTGAGCAGGAGCGGCACGTGGAGGTGCCGCCCCGACGCGTCGACGGTGAAGGCGACGGTCACGACCGGGTAGAAGGCCTCCACCCCCTGCTCGGCGAAATACGCCCCGGTGCGGAAGGCGAGCGTGTAGTCGCCGGGCGGCAGCGCGTCCGGTCCCACGCTCGCGCGTCCGTCCGCATCGGTGACGGCGGCGTCGACCGGCAGCCCTCGCGGGTCGGCGAGCTCGACGGCGATGCCGACCGCCGGAAGGCCGCTGGCGGCATCCAGCACGTGCGTCGTGAGGTGGCTCATGGGGTGATCCTCCCGTGTGGATCGTCGGTGACGGAAGCCCGCAGGCGCAGCAGCGCGATCTCGGCCAGCTGGGCGAGTGCCTCGGCGGCCTCGATCTCGTCGTCGCCACCGAGGCGGCGGCGCAGCTCGGCGAGGATCTGCTCAGGCGTCCGTCCCGCGGCGCGGATGAGGAACACCCGGCCGAAGCGCTCCTCGTACGCCGTATTGCCGGCGGCGATCGCGTCCGTGACGGAGGCGGCGGCATCCGCCATCGACGCCTGCTCTCGACGGGATGCCGCGGCCTCGGCCCCGGCGCCGATCGGGCGCTGGCCGATGCGCGGGTGCGACGCGAGGGCGGTGTCCAGATCGGTCACCGTCCAGTCGTCCGCGAGGTCCGCGGCGAACGCGGTCAGCGCGTCGAGCGAGGCGTAGGGGCGGGCGGCGACCACCGCGTCGACCCAGTGCGGCACGGCCGCCCACACCCGGACGACGGATGCCGCGGTGGCGGCATCCGCGCGGTTGAACTCGTCGAGCAGCATGACGCCACGCTAGCCCGCGTGCGTTTCGCCGCGATTACGCAGCGGTGTACCTCTCAGCGCTCGCCGTGCACGATGAGCCACTGCGCGACGGCGTCCGTGCCGCCGGTGTTGTGTATGCGGTGAGGGCGCGAGCACGGGAAGCTGATCGCATCACCCGGGCGCAGGATCACCCGCTCCTCGTCGAAGTCGATCGTGAGCTCGCCCGAGATCATCGTGCCGACCTCGTAGCCGTCGTGGCGGAAGAGGTCATCCTCCGCGTGCGCGCTCGCGCCCGGCGGGTAGATCGATTCGAAGTAGTCCACGCCGGGTGTGCGGCCGGGGGAGAGCCGCCGGAACGTGACGCCGCTCTCGAGCTCGACGCTCGAGGAATGCTGAGCGCGCTGCAGCGCGAACCCGCCGGCGGTCGCCTCGATGTCGGCCACGACGTCCGACCGCGCGTCGAACACCGAGGCGAGCGGGATGCCGAGCGCGTCGGTGATGGCGATGAGGCGCGAGACGCTCGGCTGCAGGACCCCGCGCTCGATCTGCGAGACCGCGCTGGGCGAGATCCCGAGCGTCTTGGCGAGGGAGCGCGCCGAGACCCCCTGCTGCTCACGCAGGTCGCGCAGTCGCGCACCCACGTCCGGCAGCGAATCCTCGGATGCCGCGCCCTCGCCGGCGGGGGTGAGGAGGGCATCCGACATGACGGCATCCTATCCGGCCCGAATTTCCGGCTTCGTGAACGGAGTGTGAAGCCCTAACTTCACACGGCTGTTACAGAGGGGAAACCTGCCGGGCGATGTGAAGCAATAACTTCACATCTACGTACCACCAGGCCGCGGACTCCACGTCGCTGCTCGCTCCGCCCGCTCCGGGCATCCGCTCCTCACCTGGAAGGTTCCACCCCATGACCGAGATCGCCGCGCCTCCGGGCGCACCCCCGACCAAGCCCCAGGACATCATCGAAGCCGCCGGGCACCCGGTGGGCTCGGGCAACATGAAGCCCGAGTACGACGTCCGCCTCGCCAACGAGGACCTCGCGCCGCTGCGGAAGCAGAAGTGGTCCTGGTACAACATCTTCGCGTTCTGGATGTCGGACGTTCACTCCGTCGGCGGATACGTGACCGCAGGGTCCCTCTTCGCCCTCGGCATCGCCGCGTGGCAGGTGCTCGTGGCGCTCCTGGTCGGCATCATCATCGTCCAGGTCTTCACGAACCTCGTCGCCAAGCCCAGCCAGAAGACCGGCGTGCCCTACCCGGTCGTGAACCGCGCGATCTTCGGCATCAAGGGCGCGAACATCCCCGCGATCATCCGCGGCATCATCGCGATCGCCTGGTACGGGGTGCAGACCTTCCTCGCCGCGCAGTCGCTCAACATCATCTTCCTGAAGTTCGTCCCGGGCAGTGCGCAGCTCCTGGAGTACAGCTTCCTGGGGCTGTCCGCCCTCGGCTGGATCTCGTACGCAATCCTCTGGGTCGCTCAGGTCGCCCTGTTCTGGAACGGCATGGAGGTCATCCGCCGCTTCATCGACTGGGCGGGGCCCGCCGTCTACGTCGTGATGATCGTCCTGGCGGTCTATCTCGTCTCGCAGGCCGGGTGGGAGAACATCGCCTTCGACCTGTCCGACCCGAACCTTCCCGACGTCGGCTTCTGGGGCTCGATCGGCCTGATGTTCATGGCGATCGGCATCGTGGTGTCCTACTTCTCCGGGCCGATGCTCAACTTCGGCGACTTCGCCCGCTACGGCCGCAGCTTCAGCGCCGTGAAGAAGGGCAACTTCTGGGGCCTGCCCGTCAACTTCCTGTTCTTCTCGCTCCTGACGGTCATCACCGCCTCGGCGACGATCCCGGTGTTCGGCGAGCTCATCACCGACCCGATCCACACGGTCGAGCGCATCGACACCCCGTTCGCGATCCTCCTTGGCGGCCTGACGTTCGTCACCGCCACCGTGGGCATCAACATCGTCGCGAACTTCATCTCGCCGGCATTCGACTTCTCCAACGTCGCGCCGAACAAGATCTCCTGGCGCATGGGCGGCATGATCGCCGCGGTCGGATCCGTGTTCCTCCTGCCGTGGAACTGGTACTCCAACCCCACGGCGATCCACTACTCGCTCGGCGTGCTCGCCGCCCTCATCGGCCCGCTGTTCGGCATCCTGATCGCCGGCTACTACGTCGCCGCCCGCCAGCGCATCAAGACCGACGAGATGTTCACGATGTCGGACACGGGGGCCTACTGGTACCGCAAGGGCTACAACCCGAACGGCATCAAGGCACTGCTGTGGGCGGGCATCCCGACGATCGCGATCGCGATCCTGCCCAAGATGATCGCCGACCTCGGCGGGTTCGACATCTCGTGGATCGGCAACTTCACCTGGTTCATCGGCTGCGGCCTGGGGTACGGCCTGTTCGTGCTGTTCGAGAAGCTCGACCCTCGGGTGCCCTCCTTCGCCGGCGAGACCGACGGCGTCTCGGACGGCACGGTCGACGGCGCCGCCGCGACCGCCGACGCCGAGCCGCCGGCGATCTCGGCGGAAGTCCCGGTCGTGACGGACGCCAAGGCGTGAAGATCACCCTGATCAACCCGAACACCTCCCGGGCGATGACCGCGAAGATCGCGGCCGCCGCCCGGGAGGTGGCGGGGCCTGGCGTGGAGATCGTCGCGGTGTGCCCCGCCGACGGTCCCGCCGCGATCGAGAGCCACCTCGACGAGGCCTTCGCCGCCGTCGCGGTGATCGAGCTGATCCGCCGCGACCAGAGCGAAGGCGGCTCCGACGCGTACGTGATCGCGTGCTTCGGGGACCCGGGGCTGGATGCCGCGCGCGAGCTCGTGGATGTGCCGGTCGTCGGCATCGCGGAGGCCGCGATGCACGTCGCGGCGATCTCGGGGCGTTCGTTCGGGATCGTCACGACGCTCTCGCGCACCCTCGGCCGTGCGCAGGATCTGCTGCACAGGTACGGCTTCGACCGCTCCTGCGTCGCGGCGTACGGGAGCGGCATCCCGGTCCTGGATCTGGAGGACCTGAGTGGACCCGCGTTCGACGCGCTCGCCGGGTGGTGCGAGCGCGTCGTGCGCGAGGACGGCGCGGATGTCGTCGTGCTCGGCTGCGCCGGCATGGCGGACCTGTGCGACCGCCTCGCCGACCGGGTCGGGGTGCCGGTCGTCGACGGTGTGGCCGCCGCTGTCGGGCTCGCGTCGGGGATGGCGCGCATGCGCGTGGGCACCAGCAAGCGCGACGAGTACGCGCCGCCGCCGCGCGCGACGGTCGGGGTCTGAGCCGCGCGGAGTTCACCGCGGCGAAACACGCATGCGCGAGGCTGGGGACAGCATCCGATCGACGGGAGGGATTCGATGAGCGAGAGGGCAACCAGGGTCATCCGTGCGCAACACGCCTTCATCGACGGGGCGTTCGCGCCGGCGGCCGTCGTGATCGAGGGCTCGCGCATCGTCGACATCGTCGGGGTGCGCGACCGCGTGATCGCCGATACCGTCCTCGTGCCCGATGACGCCGTGCTGCTGCCGGGCCTCGTCGACTCGCACGTGCATGTCAATGAGCCCGGTCGCACCGAGTGGGAGGGTTTCCGCTCGGCGACCCTCGCCGCCGCAGCGGGCGGAGTGACGACGATCGTCGACATGCCGCTGAACTCCCTGCCGTCCACGACCACGGTCGAGGCGCTCGAGATCAAGCGGGCCGCGGCCGGCCCGTCGGCCTACATCGACATCGGCTTCTGGGGCGGCGCCGTGCCCGAGAGCCTCGGTCGCCTCGGCCCGCTGCACGATGCCGGCGTCTTCGGCTTCAAGTGCTTCCTCTCGCCGTCGGGGGTCGACGAGTTTCCGCACCTCGACCGCGCGCAGTTCGCCGCAGCGATGGAGGAAGTCGCGGCCCTGGGCTCGCGGCTCATCGTGCACGCGGAGGATCCGGCGCTGCTCGGCGCCGAGGGCGCGCTCGGGCGCGGGTATGACGCCTTCCTCGCCTCCCGTCCGGCCGCGAGCGAGGCGTCCGCGATCGATGCGGTGATCTCCGAGGCCCGCCGCACCGGCGCCCGCGCGCACATCCTGCACCTGAGCGACGCCGGCTCGCTCCCGGCGATTCGCGCCGCGAAAGCCGAAGGCGTCGCACTCACGGTCGAGACGTGCCCGCACTACCTCACGATCATCGCCGAGGAGATCCCCGACGGGGCGAGCGAGTTCAAGTGCTGCCCGCCGATCCGCGGGGCCGCGAACCGCGACCGGCTGTGGGCCGGGATCGTCGACGGCACGATCGATGCGATCGTCAGCGACCACTCGCCCTCCACCGTGGACCTCAAGCGCTCCGGCGGAGGCGACTTCGGGCTCGCATGGGGCGGCATCGCGGGACTCCAGGTGGGGCTGTCGGCGGTGTGGACCGAGGCGCGCGGCCGCGGCATCCCCCTGGAGAGGATCGTGCCGCTGTTCACCACCGGACCGGCGTCGGTCGCCGGCCTCGCCGGGGCCGGCGTGATAGAGCCCGGCGCGCCCGCGCACCTGACGGTGTTCGGCATCGACGATCCTTTCCCGATCGACGCGGCCCGGCTGCTGCACAAGAACCCCATCACGGCGTACGACCACCGCGTGCTCACGGGTCGCGTGCGGCGCACGTGGCTGCGCGGCAAGGCGATGTACAACGTCACCGAGGGCGGCCCGGGCGAGGCACCGCGGTTCCGCGGCACACCCCGCGGGCGTCTGCTGTCTCGCACCGCCGGGTGATGGAGTTGGATGGGGTCATGAACGGGGCGATGCAGATCCTGCAGCCGGGCGTCGGAGAGATCCCGGGCGATCACTACCTGCGCGCGACGCCGGAGACGGTGCTGTGGGGGCGGCTCCCCTGTGAGACGGATGCCGCGGCCCTGCGCATCCGGTCGGGTGAGACGGTGACGATCGACACCGTGAGTCACGAGGGCATCCTCGAGGATCACGGCAAAGACCCGCTCGCGTACTTCACCGGCCAGGGCGTGGCCGCGGACGCCGTGCTGGAAGACGCGATCGCGATCGCCTCCGGGCTCTCGCGCGACCCGGCCGCGGACGGACCTCACGTCGTGACAGGCCCGATCTCCATCGAAGGCGCCGAACCCGGTGATGTGCTGCGCATCACGGTCGAGAGGCTCGCGCCGCGCGTGCCGTACGGCGTGATCTCGAACCGCCACGGCAAGGGCGCGCTCGTCGGCGAGCTCCCCCGCGGGGACTACCACGTGAGCGTCTTCACCCCGGTCCAGGAGCGGGAGGGCGGCTTGGTCGGCCTGCTCCCGATCGTCGACGACGGGGAGCGGGTCGTGTCGTTCCCGCTCGCGCCGTTCCTCGGGACGATGGGGGTCGCGGTGACCGGCTCGGAGCGCCCGCACTCGGTGCCGCCCGGCGCCCACGGCGGCAACATCGACATCAACCTGCTCGTGGAGGGCACGGCGCTGTACCTGCCGGTGCAGGTCGAGGGCGCGCTCGCGTACGTCGGCGATCCGCACTTCGCGCAGGGCGACGGCGAGGTCGCCCTCACTGCCCTCGAGGCGTCGCTGCGGGCGACCCTGCGCTTCGACGTGATCCCGCGGTCGGAGGCGCTCGCCGAGTTCGGCGAACTGAGCGGTCCGCTCGTCCGCACGCCGGAGTACCTCGTGCCGACGGGCCTGGACCCCGACCTGAACGAGGCGATGCGCGCGTGCGTCCGGTCGGCGCTGACTCTCATCGAAGCGCGCTGGGGCGTGCAGGAGCACCTCGCGTACGCGTATCTGAGCGCCGCGACCGACTTCGACATCTCGCAGGTCGTCGACATCGTGTGCGGCGTGCATGCCCGCATCCGAGAGGCGGACTTCGCGGACGTCGACCGGGCGCGCGGCAAGGGTCGTGATGCGGGGTGCCGGCGCATGCCGCGGTCGGTGCGGTGACCGTTGTCGCCGGATCAGGCGATGTCGCCGCAGCAGGAGGATCGGGCGCAGATCGGCCCGATCTCGCGACATCGCCTGATCTCGTCACGGGGGACGCCGAGGGTCCGGCCGCCGAGGGGGCGGCATCCGATGTCTGACGTCACCGGCGCCGACGCCCTCCCGGCCGACCTGCTCGCGGCGTTCACCGACTACGAGCGCGCCATCATGGCGAACGACCTCGACGCGCTCGACGCCGCGTTCGCGCCCGGACCCGACACGATGCGGGGGGATGCCGCCGGCCTGCTCGTCGGCCATGACGCGATCAGCGCCTTCCGCGGTGCGCGGGGTGGTGTGCCGCCCCGCGTGATCGAGCGCGTCGAGTACCGGCCGTTCGGCCCGGACGCCGCGCTCGTCGTCTCGGTCTCGCGCTTCGTCGGCGGCGGCACCGGGCTGCAGACCCAGATGTGGGAGCGCTTCGACGGCCGCTGGCTCATCACCGCCGCGCACGTGACCCCGCGCGCGCAGGCGCTCGACCGTGCCGTGTGGCGGACGGTCGGCGATCCGCTCTTCCAGGGCGCGTGGGAGGGGGCGCTCGCCGGTCTCACCGTCGCGGTCAAAGATCTCTTCGCGATCAAGGGGTATCGCATCGGCGCGGGCAACCCGGCCTTCCTCGCCGAGGGGCGCGCCGAGACGTCCACGGCCGCCGCCGTGTCGGACCTCCTCCGCGGCGGGGCGTCGCTGCGGGGCATCGCACGCACCGACGAGTTCGCCTACAGCATCGCCGGCGACAATGCGCACTACGGCACCCCTCCGAACGGCGCGGTGCCGGGCGCTCTCCCGGGCGGATCCTCGAGCGGTCCGGCATCCGCCGTCGCCACCGGTCAGGCCGAGATCGGCCTCGCGACCGACACCGCGGGCTCGGTCCGCGTACCGGCGT
>CAYOQY010000111.1:0-7784 GCA_964406225.1 uncultured Microbacterium sp.
GTGCGGTGCGAGACTGACGAGCATGGACGGCTTCGCGGCGGTCGACTTCGAGTTCGCCCGTCAGGTGCTGCAGCGCGGGATCGCCGCGCTGTTCCTGATCGCGTTCCTCTCGACGCTCAACCAGTTCCGCCCGCTCCTGGGTGAGAACGGGCTGTTGCCGGCTCCGGAACTGCTCGCGTGGGCACGATCCTCGAAGCACGCCGGGCGACTGCTGAGGCCGACGCTGTTCCGCTGGGTCCGCTACACCGACCGACGTCTGGTCGCCCTCTGCATCGGCGGCATCGTGATCGCGGCGACGCTCGTGTGCGGCATCCCCCAGCTCGGGCCGCCGTGGGTGCCGATGCTCGCGTTCCTGGCCCTGTGGCTCGGGTACATGTCGATCGTCAGCATCGGGCAGACCTTCTACGGATTCGGCTGGGAGATGCTGCTGCTCGAAGCCGGGTTCCTCGCGGCGTTCCTCGGATCGGATGCGCAGCCGCCCGCGACCGTCGTGATCGTGCTCTTCTGGTGGCTGCTGTTCCGCCTCGAGTTCGGCGCCGGCATGATCAAGATCCGCGGGGGCGCCGAATGGCGCGATCTCACGGCGCTCATGTACCACCACGAGACGCAGCCTCTCCCGGGCCCGCTCAGTCGCCAGGCGCACCTGCTGCCACGCTGGTTCCACCGCGCCGAAGTGCTCGGCAACCACTTCGCGCAGCTCGTCGTCCCCTGGCTGCTGTTCGCGCCGCTCCTCGGCCTCTGGATCCCCGGTCCCGTGCCCGCGATCGTCGGCGCGTGCGCGGCGGCGATCGTGATCGGCACGCAGGCGTGGCTCGTCCTCACCGGCAACTTCGCGTGGCTCAACTGGGCGACGATCGTCCTCGGGTTCTCGGCGATCGGCATCCCCGGCGTCGGGCAGGGGTCCGGGCTCGAGCCGGCCGCGCCGTGGACGATCGACGCGCTCCCGCTGCCGTGGTTCGTCGTGACCGCGGCGGTGGGGGTCCTGTACCTCGTCGTGAGCTGGCCCGCGCTGCGGAACCTGTTCGCCCGCCGGCAGCTCATGAACGCGAGCTTCAACCGCTGGCAGCTCGCGAACGCCTACGGCGCGTTCGGCACGGTGACGAAGGAGCGCATCGAGATCGTCGTCGAGGGCACGACGGATGCGGACCCGGATGCCGCCACCTGGCGCGAATACGCCTTCAAGGGCAAGCCGGGCGATGTGCGCCGCATCCCGCCGCAGGTCGCCCCGTATCATCTGCGGCTCGACTGGCTCATGTGGTTCCTGCCGCTCGGCCGCTCGCTCGAGGAGTGGTTCACGACCTTCCTCGTCCGGCTGCTGGAAGCCGACCGCCCGACGCTCCGCCTGCTCGCCGGCGACCCTTTCGACGGCGAGCGCCCGCGGTGGGTCCGGGCGGTGTCCTACCGCTACCGCTTCACGAGCCGTGCCGAACGCCGTCGTGACGGCGCACGATGGCACCGCGATCGCCGGCGGATCCTCCTCGGACCCGTCGCGCTCCGCGAGCCTGGGACAATGGATCGGTGAAACTCCTCGTTGCGGCGCTCGAAGCCGAACTCGCCGCCTTCCCCTCCGAGCTCACCGGGTTCGACCGGCTCGTGACCGGTCCGGGCAAGCTGCAGGCGACCTACGCCCTCACCCGCGCGCTGGATGGCGGCACGTACGACGAGATCCTGGTCGTCGGGACGGCGGGCGCGATCGACGCGCGGCTCGACGGGGATCTCTACGAGATCGACGCGGCCATCCAGCACGACGTGACCGACATCGACGGGATCGTCGGCCAGCACGTCTCCCTTCCGCAGCGGGTGGACCTCGCCCCGGACGGGGTCACGATCGCCACGGGCGATCACTTCGTCGACGACGCGGAGGCCGTCGCCGTCATCCGGCCGCTCGGCGCGAGCCTGGTCGACATGGAGACGTACGCCTACGCGTGGGTCGCCGAGCAGTTCGGCGTGCCGATCCGCGTGATCAAGGCGGTGTCGGACCGGGCGCAGGACGATGCGATCACGGACTGGCGCGCCACGGTCACCGCATGCAGCGAGCGGCTGCGGGAATTCGTCCGCACCGAGTACGGCGTCTGACGCCCGGGCGTCCTGACGGCGGGGTCAGACGTCCGTGTCGCTGCGGGCGAAGAGCATGCGCAGCACGATGAACACGATGACCGCGACGACGGCGACCACCAGGAGCTTGAAGAAGAACGCCAGCACCGAGAACAGGACGTTCACGAGGAACCAGGCGATCACGACCGCCGCGATCACGCCGACGATGGTCCAGATTGTTCCCTTGTTCACCCCTCCAGCCTAAGCCGACCCCGGTGTGGTCGACGCCGAGGGCCGATCGTCAGGACCTTCCGCTGGCTCGGCCGGTGCCGGACCCTATGACGCCCATTGGCTGGCCGCCCAGGTGATGTTGGCCAGCGCCGTCTGGCCGGCGAGCGACGGGTGGAAGTAGTCACGGGTGGAGATGTCGGCTTTCGTGAAGGCGTACGCCGCGACGACACCTCCGTCGTAGCGGCACTTTGCGGTGGCCGCGCACACCTCGGCGAGCACCCGGTTGTACTCGTCGACACGCTTCTGCACATCGGCGCGGCGCTGCACATCGGCCGGCTTCGTGCTCGTCGGGTTCGCCAGCATCGACTGGCAGATGCGCAGCAGCCCCCAGGTGAGGCGGGCGCTCGAACTGGACTTGTTCAGGTCGTACATGCGCAGCAGGTTCGGGATGCTCGACACGAAAATCTCCGGCTGGCCCGGGCTGGCCGCGAGCGTGGCCAGCGCCACCTGGACGTTGGTGCGGAACGTCGCCGTCGGAGTCATGGCGCTCACGGTCCGCGTGCACGCATCGTTCGCGCCGACCTGGACGGTCACGTAGCCGACACCCTGCGCGGCCGCACTCTGCGCCTGAGCGTTGAGCCCGCCCGACGTCGCTCCGGTCACGGCGTAGTTGAACGATGCGAGCGTCGGTGCGATCGCCGCCTTCAAGCGGTTCGCGTGCGAGTTCACCGAGAGCGTCGTCCCCGTCGACCAACTGTTCGCCTGGCATCTCGACAGACTGCTGCAGCTCATGAGCGCGAGCGAGATCGAGTCGCCGATCGCCGCCATCTTGGCGGGCGGCGGCGGGGCGGCCGTCGCGGCGGTCGTCCCCGCGAGCGCACCCGATGTGACGACAGCGGCGATCGCCAGCGTCGAGAGGACGCGGCGCAGACGGATCGATAGACGCATGGTGGCTCCGAACGACGTTGGTCGGGTGAAACGGCACGGCTGTTGAGCGCGTCGGTGACGGTGACGCAGAACACGAACGCCCTCAGGGCGATCCGATCTGGCCGAACAGTACACCCGCAGATCAGCAAGCGACAAGAGCAGAATCAGCGACGGGCGATCACCGTGGTTCTCCTGATCAGAGCCGAATCACGGCGTCCTGACGGATGACGCTGGGGCCCTGCGGCGTCGCCTCCACGACGAGCTGCGCGGGCAGCTGCTCCTTCATCGCGGCGACGTGGCTGATGAGTCCCACGGTGCGTCCACCCTGGCGCAGCTCGTCGAGCGTGCGCATCGCGAGGTCGAGGGTCTCCTCGTCGAGCGAGCCGAAGCCCTCGTCGATGAACAGCGTGTCGAGCTTCACGCCACCCGCGCGCGCGGTCACGACCTCGGCCAGACCGAGGGCGAGGGCGAGCGACGCGAGGAACGTCTCTCCTCCCGAGAGCGACTGCGCCGGACGAGCCTGGCCGGTGTGGGCATCCATGATCTCCAGACCGAGACCGGATGCCGCTCCCCGCGCGGCGCGCGCGTCGGTGTGGTGAAGCCGGTAGCGCCCCGACGACATGTCGTCGAGCCGCAGGTTCGCCGCTTCGACGATCTCTTCGAGCTCGGCCGCCAGCACGAAGGATTCCAGCGTCATCCGATGGGTGTTGGGAGCCTTGCCCGCGACGGTGTTCGCGAGCCGGGCGATGATCTCGTGGTCGTCGGCGAGACCGGAGATCGCGGCGTGCGCGGAGCGGGTGCGGTCGAGCAGTTCGCCGAGGCGTGCAGCGGTCTGTGCCGCGTGGGCGGCGGCATCCACGGCTTCGCTCCAGCGATCGCGGGCGGCAGCGAGCGCATCGGCGGTGGCGGCGAGCTCGATCAGCTTTTCCGGCGCGCCGGCGAGCTCGAGTTCGAGCTCGCGCAGGCGATCCCGCTCCGCCCGGAGCGCCGCATCGTGCTCGCGGATCCGCTCGTCGAGCGCCGCACGGTCCGCGTCGCCGCGCAGGGCGGCGCGCGCATCGTCGACGTGCGCGAAGGCGGAGGCCGCGAGGCGCGCGTCGCGGTCGACGGCGGCGTCACCGGCCGCGGCCTCCCGCACGGTCGCCTCGGCGTGGGCGTCGGCGAGCGCCTGAGCGAGTCGGCGGCGACGGGTCGCATCCGCGATGCGCTCGGCGACGGTCGGGAAGGCACCGCGTGCGGCATCCACCGCGCGACGCGATGCCGAGGTCTGTTCGGTGAGCGCGGCGAGCCTTTCGCGCGCGGCGTTGAGGTCCATGAGGAGCCCGTCGCGCTCGGCGGCGGCTGCGGCGTCGGTCTCGAGCAGGGCGTCCCGCTCCGCGCTGAGTGCGTCGCGGAGTTCGGCCGCCTGCCGGGCCGCCGCGACGGTGGCCTCGGCGGCCGCGTCGGCGGCCAGGAGCGTCGCGACGCCCTCGCCGCCGGCGCGGGCCACCGCATCGGCGTGGGCGGCGCGGGCGACACGCGCCGCTTCGGCGGCGAGGCGTTCGCCGTCGGCGGCCGCATCTTTCGCCCGTTCAGCCGCGGCGAGATCGTCGTCGGTCACGGCGTCGGGCGTCGCCGGCGCCGGGTGCGGATGGGCCGTGGAGCCGCAGACAGCGCACGGCTCACCGTCGACGAGCGCAGCCGCGAGTTCGCCGGCGTGCCCGGCCAGACGCCGCCGCAGCAGTGCGGTGACCGCCGCGACGCCGCGCTCGAGTGCGTCCAGCGCGTGCGCGTGGGCGGCCTCGGCATCCCGTAGGACGACCCCGAGCCTCTCCGCCTCGCGCGCCGCCGAAAGCCGCACGGCGGTGTCGGTCCGGTGCGCGGTCGCGGACGACAGCGCACCGGCCGCGGCGGTGTGGGTGCGCAGCGCCTCGTCGAGTTCCGCGAGTCGCTCCGGCAGGCCGGCGCGTGCGGCGTCGATCGCAGCGACGAGCGTCTCGAACTCCTCGATGCGCGCCCGCGTGGCCGCGAGATCGGCCTCACCGGCCGCGAGCCGACGCTCTTCGTCGACCGCCGCGGATGCCACGGCCAGATCGCCCGCGAGTTCGTCGATGCGGATGCCGAGCGTCGCGGCATCCGCCGATTCGCCGACGGCGACCCAGGCGTCCCGCGCCGTCGTCTCGGCGCCCGCCGCCTCCGCAGCGGATCGTGCCGCGTCGTCGGCGCGCTCGATCGGCGCGCGCAGGGCCTCGGCGGCGACGGCGCGCTCGAGCGTGTCGCGGTCCGCGGCCACGGCGGGCACCAGCGCCTCCAGGGCCGCGAGCGCGGTGCGGGAGCGGGAGCGATGCTCCTGCTTCTCGCGCAGCGCCTTCGCGGCGAGGTGCGCGGCCTCGGCGTCGCGGTGGGCGGCGTCGGCCGCCGCGCGCTCGCGCGCGAGGGTTTCGGCACGGTACGCCGCGCGCTGTACCGCGCGCTCGCCCTCCGCGAATCGCGCGGCGGTGGAGGTTTCGACCGGCGCCTCACCGTCGGTCTGCTCGCCGCCCAGCCCTTCGGCCTCGACGAGTCGCTCGGCTTCGCCGAGCAGCAGCGCCACACCGTCGCCCGCGGCGACCAGCGCGCGCTCGGCGTCCTTCCGACGCTGTTCGAGAGCACCCTGATAGTCCTCGTAGGTGCGGGTCCCGAAGAGCTTGCGCAGCAGGCGCTGCCGATCGTCGTTCTTCGCGAGCAGGAACTCGGCGAAGCGCCCCTGGGCGAGCAGGATCACCTGCAGGAACTGCTGCTGGCTGAGTCCGAGGATCTCGTCGAGGTCGCGCGCGACGTCGACGGGCCGCGCGGCCCGGCCGATCCACGCGCCGTCGACGAACTCGTCGAGCTGCGCGCGATGCGGTTCGGTCGTGAGACCCTCACCGCGCTGCTTGGGTCGCGCGTACTCGGGCGAGCGGGTGACGCGCCACTTGCGTCCGCCCGCGCTGAACTCCACCTGGACGCTCGTGGGGTCGTGCGGCTCGCAGTGGTCGCTGCGCAGGCGCTTCTCCACGCCTTCATAGCGGGGCGCACCGCCGTAGAGCGCGAAGCAGACACCGTCGAGGACGCTCGACTTGCCCGCCCCGGTACGGCCGGCGATCAGGAAGATGCCGTCCGCCGCGAAAGCGTCGAAGTCGACGACCTGCCGCTCGCGGAACGGCCCGAATCCCTCGAGTTCGAGGCGGTGCAGTCTCACGTGATCGCCCCGCTCACACCGACGCCTCGGCGAGCGAGCGATCGGCGATGACGTCGCGGATGATCTCCGCCTCGCGCTCGCTCGCGCCTTCGCCGTCGCGCACGTGACGCAGGAACGCATCGACCAGCTCGGCGTCACTGCGCGCCGCCCGGACGCGCCGCGAGTACGTGAGGCCGTCCGATCCGCGCACCCCCTCGGGGGTGTGCATCACGGTCGCGCAGAAGGCGTAGCGGCTCTGCAGGCGGCGCATCGGATCGAGCTGCGGCGTCGGGTCGGTGTACTGCGCGCACACCCAGGCGTCTTCGACATCCGAGAATCGGTCGTCGGTCAACAGGTCCTCGAGCGACCCGCGCACCGTCACGAGGCGACGCGGCACCGGCAGATCGAGCCACTCGACCGCCGCCAGCCCCGCCGCGTCGAGGTCGACGAGCCACGAACCGCGGGGCTTGTCGGCCTCGCCGAAGCTGTAGTGCAGCGGCGCGCCCGCGTAGCGCACCCGCTCGGAGAGCCGCTGCCGACCGTGGATGTGGCCGAGCGCGACGTAGTCGGGTCCTTCGAACGCCGACAGCGGCACGACGTCGAGACTGCCCTGCCGGATCTCGCGCTCGACCCCCGGCGTCGCCTCGACCCCGGCGGCGAAGCAGTGCGCGATCGCGACCGAGCGCCCGCCGCGCTCGGCGAGATCCGCGCGCACGAGACCCATCGCGTGCTCGATCGCGCCGTGCTGCGACCGCAGCTCGGCGCCGGGCCACAGGTGCCGCACGAGGGCGGGCTCCAGGAACGGAATGCCGTAGAAGTGCACGGGACCGTGCTCATCGTCGATCGTGATGGGGATGCCGACGCTCAGCGGATCGGTCACGACGTGGATGCCGTCGCGCAGCAGCGCCGACTGGAAGCCCAGCCGCGCGGCGGAGTCGTGGTTGCCGCTCGTGACGACGATGTGCGCGCCCGTGTCGGACAGGGCCTTCAGGGTGTCGGAGAGAAGCGCGTAGCACGCGGCCGCGGGCGCCGCGGAGTCGAACACGTCGCCCGCGACGATCACGACGTCGACGTCGTTCTCCCGCACCTGGACGGTGAGCGTCTCGAGCACGCCGCGCAGCGCGTCGAGCGTGGCGTGGCCGTGGAACGACCGCCCGATGTGCCAGTCGGAGGTGTGCAGGATGCGCATGCTCACACGGTACGGGCGGCGTGCGACATCGCCGTCGAGGCGGGCGGGCGGTTCGCTCATCGCGAAGCGCGGCGCTCCCTCGCGAAGCGCGGCGCTCCGTCGCACACGCCCTGCCGTCACCCTCCCGCGGATACGGAGGAGATCGAGGATGCCGAGGATCCCGGCATCCGATTCGTCCTCCCGATCCTCGATCCCCGCGGAATCGGAGACACTCAGCCGACCCGC
>CAYOQY010000112.1:0-6065 GCA_964406225.1 uncultured Microbacterium sp.
CGATCAGACAGGACGACCATGCCGACCGTCATCGGAGACATCCTCCCGCTCGCGATCGGCATCGCCGTGAGTCCGATCCCGATCATCGCAGCGATCCTCATGCTCCTCTCCCCACGGGCGAAGACGACGGGGGTGGGGTTCATGGTCGGCTGGATCCTCGGCATCCTGATCGCCGTGACCGTCTTCAGCCTGCTCTCGTCGGTGCTGCCGTCCGGTGGCGCGGACGGATCCTCGCCGTGGAAGGGCGTGCTGCACATCCTGCTGGGCGCCGTGCTCGTCGTCCTCGCGGTGCGGCGCTTCCGCTCGCGGCCGCGACACGGGGAAGAGCCCGCCCTGCCGAAGTGGATGTCGGCGATCGATGCGATGACCGCGCCCAAGGCGCTGGGACTCGGCTTCGTGCTGGCCGCGGTCAATCCGAAGAATCTGCTGCTGGCGGCGTCGGCCGGTGCCACGATCGGCGGATCGGGACTGGACGCCGGTGCGACCGCGGTCGTGATCACCGTCTTCACCTTGATCGCTGCGGCGAGCGTCGCCCTCCCGGTCGTGTCATCGCTCGTGGCCGCGAAGCAGGTGGCGGGACCGCTCGGATCGCTCCGCCTCTGGCTTGTGGAGAACAATGCGACCATCATGGCGGTAGTGCTGCTCGTGATGGGCTTCGTCGTGATCGGCAAGGGGATCTCAGGGTTCTGACGCTCCGGCATCCGCCGGTGCGGACACGCGGAAAGGAAGGAACGCACATGGCGGAATTCGAGTTCGGCCCGGTCGAGCTGTACCTCGTCGGGTTCGAGGGCGAGCGCCCCTCACCCGGTGTCATGGGGGCATTGCTCGATCTCGTGGGTCAGGGCATCGTGCGGCTGCTCGACTTGGTGATCGTGGCGAAATCGGAGGACGGTGAGATCACGGTCACCGAGATCGAGGCGGAGGCCGAAGCGTACGGTCTCGTCGACGTGGAGATCCTCGCGGCCGGTATCGCCGGCGACGAGGACATCGAGGAGTTCGCCGAGCTCATCCCGCCGGGATCGTCCGCGGCGCTCGTCGCGCTCGAGCTCGTCTACGCGCGCGCTCTCGCCGAGCAGGTCGCCGCGTCCGGCGGAGTCGTCCTCCGCTCCGAGCGCATCCCCGCCCCCGTCGTCAACGCGGTGCTCGAAGCCGCGGAAGAGAACCAGGAGTAACAGCATGCCCCTCCGCAGAATGGGCCGCCCCGGCCTCATCGGCATGGCCGCGCGCACCGCGGTCGTCGCCGGCACCGCCACCGCCGTGAGCGGCAGCGTGCAGCGTCACCAGCAGCAGAAGGCACAGGGTCAGTACGAGCAGCAGCAGTACGAGGCTGCGCAGCAGCAGGCGCAGATCGACGCCGCCGCGCAGGCCGCCGCCGCCCAGTACGCCCAGCCCGCACCGGCCGCCGCTCCTGCGGCTCCCGCGGCCGGAGGAACCGACCTGGTCGCCGAGTTGCAGAAGCTCGCGTCGCTCAAGGACGCCGGCATCCTCAGCGACGACGAGTTCGCCGCCGCGAAGGCCAAGCTGCTCGGCTGAGCGCGCCGCGCCTGCGCATCGCTCTGCTCGCGGCACGTGTTGCAGCTCCCGGCCCTGCCTGAAGGGCGGGCCGGGAGCGCAATCGCGTGCCGCGAGCGCACCCGCACAACCGCGCGCCGCGCTGCCGCGGACGCGCGTCAGGACTCGGCGGGCTCGGCCTCGGCGGCGACGTCGGCGTCGGTCGCGGCCTGCTCGAACTGCGACTGGTACAGCCGCCAGTACGCCCCCTGCGCCGCGATGAGCTCTTCGTGCGAACCCTTCTCGACGATGTCGCCGTGCTCCATCACGAGGATGAGGTCGGCATCCCGGATCGTCGACAGGCGATGCGCGATCACGAACGACGTGCGCCCCTCGCGCAGCGCCGCCATCGCGTGCTGCAGCAGGAGCTCGGTGCGGGTGTCGACGGAGGACGTCGCCTCATCGAGGATCAGCACCGACGGCTGCGCCACGAATGCGCGCGCGATCGTGATGAGCTGCTTCTCGCCCGCCGAGACGTTCGACGCGTCCTCGTCGAGGACCGTCTCGTATCCCTCCGGCAGCGAGTGCACGAAGCGGTCGACGCGCGTCGCGGTCGCGGCATCCACGATCTCCTGATCCGTCGCCGACTCGCGGCCGTAGCGGATGTTGTCGCGGATCGTGCCCGCGAACAGCCACGGGTCCTGCAGCACCATGCCGGTGCGCGAGCGGACGTCGTCGCGGGTGAGTTCGGCGATGTCCTGTCCGTCGAGCAGGATGCGGCCGCCGTCGAGTTCGTAGAACCGCATGATCAGGTTGACCAGGGTCGTCTTGCCCGCTCCGGTGGGACCCACGATGGCCACGGTCTGGCCGGGCTCGACCCGGAACGACAGATCCGTGATCAGCGGGCGTTCGGGCGTGTACGAGAACCGCACGTTCTCGAATTCGATGACGCCCTCGCCGTCGACGGGCTTCGGGGCATCGACCACGTCGGGCTCCTGCTCCTCGGCATCCAGCAGCTCGAACACGCGCTCCGCGGAGGCCGTGCCCGACTGGATGACCGCGACCATCCCGCCGAGCTGCGAGAGGGGCTGCGTGAACTGCTGCGAGTACTGGATGAACGCCTGGACGTCACCCAGGCGCAGCTGGCCGCTCGCCACCATGAGCCCGCCGAGCACCGCGATCCCGACGTACGTCAGATTGCCGATGAACATCATGCCCGGCATGATCATGCCCGAGAGGAACTGGGCCGAGAAGCTCGCCTGGTACAGCTCCTCGTTCTCGATCTGGAACTTCTCGCGCGCGTCCTTCTCGCGTCCGTAGACCTTCACGAGCGCGTGGCCCGAGAACGACTCCTCGACGCGGGCGTTCAGACGCCCCACCTTTCGCCATTGGATGCCGAAGGCCTTCTGCGACTTCGGACCGATGATGCCGAAGATGATCGCCATGAGCGGGAGCGAGACGAGCGCGACGATCGTGAGCTGCCACGAGATCGAGAACATCATGATGAGCACGCCGACCACGGTGAGCACGGAGGTCACGACGCTCGAGAGCGACTGCTGCATCATCTGCGTGATGTTGTCGATGTCGTTCGTCACGCGAGAGATGAGGTCGCCGCGCTGCACCTTGTCGAAGTACGACAGGGGCAGCCGGTTGATCTTCGCCTCGACGGATTCGCGCAGGCGCCACATCGTCCGCACCATGATGACGTTGATGACGTAGCCCTGCAGCCAGCTGAGGAACGACGAGGCCACGTAGATCGCCAGGACGGCGACGATCACGACGCGCAGCGCATCGAAGTCGACCCCGGCACCCACGACGAAGTCGCCCATCGCGCCGATCATGTCGGCCAGCTCGGTCTGCCCGGCGCCGTTCAGGGCATCGACGACGGTCTGCTGGCTCGTGCCCGCGGGGAACTGCTCGGCGAGCGCGTTGGACGCGACGCCCTCGAAGATGATGTTCGTGGCCTCGCCGAGGATCTTCGGTGCGATCACGGCGAGGAAGACGCCGACCGCGCCGAGGAGCGACACGAGCACGAACGCGACGGCGTGCGGCTTCAGCAGCCCGATCAGCCGGCCGAAGCTCGCACCGAAGTTCTCGGCCTTGCCGGCCTTGACGCTGTTCCAGCTGCCCGAGCTCTGCCGCGCCTGCTCGGCGAGCTCGGCCTCATCGCGCTCCTCCTCGGTCAAGAGGTCCGGCGCGCTCACGCTTCCACCCCCAGCTGCGACTCGACGATCTCGCGGTAGGTCGGACTCGATGCCAGGAGCTCGTCATGTGTGCCGACGCCGGCCATGCGCCCGTCCTCGAGGACGACGATGCGGTCGGCATCCGTGATCGTCGACACGCGCTGCGCGACGACGATCTTGGTCACGTCGGGCAGCTCACGCCAGAGCGCCTGCCGCAGCCGCGCATCCGTCGACAGGTCGAGCGCGGAGAACGAGTCGTCGAAGACGAGGATGTCGGGCTGATGGATGATCGCGCGGGCGATCGCGAGCCGCTGACGCTGGCCGCCCGAGACGTTCGTGCCGCCCTGTGCGATGCGGGCGTCGAGCTGCCCGTCCATCTCCTCGACGAAGTCCTTGCCCTGCGCGATCTCGAGCGCCTTCCACAGCTCTTCGTCGGTCGCCTCCTCGCGCCCGAAGCGGAGGTTGGAGGCCACGGTGCCGGTGAACAGGAACGGTCGCTGCGGAACGAGGCCGATGCCCCTCCACAAGTGGTCCATGTCGGCCTCGCGCACGTCGACGCCGCCCACGCGAACCGTGCCGCCCGTCACGTCGAACAGTCGGGGGATCAGCGAGACGAGCGTGGTCTTGCCCGAACCGGTCGAGCCGACGATCGCGACGGTCTCGCCGCGCTTCGCCTCGAACGTGACGCCCTGCAGGACGGGCGACTCGGCCCCGGGATAAGTGAACTCGACGTCTTCGAACGCGACCTCGCCAGGCGCGGGGAAGTCCGTCACCCCGACCTCGGCGCGCACGAGGGTCGACTCACTCGCGAGCACTTCGCTGATGCGGTCGGCCGAGACGGCGGCCCTGGGGATCATGATCGTCATGAAGCTCGCCATGAGCACGCCCATGAGGATCTGCGCGACGTACTGCATGAACGCGAAGAGCGTGCCGATCTGGATGGTTCCGGCATCCACCTGGATCGCGCCGAACCAGATCACGCCGACCACCGTGACGTTCAGCACGAGCATCGCGACGGGGAAGAGGAGCACGAACAGCGAGCCGACCCGGCGGCCGATCACCATGATGTCGGTGTTCGCGCCGCGGAAGCGCTTCTCCTCGATGTCTTCGCGCACGAACGCCCGCACGACGCGCACACCGGTCAGCTGCTCGCGGAGGATGCGGTTCACGGCGTCGAGCTTCGTCTGGAACGTGCGGAACAGCGGCACCATCCGGCTGACGATGAGGACGGCGAAGATCAGCAGCGCCGGCACCGCCACCGCGATGAGCCAGCTGAGCCCGACGTCCTGTTGCAGAGCCATCACGATGCCGCCGATCGCCAGGAGCGGCGCGCTCACGAGCACGGTCGCGCCCATCATCGCGAGCATCTGCACCTGCTGCACGTCGTTCGTGTTGCGCGTGATGAGCGAGCCGGGGCCGAAGTGCGACACCTCGCGCTCGGAGAAGCCGCTCACCTTCTCGAACACGTCGCGGCGGATGTCGCGGCCGGCGCTCATCGCGGCGCGCGCCGCGAAGTACGTGGCGATGATCGCCGCGGTGATCTGCAGGAACGAGATCGCGAGCATGATCGAGCCGGTCGACCAGATGTAGGCCGTGTCGCCGCGGGCGACGCCCTGGTCGATGATGTCGGCGTTCAGGCGCGGGAGGAAGAGCGAAGCCATCGCCGAGGTGAACTGGAAGACCAGCACGCCCAGCAGGAGCCACCGGTAGGTCTTCAGATAGCGGAACAGGAGTTTGCCGAGCACGGGGTCTCCGAAGAAGGTCGAACGACGGGCGCGACGGCGCCACCGCTCCACCCTGCCACGCCCCACGGACACCGTCGCGCCCGGTTTCGCCGTGTCCGCTGAGGGCGGAACGTTCTCCGGCGCCGGATGCTGAGGACGGCACGAGCCGCAGCGACGGGTGCTGAAAAGACGCAAAGCGTCATGGCGGCGCGAGGGAGAGAGCATCCTGCGTCGTTTCGGCGTCAGTCGGGACGCCAGCCTCTCGCCCTCAGGGCCGACCGGACCCGTTCGATCCGCTCCTGCCGGGCGGCGTCGCGGTGGCGGCTGGTGAATCGGACGACACGCCACCCGAGACGAGCGAGGTCATCCAACCGATCGACGTCGCGGCGGTACTGCACCGAGTCCGTACGATGCTGCTCGCCGTCGTACTCGGCCAGCACTCCGTAGCGGCGGTAGACCAGGTCTCCGATGGCCACGATGCCGCCGCCCGTGATGCGGATCTCGCCGTTCACCTCGGGCTCGGGAAGGCCGGCGGCGGCGAGGTCGAGCCGCAGCACCGTCTCCTCCCATGAATCCGTCCGTGGGCGGATGAGCGGGAGTGCCCTCGCCAGCGCGCTGCACCCGCGCCGGCCGCGCCACCGGTCCACGGCTTCCGCGAGATCGTCGG
>CAYOQY010000112.1:6165-7696 GCA_964406225.1 uncultured Microbacterium sp.
CGCAGGACGTTCGACAGCGCGCCGCGCGCGACGAGCACGACCGGGATGCCGCGCACCTTGCCCAGCTCGGTGACGGGCTGCAGCAGATCCTCGTCGGGTAGCACGACGATCGCGCCGCCGAACCTCACCCCGGCCGCGCGCGCGACGGTCCGGGTGCGGGCGAGGAGGTCGGCGACCGGCGCACCGGCCACCGCATCGCCCGTGAGCTCCCCCCGGCGCACCCCGACGGGTCCGCCGAAGTCCTCCGACAGCACGACGTACAAGCCCGACGGGCCCAGCACGATGTGGTCGAGCTTGTCGTCGCCGGTTCCGCCTCTGACCGGTGCGGCGACATCGTGCCACACGGTATAGCCCATGCCGAGGTCCGCCACCACGCGCGCGGTGGCCTCCTCGGCGAGCGCGTCGGCCAGCATCCGACGCAGGTGACGAGGCGCGGAGCGTACGAGGGCCGGGTCGTAGGGGTCTTCGACCGTCACCCCGCGGCCCACCCACTCGCGGATCAGGTCGAGGTAGCGTTCGCGACGCCAGCCTCCCGGCTGGCCGAACGACTTCGCGCGCGGGCGCGTGTCGGCAGGCCGCGGGGTCGCCCGCCATCCCGACCACTCGGCGGCCGGCGCGTCGCCGAACCCGTGGCCGCGGTCATAGGCCGCGCGGGCCTCCGCCGTGCCGACGAGCTCCCAGGCGCGCTGCACCTGGACGAACACGGCGGCATCCCCGCCGGTGTCGGGGTGGGTCTGCCGCAGACGCAGCCGATAGGCCTTGCGCAGCGCCTCCTCGTCGACCGTGGGGGCGACGCCGAGCACCTCGTACGCGGACGCGGACAGCGGACTGTCGAACACTCGCGCTCCTCCCGCGCCGCACGTGCGGCGGCATCCAGGCTAATCGCTGCCCGCATCGACGGCGCGACGCCGTCCCGAGCCCCCTCGGCGGACGGATGCCGTGCGGCCGCGTCAGTCGCGCTCGTTCCGCCGCGCGTACGCCGCGGCGCTGCGACTGGACAGCGCGAGAAGGATCAGGATGTCGAGTCCGAGCGAGAGCAGCGTGGTCGTGATGTGGATGTCGAGGTCGCCGGCCCACCATTGCAGGAACGACGTGGTGATGGAGATGACCGCGAGCGTCATGACCCACACGCGCGCCCAGTTGTGGCCGCGCAGGATGAACGACGCGAGGACCGCGTCGACGAGCAGGTACACCCCGACCACACCCAGAAGCACCGCCATCGAGAGCTCGGCGAGTCCCGGGATCTCCGCGGCGTCGTCGAAGGAGACGTCGATCTCGCGCAGCCAGCTCGGAAGGTCCAGCAGCACCGCGGCGATCCACAGAAGTCCGGTCGCCACGCGCAGGAACACCAGCAGCGCCCCCGCGACGGTCGAGAGCGGCCGCTTCATCTCGGGGTCGTGGCCGACCGGCTTGAGCAGCTCCGCGGCGGGCTCGAACGCCGGACGCTTGTCCGGTGTCGCGGTCATGCGATCTCCTCCCGCACGGCGCGCACATCGACGATCGGCAGATCGCCGTCGGTGCGGATGCTGTC
>CAYOQY010000113.1:0-7656 GCA_964406225.1 uncultured Microbacterium sp.
CGGGAGGGTCGGAGACCGTCGGACCCACTTCGAACATCGCGATCGTCGCGTGCGGGGCCTGTTCGCTCAGGATGCGGGCATACGCGGCGCCGGTCGGACCGCTGCCGACGATCGCGACGTCGACGGATGCCGGGTAGCGATTGGTCATGCCTGAGCCGCCACGTCACGGATGTACCGCACCGACTCCGCGGAGGCCGCCTGCGGGTAGTACTCCAGGCCGATCGGTCCGTCGTACCCCGATCCGCGCAGCGTCGCAAGGGTCGCGGGCCAGTCCAGCGACCCCGTTCCGGGCTCGCCGCGGCCGGGGGCGTCAGCCAGCTGCACGTACTTCACGATCGATCCGGCATTCGCGAGCTCGGCCGCCATGTCCTCGCCCTCGACCGCGGAGTGGTAGATGTCGTACAGCACGCCGAAGAACGGCGAGTCGACACCGCGCGCGACGTACACGCCCTCGGCGGTGCGGTCCAGCAGCGAGCCCGGGTGGTCGACGCGCACGTTGACCGGCTCGAGGACGAGCGTGATGCCCGAACCCTCGATCTGGGCGATCGCCTTCCGATAGATCTCGATGAGCTTGTCGAGCTGGACCTGGCGCTTCCACCCGCCGAAGCCCGTGCCGCTGCCGACGACGATGCGCGGGCAGCCGAGGTCGTGGGCGATCGCGACACCCTCGTCGAGCTTGCGATAGAACTCCGAGTGGTCCCACGGCGGGATCATGAACTGCGTGCGGGGCTCGGACAGCTGCGCGGTGAGCTGCGTGCCCGTCTCCTCGAGCGCGGCCTTGAGCGCCGGCAGGTCCTTCGGGGTCGACGGCGCGTCCACTCCGGTCGGGCCCCACATCTCGACGGCGTCGAAGCCGTCGGCGGCCGCCGCGCGGACACGGTCGTGGTAGTCGCCCGCTTCGGTGTAGAGGAGTTCGATGTTCGGTGACAGCTGGTACATGGATGATCTTCCTGATGGGGTGGGAGTGGAGGCGTCCGGTTCAGGCGGCATCGTTCGGACGGATGACCGATGCAGCCGGAATAGATCGCCTCGATAGGATGGGCACGACCGATGACGCCGGAGGGATCACACTGCCGTGACCGACTACCCGCTGCTGTCCCGCCTCGACCTGAACCTGCTGGTCGCGCTCGATGCGCTGCTGACCGAGCGCAGCGTCACCCGCGCGGCGGAGCGTCTGCACCTGAGCCAGCCGGCGCTCAGCGCGTCGCTCGCGCGCCTGCGCACGCACTTCAACGACCCGATCCTGGCGCGGCGCGGCAACGCGTACGAGCTCACGCCCCTCGCGCTGCGCCTGTCGGAGCACACCACGATCGCCCTGGATGCTGCCCGCCGCGTGTTCGAGAGCCAGGCGACCTGGACCCCGAGCGAATCGACGCGCGAGTTCTCCGTGTACGGGTCGGATTACGGCTTCGCGACGATCGGTGCGGCGGTCTCGCGTATCGCGGCGCGCACCGCGCCGGGCGTGCGGTTCCGCTTCATGCTGCACAACACCCCGATCGTGGATGATGCGGCCAACAGCCTGCGCTCGGTCGACGCGATGGTGATCCCCCACGGGTACCTCACCGACCTGCCGTACGTCGACCTGTGGCGCGACCGCTGGGTCGTGATCGCCGACGAGTCCAACGAGCGGGTCGGCGGCGGCCTCACGATGCAGATGCTGAGCGAGCTGCCCTGGGTCTTCACGTACCGCTCGCGATCGGCCTTCACGTCGGCGAGCCGCCAGTTGCAGCTGCTCGGCGTCGAGCCGAGGGTCGATGTCGTGGTCGAGAGCTTCCTCGCGCTCGGGCGCTACGTCGTCGGCACCGAGCGCCTGGGCCTCGTCCAGGCGGCGCTCGCACCGCAGGTGGCGGGCCTCGGCGGCATCCGCGTGCTCGAGACGCCGTTCGACGCCACACCGACCGCGAACGCCCTGTGGTGGCATCCCGTGCACGACCGCGATCCGGAGCACGCGTGGATGCGCACGCTCTTCCTCGAGGCGGCCCGCGAGGTGCAGGCGACCGTCGCGGCCGGCGACCGCTACGTCGAGCCCGCCGAGCCGCGCGAGGCGCCCGTCAGCCTTTGAGTCCACCGGCGAAGCCCTGGATGAACTTCTTCTGCGCGAACATGTAGAACGCGAGGATCGGGATCATCGAGATGATCACGACCGCGAAGATCTTGTTCCACGCCGAGACGAGTCCGCCGACGTACGTGTACATCGCGACGGGCAGCGTCTGCGTGCTCGATCCGCCGAGGAAGATCAGCGAGTTGAAGAAGTCATTCCACACGATCAGACCCGTGAGGATCGCGACGGTGCCGGTGGCCGGCGCCATGAGCGGCAGCACGACGCGGAAGAACGCCTGCGTCGGTGAGGCGCCGTCGATCACGGCGGCTTCTTCGTACTCGGTCGACAGGCCGCGGAAGAAGCTGGCGTACAGGAACACCGACAGGGGCAGCAGGATGCCGACCCACAGCAGGATCATGCCGATCGCGTTGCCCGTGAGGCCGACCGAGCGGGCGCCGATGTACAGCGGCACGGTGCCGAGCTGGGCGGGGAGGATGATCGCGATCAGGACGAGGTAGTACGTCACCGTCGTCCAGTGCCGGGTGCGCCGCGCGATGACGTACGCCGCGACGGACCCCACGAGCACGAGGCCGAAGATGGATCCGGCCGTGATGATGACGCTGTTCAGGATGCTCATCGGGATGCTGTTGCGACCGGTCGAGGTGAGCACCTCGACGAAGGCGCTGAAGTCGATCGAGGTCGGCGGCGCGATCGCGCTCGTGGTCAGCGCCTCCTGGTCGCTCTTGAGCGAGGTCACCACGAGGATGTAGAGCGGGATGAGCCCGAGGAGTGTGACGATCCAGACGAGGACCTCGCGGACGGCGGTCAGTTTCGTGTAGCGGAACATCAGGTCAGGCCTTTCGCGCGTCGCGGTCGCGGGTGACGTACTGCTGGAGGATGGCGAAGATCAGGATGATGACCGTCAGGACGAGCGCGAGCGCGGAGCCGAAGCCGAACTGCCCGAGCGAGAACGCCTGCTTGTAGACCTCGGTCGCGAGCGTCTCGGTGGCCCCCGCGGGGCCACCGCCGGTGAGGGCGAAGATCTGGTCGAAGATGCGCAGGCCCTGGATGATGCCGAGCGTGGTCGCGATCGCGATCGAGGGGCGGATGGCGGGCACGATCACATGCCAGAAGCGTCCCCACACCCCGGCGCCGTCGAGCGCGGCGGCCTCTTCGACCTCGACCGGCACGGAGGCCAGGCCCGCGAGATAGATCACCATCACGAAGCCGGTCTGCTGCCAGCACACCGTGACGAGGATCGCCCAGATCGACCAGGTCGGGTCGGCGAGCCACACCTTCTGCAGCTCCTCGAGCCCGAGGACGCCGAGCAGGCCGTTGAGCGGTCCGTTGAACTGGAAGATGAACTTCCACACATACGCCACGGCGAGCGGGCTCAGCACGACCGGCATGAACAGGAGCGTCCGCAGGATGTAGCGCGACTTGAGCGTGCGGTTGATCGCGAGGGCGAACAGCAGGCCGGTGATGTTCGTGATGATGACGGAGCCGAACGCGAGGAACAGGGTGTTCCACACCGCACCGAGCAGCTGCGGGTCGTTGAAGATCCGCACGAAGTTGTCGAGCCCGATGAATTCCCAGTCACCCAGGCCGGTCCAGTTCGTGAAGGCGAAGAACCCGCCGGTCAGCGTCGCGACGTAGTGCACGCCGATCACGAGCACGATCGCCGGCAGCGCCCACCACCAATGGCCGTAGCTGATGAGCGGCTTGCGCTTGCTGGGGGGTGCCGGGGTGCGCCGGGCGCGAGGGGGCACGGTGAGGGTGCGAGTACTGTTCTCGTCGATCGTCACTGTCATCTGCTCTCTGACCTCGTCGTCATGCGTGCTCCAGGGGCGTGGAGTGCTGTGTCCTCTCATGGTCGCACTCTTGCGTCGAAATCACACATTAGTTATAGCGATATCGGCTATAAGTCCCGGCGCTGGCGGACGCGGCGGCCGCAGGCGGAACCCTCGACACACATCACCACCCGAGTCACACCCCGCCACACACGGATCAGCGAGTCGATTGGCGCGCATAAGCGACCGTTATGTCGGAATGATGCAAATGGTGCGACAGTGGAACCACGGCCCCCGAAGCCGCAGTCAGCTGCACCGCTGACGACAATGACGTCACGAAAGGTTCGATATGTCACAGCACATCTCCCGGCGCATGCGGTGGTCGCTTCTCGCGGTCCCGATGGTGGGCGCCCTCGTCCTCGCCGGATGCTCCGGCTCGACCGACAACGACGCCGACGACGGCGGCGACACCGGCGACGACACGCTCGCCGGCTTCTCGGTGATGGTCGCGCAGGCGAACGACCAGGACGACTTCTACGCGCAGATCCTCGAGCAGTACTCCGAGGAGACCGGCGTCGAGGTCGAGGTCATCCCCTACCCGTCCGACGCGTACAACACGCAGGTCACCACGCAGCTGCAGGCCGGCAACGCTGCCGACATGATGGTGCTCTCGCCCGGCACGGGCCAGCCGATCTCGGTCGTCACGCTCGCCGAGGCGGGCTTCCTCGAGCCGCTCGACGAGACCTCCGCGAGCCTGCTCCCCGCCGGCAGCGAGAAGGAGTACCAGATCGACGGCGACACGTTCGCGCAGCCGACGGCGCTCACCCCGGTCGGAATGGTGTTCAACGTCACCGCCGCCGACGAGGCCGGCGTCTCGGAGTACCCCGCGACGTATGAGGAGCTGCTGGAGGCGTGCACCACCGCTCGCGAGGGCGGCAAGGACTCCTTCACGGTGCTCGCGGGCGGCATCCCGTTCAACACCGGTCTGTTCTCCATGCTGGTCTCCGCGACCCGCGTCTACGCCGCAGACCCCGACTGGAACGAGCAGCGCGCCGCCGGTGACGTCACGTTCGCCGACAGCGGCTGGCGCGAAGTCCTCGAGGACATCGTCGAGATGAACGACTCGGGCTGCTTCCAGGACGGCGCCGCGGGCGGCACGTTCGACAACATCACCGCCGGCCTCGGTGGCGGAACGTCGCTCACGGCCGCCGTTCCCGGCAGCGCGGCCGCCTCGATCGGCGAGGCGACCGGTGCCGAGCTCAACGTGCAGGCCTTCCCGCCGGCCGAGGGCCAGGACGCGTTCACGATCACGGGCGCGAACTACGCGTGGGGCATCAACGCCTCTTCGGACGACGACGTGAAGGCGTCGGCTCAGGCCTTCCTCGACTGGGTCGCCCAGCCCGAGAACGCCCAGGCGTACGCCGAGCTGTCGGGCAGCGTGCCGATCACGGGCATCGACGCCTCGACGCTCCTCCCGCAGTACGAGCCCATCGGCGGTCTGCTGGGCGACGGCTCGTACGTGGGTGTCCCGAACGCCACGTGGCCGAACCCGGCCGTGTACGAGGCGCTCGGAACCGGCGTCCAGGGCCTCCTGACCGGCCAGAACACGGTCGACCAGGTGCTCGAGTCGATGGACGCCGCCTGGGGCGAGTGATCCCCCGGCGGTAGTCAGTCACCACCCCTCCGCGAGACTGCAACTGCGCGCCGAGACTGCGGGTTTTCCCCTCGGTCTCGGCGTGCGGATGCAGTCTCGCGGTCGTTCAGAAGGAAAGGATGCGCCGTGAGGAGTGCGCGGATCACGGAGCTGCTGTCGCGGATGACGACCGCTGAGAAGCTCGGCCAGCTCCAGATCGTCTACCGGCCGGACCCGGCCGACGCCGCCGCCCTCGTGCGGGCGGGGATCGGAGCGATGTTCTGGCCGCAGTCGGCCGCGGCGTCGAACGCGCTGCAGCGCGAAGCCGTCGAGAACACGCGGCTGGGCATCCCGATCCTCATCGGCCTCGACGTCATCCACGGACAGCGCACGATCGCTCCGGTGCCGCTCGGCCAGGCGGCGTCGTTCGACCCCGGCATGGTCGAGGATCTCGCCCGCACCGCGGCGCTCGAAGCCCGCTCGGGCGGAGTGACGTGGACGTTCTCGCCCATGGTCGACGTCTCGCGCGACCCGCGGTGGGGCCGGGTGGTCGAAGGCTTCGGCGAGGACCCGCACCTGAGCGCCGTGATGGGCGCGGCCATGGTGCGCGGGTATCAGGGACCGAGCCTCGCCGGCGAGGGCACGATCGCGGCGACCGCGAAGCACTATGTCGCCTACGGCCAGCCGGAGGGCGGGCGGGACTACGACGGCGTCGACGTGTCACCCCACCGACTGCGGAACGTCCACCTCGAGCCGTTCCGCGCGGCGGTGCAGGCCGGGGTCGCGGCGGTCATGGCCTCGTTCAACACGGTGTCCGGCACGCCGATGCACGCGAACCGCGAGCTGCTCACGGGGGTCCTGAAGGACGAGTGGGGCTTCGACGGACTCGTCGTCGGCGACGCGGATGGGGTCGCCAACCTGCTCCCGCATCGGGTGGCCGAGACGCTCGAAGACGCCCTGCGCCTCGCGTACTCGGCCGGTCTCGACGTCGAGATGGGCGGCTCGCCGACGGCGGTCGGGTGGGATGCTGCCACGATCGACCCCGCGCGGCTCGACGACGCCGTCGCCCGCGTGCTCGGGGTCAAGGAGGCCCTCGGCCTGTTCGAGCGCCCGTACGTCGACGAAGCCGCCGAGCTCGTGGAGCCGACCGCCGCCTCGCGCGCGCAGGCGCGCCGCGCCGCCGCGCGCGCCGCGGTGCTGCTGCGCAACGACGGGACCCTGCCACTCACCGCGCCCGCACGTGTGCTGCTCACCGGCCCGTACGCGACCTCGACCGACCACCTCGGCGCGTGGACGCAGGCGTTCTCGGCGCGCTCCGGCAGCATCGCCGACGCTCTGCGAGAGCGGGGCGATGTCGAGGTCGTCGTCCGCGAGGGGGTGTCGTTCTTCGGCGACCGCTCCGACGACGTCGACGCCGTCGCGACCGCCGCCCTCGAGGCCGACGTCGTGGTCGTGTGCGTCGGCGAGCCCTCGTCGCTCTCCGGAGAGGCTGCGTCGCGGAGCGACCTGCGCCTCCCCGGCCGGCAGGCCGACCTCATCCGCGCGATCGCGGGGACCGGCATCCCGTTCGTCGTCGTGCTCGCGAACGGACGCCCGCTCGTCGTGGCGGACTGGATCGACGACGCGCCCGCGGTGCTCGAGGTGTGGCACGGCGGCACCGAGGCGCCCGCCGCGATCGTGGACCTGCTGTTCGGGGATGCCGAGCCCGCGGGCCGCCTGCCGATGTCGTTCCCCCGCTCGGTGGGTCAGGTGCCGATCCACTACGCGCACGAGAACACCGGCCGTCCGGCATCCGTCCGCGGCACGATGACCCTCGAGTCCGTCGACGTCGCGCTGGAGGGCCCGGCGAACGTCGCCGAGAAGTTCACCTCGAAGTACCTCGACCTCGACCTGGGGCCGCAGTTCGCGTTCGGCCACGGCTCGGGCTACGCGACGTTCTCATACGGCGAGGCGCGCGTGCCGTCGTCCGAGATCGGCGTGGACGGCGCGGTCACGCTCGAGGTCGACGTGACGAATACGTCGCAGCGCGCCGGCGATGAGGTCGTGCAGGTCTATGTGGAAGACCTCGTGGCGTCGGTCGCGCCGCCGGTGCGCCGGCTCGTCGCCTTCGAGCGGCGCGCGCTCGCGCCCGGCGAGACCGCGCTGTTCGCGTTCACGATCGGGCCGGAGCAGCTCGGCTTCCGACTCGCCGA
>CAYOQY010000114.1:0-7624 GCA_964406225.1 uncultured Microbacterium sp.
CCGGCATCCGGTACCTGCTCGACCCGCGGGTCGTCGAGGGGACGAGCTGGATCACGGGCGCGAACATCGATCAGAAGCACGTGCACTCGCTCGTCGCCGGACGCGACTTCGCATCCGACGGGTTCGTGGAGGTCTCCACCGTTCGCGAGGGCGACCCCGCGCCGGACGGGTCGGGTCCGGTCACGCTCGCCCGCGGCATGGAGATCGGGCACGTCTTCCAGCTCGGCCGCAAGTACGCCGACGCGCTCGGACTCAAGGTGCTCGACGAGAATGGCAAGCTCGTGACCGTCACGATGGGCTCCTACGGCATCGGCGTGACCCGCATCCTCGCGATCATCGCCGAGCTCAACAACGACGAGAAGGGCCTCATCTGGCCGGAGTCCGTCGCGCCGTTCGACGTGCACGTCGTCGCCGCGGGCCGGGATGCCGTCGCGTTCGACGTCGCGGCGCAGCTGTCGGCCGATCTCGAGGCTGCCGGTCTCGATGTGCTCTACGACGACCGGCCGAAGGTGTCGCCCGGTGTGAAGTTCGGCGATGCCGAGATCGTGGGTGTGCCCAAGATCGTCATCGTCGGCCGCGGGGCCGCGACCGGCGAGGTCGAGCTCTGGGACCGCCGTACGGGTGACCGCGAGACGCTCGCGCTCGCCGAGGCGCTGCAGCGGCTCACCGCACGCTGACCCGCCGTCGCACGCTCGACTTCGCGCGACACAGGGGATCCCGCCGAAACGGGGCGACATGCGCCTCCGTCTCGGCGGAATCCCCTGTTTCGGTGAGATGAGGGCGGTGAGGCCGGATCGGTGAGCTCAGCGCGGTGAGCTCTGCGCTCAGCAGCTGATCTTCTCGTGCCGCATCGTGTCGTCGGGGGTGTCCTTCGTCACGAGGGCCTTGAGCATGCCCGCGGCCATCACGATCTTCCCGTGCTGGGGCTCCCAGAACTCGCATTCGACGGGGGTGACCCGCAGCAGCGCGATGTCGGGGGTGTCCAGGCCGTCTTCGAACCAGATGTCGAGCGAGGGCGTGTAGAGCTCCTCCATCTTCGCCCGGTCGTGGACGACGCTCCCGCGGCCGGCGACCGACACGAACCGCATCCCCTTCGCGTCGAGGTAGGCCAGGCCGAGGTCGTGCTCGGCGCGCACTTCGTCGACCTTCTTGCTGTCGTCGGCGGTGAAGAACCAGATGTCGCCGTTCTCGTCCATCCGGCGTGTGCTCATCGGGCGGGAGACGAGGTTGCCCGCCGCATCCTGCGTCGTGAGCATCGTGAAGTCGATGTCTTCCACGAGCTCTTTCAGTCGCGCGATCGCATCGGTCCGGGTCATCGTCTCGTGGGTCATTCCTCGAGCGTCACACCGTGTGCCGCCGACGGGCGAGGGGTTGACAGCGCTCCAGCCGGTGCCTAGTCGGTCAGCCGCGCGAAGCGCGCGCGGAAGAAGCAGAAGATCCCGTAGGCGACGAAGCCCACGCCGACGGCGGCGACGAGCCACGGACCGGCGTCGAGGTGGAGGAGGGCTTTGAGGGCGCCGTCGAGCCCACCCGCGGTCGTGGCATCCCCACTGAGCGACGCGACCACGAGGAGGACGCCCACGATCATCAGCGCGATGCCCTTCGCGACGAAGCCCACGACGCCCAGACCCGCGAGATTGCGCCCCACACCCTCGCGGGGGATCGTGACCTTGCTGCGGAACGAACGGCGCACGCCCATCACGACGAAGACGATCCCGCCGATCCCGATGCCCAGCCCCGTCAGCGCCAGCACGACGGGGCCGCCGGGGACGGACAGAACGCCTCTGCTCACGCGCTCGACGGCTTCTTCCGTGTCGATGCGGGCGCCGATCGCGACGGATGCCGCGATGAGGCCGAGCGCAGTGAAGATCGCGGCCTGACCCCACGCGCCGATCCGCAGGCCCCACATCCGCGCGAGACCCTGCGCGTCGTCCGTCGGCGGACGGACGAGGATGCCTTGCACAAGCTGCCAGGCGCCCAGGGCGCACAGCGCGATCGCGATGAACCACAGGACGACGAAGCCGAGGGGGAACGCGGAGATCACCATGAGCGCGCCGGACTGATCGGTCGCGCCGTCACCGCCGAAAGCCACGACGAGCGCGATGACCCCGATCAGGACGTGGACGAGTCCGTTCGCCACGTAGCCGGCGCGTGCCAGCGCGCGGAACGGGGTGCTCTGCTCCGCCTCCCGTGCGACGCGCTTGGGCGCTGTGGACTCCACCGGGTCAGCCTACGCGGGCGGCGACGGCGGGCGGGCCGACTTAGGATGGCCCGGATGACCGTCGAGCGAGCCGCCGCCGTCCGGAGGCCGCGCCTGCGCCGTGCGCTCCGGCTGATCGAGAACGCGCCGGCTCGGGTCGCGCTCGTGATCGGCTTCGGCGTCTTCATCCTCGGCGTGTTCATCGTGACCCGGCCGCTGACCTCGCTGTGGCTGCTCGCGGTTCTCGTGGGTTTGAGCGCGATCGTCTCGGGAGTGCTCGGCCTCGCCGACACCGAGTCGGATGCGGGGCCCGGCGCCGGATCCTGGCCCGGCCGGGGGCCGATCCTGTGGAACCGCGTGATCTGCGTCCTGTGGATCCTCGGCGGAGCCGCGGTGCTGGTGTGGCTCGGGCGCAGCATCGAGCTGCTCCCGACGGTGCTGAGCGTCCTCCTCGTGCTCGGCGGCCTGGGCTCGCTGGTCGGCGTGACGCGGGGGAGGGTGAGCGAGCGGGTGCTCGCGGTCGCCTCCGGTGTCGCACAGGTCGTGTTCGGCATCCTCGCCCTGCTCTGGCCCGACCTCACACTGCTCATCGCGGCCGTGCTGTTCGGCATCCGGACCGTCGTGTACGGCCTGTCGCTCATCTGGCGCGCCGGTCGGCGGCTGTCGCGCGCCCCGTCGCAATCGGCCGAGTCCGCGCCCAGCCGGCGCAGTCTTCAGCTGCTGGATGCCGGGCGGTACGCCCTCGCGGTGGCGCTCGTGGTGCTCGCCGGCACGGCGTGGTGGGTCAACAGCTGGCTTGCGGACGGTTCGCCGGTCGTCGACGCGTTCTACGAGGCGCCCGCGGAGATCCCCGAGGATCCCGGCGTGCTCATCCGCTCGGACGAGTACCTGGGCAGCGCGCCGGCCGGCGGCAGGGTGCAGCGCATCCTGTACAGCACGACGGACGCGGTCGGCGTGCGGGCGATCTCGAGCGCGCTGGTGATCTCGCCGACGGAGGTTCCGCCCGGCCCGCGGCCGGTGATCCTCTGGAACTGGGGCACGACGGGGGTGACGCGCGGGTGCGCGCCGAGCCTGATGGACTCGACGGCGACGCGCTGGGCGATCCCCGCGGTCGAGGACGCGCTCGCGCGCGGCTGGGTCATCGTGGCGTCCGACTACACCGGGCGCGGGGCGGACGGCCGCTTCCCGTATCTCATGGGTGAGGGCGAGGCGCGGTCGAGCATCGACGCGGTGCGCGCGGCGCGGAGCCTGCAGGATCTTCGACTGTCATACGACGTCGTGGTGTGGGGTCACTCGCAGGGCGGCCACGCGGCCCTGTGGACCGAGCCCGTCGCCGCCGAGTACGAGCCGCGCATGCGGGTGCTGGGGACGGCCGCGCTCTCGCCGCTGACGGATCCGCTGGCGATGGCCCGCGAGCTCACCAGGAGGGACGCGTCGGCGGAGCTGTCGATCATGGTCTCGTGGGTGCTCGTGCCGTACGCCGAGGTGTACCCCGATGTGAACGTCGAGGACTATGTGGCGACATCGGGTCGGGCGATCGTGCGCGAGATGACTCAGCGATGCCTGAGCGAGCCGGGCCTCTTCGTCTCGGCCATCACGTCGCTCGGGGTCTCGGCCGACGAGCCGCTCTACCCGGCGAACCTCACGGGCGGGGCGCTCGGGCGGCGGCTGGAACAGAACGCGGCGACCGGGCCGTGGGAGTCGCCGTTGCTGATCGGCTGGTCGCAGGAGGATGAGGTCATCCCGACCTCGCTGCCCGAGCGCTTCGTCGAGGCGGCGTGCGAGGCGGGAGCGGATGTGCGCTGGGTGACCTATCAGCGCGGCGATCACCGCTCACTCATCGTCCCTTCGTCCGCCTTCCCCGGCACTCTCATGAGGTGGACGCAGGCGCGCTTCGACCGCGACGACGACCTCGTCTCGGACTGCGACCGGCTGTTGGTCGCGGACTGAGTCGGTCGACCCGCGGTCAGCCCTTCTCGTGCGGCGCGCCGTGCAGGTGATCGCGGTGCTTCTCCGCCTCGTGCCGCTTGGTCGGCAGATCGACGGGGCCGGTGACCGACAGTTCGTCCTCCCATACCGCGATGCCGTCGACGTCGGGCAGGAGCGCCCGTGTGAAGACCGGATTGCGACCCGCCCGCCGCTGCGACGTGTAGTCCTTGAGCAGCCGGAAGGCGATGCCCGACAGCAGGGCGATCGCGATGAGGTTGACGAGCGCCATCAGACCCATCGCCCCGTCGGCGAAGTTCCAGACCAGATCGGCCGAGACCACGGAGCCCACGAAGACCGCGATGACGGCGAGGACGCGGTAGGCGGTCAGGACGGCGGGCTTGGGGGTGATGAACTCGATGTTCGACTCCCCGTAGTAGTAGTTCCCGAGGATCGAGCTGAACGCCAGCATGAAGATGATGACGCTGAGCAGGATGTTCGACCACTCCCCGAGGGCGCTGGTGAGCGCCCCCTGAGTCAGGCCGATGCCCCTCTCGGCGGTCGCGAGATCCGGCACCGAGACGAGGATGATGAATGCCGTGATCGAGCACACCAGGAACGTGTCGAAGTAGACGCCGAGCGTCTGCACGAGACCCTGCTTGACGGGATGCGTGACGGCGGCTGCCGCACCGGCGTTGGGTGCCGAGCCGAGGCCCGCCTCGTTCGAGAACATGCCCCGCTTGACGCCGGTCAGGATGATGTAGCCGAGCGTGGCGCCGACCACTTCGTTGAAGCCGAAGGCCTCCGTGAAGATCGACGCGAACGCGGCGGGGATGCGGTCCGCGTGCATCGCGAGGATCACGATGCCCACGAGCAGGTAGAGCAGCGCCATCACGGGCACGAGCAGCTGTGTGACCGACGCGATGCGGCGGACGCCGCCGAAGATGACGAGCGCCATCAGCACCGCCAGCCCGATGCCGACGCCCCATGGCAGCCACGCCGCCGAGTCCTCGCCGAAGCTGCCCGACAGGGTCGCCTGGATCGTGTTGGCCTGCAGCGACGAGAACGCGACAGGGAAGCACACGATGAGGATGACGGCGAAGAGGATGCCCATCCAGCGCGCCTTCAGGCCGCGCTGCATGTAGTAGGCCGGGCCGCCGCGGAAGCCGTCCTTGTCGCGGATCTTGAACAGCTGCGCGAGCGAGGACTCGATGAAGCTCGACGCGCCGCCCACGAACGCCATGAGCCACATCCAGAACACCGCACCAGGACCGCCGATCGCGATGGCCGTCCCGACGCCGGCGATGTTGCCGACACCGACGCGCGAGGCCGCCGAGATCGTGAAGGCCTGGAACGCCGAGACGGACTGCGGCCTGCCGTCGGCATCCCTCGGTGTCTTGTCGGTGAGGGTGCGGAACATCTCGGGGATGAGCCGGAACTGCACGACACCCGAGCGGACGGTGAAGTACAGCCCGAGGATCACGACGACCGGCAGCACCACCCAGGTCCACAGGTTGTCGCCCCACGTCAGCAGCCAGTCGTTGATCGCATCCATGAGGGCAGTATGTCGGGGGAGTTCGGCGTACCGCCACCTTCGGCGGAGGATTTTCCCTGCCCGCAACACAGCCGCGCTCCGGGGCCCGGTTCGCCGCGCGCGGCATCCGGTAGCCTGGAGGGATGCCGCGCGACGGCGCCAGCGAATGTGGCGCGCGGCGGCGACAGCTGAATAGGGAGGTCACTTGTGGACATCGATCTGTCACTCTTGCGGACGATTGAGCGAGAGAAGGAGATCCCTTTCGATGAGCTCGTGCGCATCATCGAGCAGGCGATTCTGACCGCCTACGCGAAGCACACCTCCCCGACGGGAGAACTGCCCGACGGCGCCCGCGCCGTCCTCGACCGCAAGACCGGCCACGTGGCCGTCTTCGTCCCGGTCGTCGACGAAGAGGGTGCGGTGATCGGCGAGGAGGAGACCACTCCCGACGACTTCGGCCGCATCGCGGCCTTCGCCGCGAAGCAGGTCATCAGCCAGCGCCTGCGCGACATCGCCGACGACGCCGTGCTCGGCGAATTCCGCGGCAAGGAAGGCGACATCGTCGCCGGTGTGGTCCAGCAGGGCCCGAACCCGCGCATGGTGCACGTCGACCTCGGCACGATCGAGGCGATCCTCCCTCCGGAGGAGCAGGTCGCCGGTGAGGACTACGCCCACGGCGCCCGCCTGCGCGTCTACGTGACGTCGGTCGCCAAGGGCACCAAGGGGCCCCAGATCACGGTCTCGCGGACGCACCCGGGTCTGGTGCGGAAGCTCTTCGCCCTCGAGGTGCCTGAGATCCACGCGGGACTCGTGGAGATCGTCTCCCTCGCGCGCGAAGCCGGCCACCGCACGAAGATCGCGGTCAAGGCGAACGACCCGACGATCAACGCGAAGGGCGCGTGCATCGGCGAGCTCGGTCGCCGCGTCCGGGCCGTGACCGAGGAGCTCGGCGGCGAGAAGATCGACATCGTCGACTACGATCCCGAGCTCGCGAAGTTCGTCGCGAACGCGCTGTCGCCGGCGAAAGTGACCTCGAGCTTCATCCTCGACGCGTCCACGAAGGCCGTGCGCGCGCTCGTGCCCGACTATCAGCTTTCGCTCGCGATCGGCAAAGAGGGTCAGAACGCGCGCCTGGCCGCCAAGCTGACCGGCGCCAAGATCGACATCCAGCCCGACAGCGTCCTGGAGAGCTGAGCGCACGCCCAGCTCGGGGCGAGCAGAGGTGTAAGATGGAACCCGTACGAACGTGCGTCGGATGCCGCGCGCGTGCTCCCCGGTCCGCACTCCTCCGAGTCGTGGCCGTCGATTCCTCTCTCGTCGCAGACGAGCGGGCGTCGCTGCCGGGACGAGGCGCGTGGGTGCATGAGACGCGCGAATGCGTGGATGCCGCACTGCGGCGTCGAGCGTTCGTGCGGGCATTGCGTGTGACAGGCCCTCTGGATACGCAGACCTTCGAGAAACGGCTGAACGGCTATGGAAACAAAGTGAACGGCTCGAAATGAGACCCGTCCGCGACTGAGGTCTGCCCTGCCTGGGCGGACCAACCCAGACAGGAGAATTGTGGCTGCCAAACCACGCGTACACGAGATCGCATCCGAACTCGGTGTCGACAGCAAGATCGCTCTTGCGAAGCTGAAGGAACTCGGCGAGTTCGTCAAGAGCCCCTCATCCACCATCGAGCCCCCCGTGGCCCGCAAGCTCCGTGCCGCCCTCGAGGCGGACGGAGCAGGCAAGCCCGCGGAGGCGGCCGCCTCGGCATCCGCCGCCCCGGCGAAGCCGGCCACGACCGCGCGCCCCGGTGCGGCACGTCCGGTCGCGCCGCGTCCCGCCGCGCCCGCGGCCCCGGCCGCCGCGGCTCCGGCTCCCGCAGCTCCGGCTGCTCCGGCTCCCGCGGCATCGGCTCCGGCCGCGTCGGCGACCCCCGCACCTGCGGCACCGACCCCCGCGGCTCCGGCGGCTCCCGC
>CAYOQY010000115.1:0-7595 GCA_964406225.1 uncultured Microbacterium sp.
GAGCGCGAGGCGGACGCCGGCGATCGGACCCGAGAACGGCAGACCCGAGATCTGGGTCGACAGCGAGGCCGCGTTGATCGCCAGCGCGTCGTAGAACTCGCCGGGGGCGATCGAGAGCACGGTGACGACGATCTGGACCTCGTTGCGCAGGCCGTCGACGAACGACGGGCGCAGCGGACGGTCGATGAGACGGCAGACGAGGATCGCCTCGGTCGAGGGGCGACCCTCACGACGGAAGAACGAACCCGGGATCTTGCCCGCGGCGTACGAACGCTCTTCGACGTCCACCGTCAGCGGGAAGAAGTCGAAGCCCTCACGGGGGTGCTTGCCGGCGCTCGTGGCCGACAGGAGCATCGTCTCCTCGTCGAGGTACGCGGCGACCGCGCCCTGCGCCTGCTGGGCGAGGCGTCCGGTCTCGAAGCGGACGGTACGGGTGCCGAAACGGCCGTTGTCGAGAACGGCTTCAGCGGCGGTGATTTCTGGACCTTCCAAGAGGTCTCTCCTTCTTTGTTTAGCCTCGCTCGTCCGTGTGACGCGCGAGATCCATGCGAAGGAGCAGGAACAGGCAGATTATCGGCGCGCGACGATGCGTCGCGTTGCGCCAGCACTGGCCACCAGTAGAAATCCACCCGGCGTGACGTGCACGACGTCCGACGAGGAGACCACCACAGGGGACCAGCTAGCTGCCGGCCTGCTCCGTGAGCTCATGTTGAATTGAGCGGATGCCGCGAGGGCAACCTCCCCGATCCTACCAGTGCCGCCCGGATCGGCCCCATCTGTGGCGCCCGCCGCGGACGCGCGCCTAGGGTGAAAGCATGAGCACCGACGACAAGCCCGTAGGCGCCGCATCCGATGAGATGAAGCGCAAGTTCAAAGAAGCGCTCGACAAGAAGAACGCCCACCACCGCGAAGGCGAGTCGCATCTCGACGGCGACTCCGCCGTCCACGGCACCCACGGCGCCGTGACCAAGCGCGAGTTCCGCCGCAAGAGCGGCTGATCCGACCACACGAGACGAGCCCCTCCCGATCCGGGAGGGGCTCGTCGTCCGTTTCAGGACCGCGCGGGTCCGCGGCGCGTCAGCGCAGCGCGACGGCTCGCTCGCGAGCCCGCTCCTCCTTCGCCTCCGCCTCGGCGACCGCGGCCTCCTCGAGGTCCTGCGTGCCGACGGCATCCTTCGCGTCCGACATCCCGTCGTGGTCGTCGCCCGACATTGTCGTCTCGTCGAAGGGCAGGTCGCCGCGCAGCACCTCGCGGACGCGGGCGGTGTCGACTTCCTTGACCCACGTGCCGATCAGGAGCGTCGCCACGGCGTTGCCGGTGAAGTTCGTGATCGCACGGCCCTCGGACATGAAGCGGTCGATCCCGACGATCACGCCGACACCGTCCACGAGGTCGGGGCGGTACGCCTGCAGGCCGCCGGCGAGCGTCGCGAGTCCGGCGCCGGTCACTCCGGCCGCACCCTTCGAGGCGATCACCATGAACAGCAGGAGGCCGATCTGCTCGCCGATCGACATCGGCATCCCCATCCCGGTGGCGATGAACAGCGACGCCATCGTGAGGTAGATCGCGGTGCCGTCCAGGTTGAACGAGTACCCGGTGGGCACCGTGATGCCGACGACCGGCTTCGCCACGCCGAGGTGCTCCATCTTCGCGATGAGCCGGGGCAGCGCCGATTCGGACGACGACGTGCCGACGATCAGCAGGTATTCGCGGCCCAGGTACTTGATGAGGCTGAACAGGTTGACGCGGGCGACGACGTACAGCAGCGTGCCGAGGATGCCCACGATGAAGATCGCGCACGTGATGTAGAACGCGATCATCAGGACGCCGAGGCTGACGATGGCCGCGAAGCCCGTCTTGCCGACGACCGCGGCGATCGCGCCGAACGCGCCGAGGGGGGCGAGCCACAGGATCATCCCGAGGATGCGGAACACGAGCGCCTGCAGGTTCTTGACCGCGTTCATGATGGGCTCGCCCTTGGCGCCCATCTTCTGCAGCGCGAAGCCGACGAGGAGCGCGATGAACAGCACCTGCAGCACGCTCTCGCCGGTGAATGCGGAGAAGAACGTGGTGGGGATGATGCCGAGGAGGAACTCCTGCGTCGTCTTGGGCTCGAGCGTCGAGGTGTCGTACCTCGAGCTCGACATGTCCAGACCCTCGCCCGGGTGGATCAGGTTGCCGACGAACAGGCCGATCGCGAGGGCGAACGTCGTCATGATCATGAAGTAGAGCAGTGCGAGTCCGCCGATCTTGCCGACGGTCGCCGCCTTCGCGATCGAGCCGATGCCGACGACGATCGTGCAGAAGATGATCGGCGCGATCATCATCTTGATCAGGGCGACGAAGCCCTTGCCGATCGGTTCGAGCGCGATGCCGACCTCGGGCCAGATGAGGCCGATCGTGGCGCCGAGGACGACCGCGATGATGACCGACACGTACAGCCAGGTGTGCTTGTCCCAGGACGTCTTGCCGCGGCGCCAGTTGTAACCGGGCAGCTTGAACGATTGGGTCTGGGGAATCTGAAGAGCCATCTTCGCCTCCGTGGAATGAAACTTCGCTGTTCTCGGGCTCCCGATCGGGTTCCCGTCCTGCGAGTACTCTGGGCGACGGATGCCGGGCGCCACGGGTTGTGGTCGTATTGGTCTCGGTCCGAACCGACGCGAGGGGGCGCATGGCTGCCAGACGGGGAGCGAGCGCGGCATCCCGCGTCTTCCTGGCCTTCCTCGCGGCCGTCGTGGTGATCACCGCTCTGCTGGCCGTCCTGCTCACGGTGGACGCCCAGGCCGCCGAGCGCGGTGAGGCCGAGCAGCTCACGCTGTCCCTCGCGCGCACGATCGCGGTGATGCCGACCGTGACGGAGGCGATGGCGGGCCCCGACGACGCGGCGACCGCGACGCTCGAGCCCGTCTCGCTCGAGATCGTCGCCACGACGCCGCTGGATTTCGTCACGATCATGCGTCCCGACGGCATCCGGATCACGCATCCCGATCCCGCACAGATCGGCAAGCCGTACCTCGGCACGATCGAACCCGCCGTGCAGGGCGGGACCGTCACCGAGGAGTTCCGCGGAACTCTCGGCCCCTCGGTCCGCTCGGTCGTGCCGATCGAGCGGAACGGCGAGGTCATCGGACTCGTCTCCGCGGGCGTCACGGTCGCGGGCGTGTGGGCCCAGGTCGGCAGTCGCCTGCCGTTCGTGGTGGCCGTGGCTGCCGCACTCGTCGCCGTGGGCGCCGCGGCGGCCTGGCTCGCCGGGCGGTACACGCGGCGGATCGCCGGCGACCTCCCCGCGAGCGCCGTGCGCGACGCCGTGTCGTCCTACGAGTCGGTGCGGACGCTCGGCGAGGCGCTGCGCGCGCAGACGCACGAGCACGGCAACCGGATGCACACCGCCGTGGCGCTGCTGGAGCTCGGCCGCACGGACGAGGCGATCGACATCCTGACCGAGACGTCCCGCCAGAGCCAGGATCTGGTCGATCAGGTCGCCGCGCGGCGCGACGGCGACCCGACCGTCGGGGCGCTCCTGCTCGGCAAGGCCGCGCAGGCCCGCGAGCGCGGAGTGGAATGGAACGCCGAGATCGAAGCGTCGGCGCCGCGCAGCGCGCTCACCCCGGTTGACGCGGTCTCGGTCGTCGGCAACCTGATCGACAACGCGCTGGATGCCGCCGCCGCCGGGCCGCCCCCGCGATGGGTGCGCGTCCGCCTGACCCCCGCATCAGGCGGGGCCCTCGAGGTCTCGGTGTCGGACTCGGGGCCGGGCGTGCCCGAAGACGACCGCGAGCGCATCTTCGAGCACGGCTACTCGACGAAGCCGGCCGGAGCCGAGGGCCGCGGCGTGGGACTCGCGCTCGTCCGCTCGATCGTCGAGGGTGCCGGCGGGGCGGTGGACGTCTCCTCCGACCCGACGACGTTCCAGGTGATCCTCCCCGGGAGGCGGCCATGATCCACGTCCTGCTCGTCGACGACGACGCCTTGACACTCGAGCTGCACCGCGACTACTTGGCGCGGCTGGAGGGGTTCGCCGTCGTCGCGGAGTGCGCCGGGGCGCGCGCAGCGGTCTCGGCGATCCTCGAGCGTCCGCCCGACGAGGGCATCGACCTCGTGCTGCTGGACATGACGATGCCCGACGGGACCGGCTTGGACGTGCTCCGCCACGTGCGCGCGCGGGCGGCGGATGTGGACGTGATCGCGATCACGGGTGTCCGCGACGCCGAGGTCGTCCGCCAGATGGTCGGCCTGGGCGTCGTCCAGTATCTGATCAAGCCGTTCCCGTTCGCCGTGTTCCGCGAGCGCCTCGAGCACTACCGCGCTTACCGGGAGCGCGCTCGCGACACGTCGGGCCCCGCCACACAGGCCGAGATCGACGCGATGCTGGGTTCGCTGCGCCCCACCGCGCCCGCCGTCCTGCCCAAGGGGCTGTCGGCGGAGACCCTCGAGCGCGTCACCGCGGCGGTGCGCCAGCACGGTCCGCTGTCGGCCGCCGAGACGGCCTCCGAGCTCGGGATGTCGAGGGTCGCCGCGCGGCGGTACCTCGAGCACCTCGCCGACGGCGACCTCGTGGTGCGCTCGCCCCGGTACGGCACGCCCGGCCGCCCCGAGACCGAGTACCGCTGGCACGCCTGAGGCGTCACGGCGACCGCATCCCGGGCGGCGCGTCCCGTCCAGCTCGCGCGCACCGCAGAGGAGATGTGCAGCGCGGAGGACCGGATAGGGCGGATTCACCCTCCGCCCTGAGCATCCCCTCCGTTCTGCACGGGCTCCGTGACTTCCCCCGCATGGACCGAGTGCCGCTCGATGGCAGGCTGGACGAATGGATGCCGCCCCCGTGCCCCTCGGCTACGACGCCAGCTTCCTCGCCGTGCGCGTACCGCTCCCCCGACCCTCGGCCGGACAGCCGATCACCGCGCTCACCTACCCCCGTTTCACCGTGCTCCTGGACACCGCACGACGGCTGGCGGCGGTGACGGCGGTCAACATCGACGGCGCCTCGCTGCAGGACCTCCCCCGCACCGGGGAGTGGGAGTTCGACTCCCGCATCCCCGCGGACCAGCAGGCGGGACCGGCCGTGTACGCCGACAACGACCTCGACCGCGGGCACCTCGTGCGGCGCCGCGATCCGGGCTGGGGCACGCCCGCCGAGGCGCGCGTCGCGACGGAGGCCACGTTCGTCTTCACGAACGCCGCACCCCAGGCGTCGGTGTTCAACCAGTCGAAGGACCTCTGGGTCGGGCTGGAGGATCACGTCCTGGAGTACGCGGACGCGACCGATCAGCGCGTGTCGGTCTTCACCGCCCCGGTTCTCGACGAGGCGGACCCGCCCTACCGCGGCATCCTCATCCCCCGCCGGTTCTGGAAAGTGGCGGCATGGGCCACGAGCGCGCCCGACGGCGCCGCGGAGCTCGCCGCGACGGGGTTCGTTCTCGACCAGACCGGTCTCATCCCGAGCGCGGTGGCGACCGCCGCCCCGCTCGGCGCGTTCCGCACGTTCCAGGTGCCGATCGCCGACATCGCCGAGCTGACCGGCATCGATTTCGGTCCTCTGCCGGACGCGGACGTGCTTTCCCCGGCGAGTGCGCGACCCGGCGCCTGGAAAGAGCTCACCGGCGCGGACGACATCCGGCTCTAGCTCGACCGAACGGGATACGGCTTCTGGGAAGCGCGATTCTGGAACTCCAGGATCGCGGGATTGCGCACCTCGCCGTCACTGACCTCGATCGCGCGCGAGATCGTTTCGTCCGACTCCCAGGCTCCGGGGCCCGCCATGACGACCGGAAGGAACGGCAGCAGGGCCTCGCTGATCTCCCAGCTCGCCGAGTTCCACAGATACGACGGACTGTGGTCGACGGCGTAGTAGTTGATGTCACCGCCCACGGTGAACATCGGGTCGGCGAAGCCGGTGGGGCGCGCCCACTCGAACCCCATGCCCTCATCGCACGAGACGTCGATGATCAGGCTTCCGGGGCGGAATGCGGCCAGATCTTCGGTCTTCAGATACAGCAGCGGCCGGTTGGGATCCTGCAGCGTGCAGTTGACGACGATGTCGCTCTCCGCGAGGAACGGCGCGAGCGGCACGCGGCCGTCGTCCGTGATGACCTCGCTCAGGTAGGGACCTTCGTCGTGGTCGAACCGGATCATGTGCGCCGCGTGGATCGGGGCAGCGACCGATGCGGTCTGCCGGTTCGTGAGGACCCGCACGTCGTGTACGCCGTGGGCACGCAGCGCGGTGACCGCGCCGCGTGCGGTCGCGCCGAACCCGATGACGACCGCGGTCAACCGACGGCCGTAGTCGCCGGTCGATCCGCACAGCTGGAGGGCGTGCAGCACGGAGCAGTACCCGGCGAGCTCGTTGTTCATGTGGAACACGTGCAGGCCGAACGTGCCGTCGCCGCCCCAGTGGTTCATCGCCTCGAAGGCGATCGCGGTGAGCTTCTTGTCGAGTGCGATCTGGGTCATGACCGCGTCCTGCACCAGGTGGGGCCATCCCCACAGCACCTGGCCGTCCCGCATGTCGCGGAGGTCTTGGTGCTGGGGCTTGGGGAGGAGGACCACATCGCTCATGGACATGAGCGCATGCCGGTCGAGGATGCCGCCCACGAGCGGGCGCAGGTCCGCGTCGTCGATGCCGAACTGCGTGCCGTAGCCCGACTCGAGCAGCACGTACGGCCGCAGCGCGTCGGGAATACGGTCGAGGTGTCCCGGATGCAGCGGCACGCGGCGCTCGTCAGGCTTGCGTGAGGCTCCGACGACCCCCAGGACCAGTGGAGTGGTGGCGGCCATGATGGTCTTCTTCCCGCAACGGGGGTCGAACCGACTCCGTGATCCTGACGCTATCAGGCGGCCGCCTCACTCCCCCGCGAGCCCCCCGAGCAAATGCCCGAACGAGCGCCCCTCGCCGAGGTAGTTCGCCGGGTCGAAAGGGTCGGCGTCGGCGACGGGCGTCTTGCGGACGATCGCTTCTGCGAGCTCGCGCGCGCCCCGCTCGACGCGCGCGGCGAGCGGGGCGACCTGGTCGGCGGATGAGCCCCAGTCGCTCGACGCGGCGAAGACCCCGGTCGAGACCGGCTCGGCGTGCAGGTACGTGAACAGCGGCCGGATGGCGTAGTCGATCGCCAGCGAGTGCCGCGCCGTCCCTGCGTTCGCGCCGATCAGCACGGGCTTGCCGGTGAGAGCGTCGGGGTCGAGCACGTCGATGAACGATTTGAAGAGCCCCGAGTAGCTCGTCGAGAAGATCGGGGTCACGGCGATGACGGCATCCGCCGACACGACCGCGTTGATCATGGACTCGAGCGCCGGCGGCGCGAACCCGGTCAGCAGGTTGTTCGTGATGTCGTGGGCGAGGTCGCGCAGCTCGAAGACGTCGACCTGGACGTCGTCGCCTTCGCCGATCGCACCGAGCGCGCGCACGGTGGCGTCGGCCATGCGATCGGCGAGGAGGCGGGTCGAGGACGGGTTGGACAGACCGGCGGAGACGACGGCGATGCGGCGGGCGGCCATCTCAGGCGCTCCTGCGGACGGCTGCCGCACCGAAGGACGAACCGGCGGCGACGGGCTCAGGGGTGATGGGCTCGGCCTCACGGTACGGCGAGCCGCCGGTCAG
>CAYOQY010000116.1:0-2691 GCA_964406225.1 uncultured Microbacterium sp.
GCGGTGACGGATGCCGCGGCATCCCTCATCCGCACCCTCACCGCGCAGCACGGCAGGCTGATGTTCCACCAGTCGGGCGGATGCTGCGACGGCAGCGCACCGATGTGCTACCCCATCGGCATGTTCGTGACCGGGCCGAGCGACGTGCTGCTCGGCGCGATCGAGGTCGGCCTCGACGATCCGGTCGAGGTCTACATGTCGGAGTCGCAGTTCGAGTACTGGAAGTACACGCATCTCACGATCGACGTCGTGCCCGGCCGCGGCGCGGGCTTCAGCGTCGAGGGCCCCACCGGCATGCGGTTCCTCATCCGCTCGCGGATGCTCGACGACGCCGAACTGGAGCACTTCGGCCTCCGCGCCTGACGGCGGCCGCCCGGCGGACCCCGCCCCGCGGATCAGCGGAAGAACCAGCCCCAGCCGCCGAACTGCCCGAAGAGCCAGAAGAGTCCGATCACGATCATGAACGCGATGCTCACCCACGAGACACCGCGCTTGAGCCGCCGCCCGCCCAGCGCGACGCCCGGCGGCGGGCGCAGTGCTCCGGCCGGTGCGGCGAAGGGCAGAGCGGCTGCCGCCCGTGCGGGCCCCGCTGCAGCACCCGCCGCGACCTCCGGTCCGGCACCGAGCGGCGGCGCGGTCGCGCCGGGGGCGGCATCCTGGGTCAGCTGTTCGTCGCGCCAGCGCGCCCACTGCGCGAACTTGTCGAGCAGCGCCGCGACGACCGAGAAGAGCCACGCCCACGTGGCGGGGTCCAGGCTCGAGAACTCGCGTTTGCCGTACAGGAACAGCCAGTCGTCGACGATCTCGACGTCGAGCGCCGCGGCGTTGTCGATGAAGCGCGCCATGATGTCGGGCGTGAAGAGGTAGAGCGCGTCGCGCTCGTAGCCCTCCGGGCAGTAGAGCGAGAAGAAGCGGTCGAAGTCCCCCTCCAGGCTCAGCTTCTGGTCTTTGTCGAACGTCGCCGGCAGGTTCGAGCCGAACAGGCCGTTGTTGCTCGTGGCGTCGAGAACGATGTGCGGGAGCGGGACGTCGAGCTTGATCGCGACATAGCCCCAGCGGTGCGTGGTGCGGTTCTTGCCGGACCCGGTCGTGTACTGGTAGTTGCCGAACTCGACGAACCGCGGCTGCTCGCCGCGCACCAGATCGCTCGAGACGCGCGAACTGCCGATCCCGAAGACCATGCCGGGGAGGCCCGGCGACGCGAGGGTCGGCACGAACGACATGCCGTTCGCGGTCGCGAACCGCTGCAGACGGTACCAGCGTTCGTAGCGCCCGAAGTTTCCGCGCAGGACGAAGAACGCCACGGCGCCGATCGCTCCGAACAACACGACCATCGGCAGCACGGTGCCGAGCGCGCCGAACACGAACGGCGTCGTCATGTCGCCGGTGCTCGCGGCGGCCAGCGAGCTGACGATCGACCCGATGATCGACACGAAGACGCTGCCGAACATCAGGAAGAACACCACGCCGATCACGACTGCGATGACGACCGCCGGGGAGCCGAACGACGAGCGCACTGCACCGCTCTCGCGCAGGCGTCGCGTGTATTCGCGGACCGCGTTGCGGTCGACCGGCTCGGTGAGCGGCCGGGGATCGAACGAGACGGATGCCGCGCGCCCGCTCATCGGTTCACCTCGTCGCTGTCCCATGTGAGGGCGGCGCCGGGGCGCAGCGGCAGGGCCTCGAGGCGGGCATCCGCGCACAGCGTGTCGACGAGCTCGGGGGTGCCACCGACGATCGTGGAGTCGTAGTCGACCTCGGTGACGAGCACCCAGGCGCGGTCGGCGGGCCACATCAGGCTCGGCGAGTGGGCGCTCGGTGCGAAGCCGTGCGCCTCGAGCTCGCGGTCGCGCCAGGGCACGTGGAGGATCCAGTCGGGGTCTGCGAACGCCGAGACGGCGCCGCGGAACAGCACATGGTCGCGGGCCGGAAGCGACAGTCGCGGTCCTCGCGAGACCTCGTCGCTCAGCACCCCCGGCTGCCACTCCGGCTTGCGGAAGACGTCGTTGAAGACGTCCCGCTCGGCGTACGCGAGGAACTCCTCGTGTCGCGCGATCGACGCGTCGGCGGGGGCACCGCCCTTCTGGCCGGACCCCGGTCCCTCCTCCGACCCGGCGGGCTGGTCCGACATCCCGAAGAACACGCGCGACGGTCCGTAGCCCAGCGCCCCGGTCAGCCCGCCCCACCCCTCCCAGAGCGCGACGTGCCCGTCGTCGGGGGTGGACGTGTGCGCCGCGGCGACGTCGATCACGGCGGCGAGGGCGTCGGGGGCGAGCTGGCCCTCCATCGGCGCGTCGAACTGCCAGCCGTCGGGCGACTGCACCTGCTGCCATCCGGACGGATTCCATTCGCTGCCGGCCGAACGCACGAGTGCACCCCACTGGGCCTCGGCGTGCAGCCGCGTGCCGAACGCTGTGGCCGCGTCAGCCCAGCGGGCGTGCTCCGTGTCGATCTCGACACCGCGGGCGCCGAACGCCTCCCACGCGCGCCGGTTGTCGTCGTACGGCAGCGGCGGCCAGGCCTCGCCGACGGGCTTCGAGCGCGTCGCGGGGTGGAAGATGCGCGCGTACGCGGCGAAGCCGCGGGGCACGACGTCGTGCATCGTGCCCTGCCAGGGGTCGTCGATGCGCGCGCGGATCCAGTCGCCCGCCGTGACCTCGTCCGTCCACTCCATGCCTGTCACGCTACCCG
>CAYOQY010000116.1:2791-7553 GCA_964406225.1 uncultured Microbacterium sp.
GCCCCCGAACCGCCGCGCAGGCGGGCAAGATCGTAGGGAGTGGTTCGACGAGGAGGACACCATGCCCGCACGGGACCCCGACGACATCGCCGCGCTGCGGGCGGCATCCGATGTGCTCGGCCTCGACGCACTGCTGAGTGCAGACGAGCTCGCGGTGCGCAACCGGGTCCGCGCGTTCGTCGACGCCGAGATCCGCCCGCACATCGCGGACTGGTTCGATCGCGGGCACTTCCCCGTCGAGCTCGCCCGCGCGTTCGGCGACCTGGGCGTGCTGGGCATGCACCTCGAGGGCTATGGATGCCCGGGCCGCAGCGCCGTCGAGTACGGGCTCGCCGCGCTCGAGCTCGAAGCCGGCGACTCGGGCCTGCGCACGTTCGTGTCGGTGCAGGGCTCGCTCGCGATGGGCTCGATCCACCGCTGGGGCAGCGAGGAGCAGAAGCAGGAGTGGCTCCCGCGCATGGCCTCCGGCGAGGTGATCGGCAGCTTCGGTCTCACCGAGCCGTCCGCCGGGAGCGACCCGTCGAGCATGAAGACGTTCGCCCGCCGGGACGGTTACGACTGGGTACTCACCGGCTCGAAGCGCTGGATCGGCCTCGCGTCGGTCGCCCAGCTCACCGTCGTCTGGGCCCAGACCGACGACGGGGTGCGGGGCTTCCTCGTGCCGACTGACGCGCCGGGGTTCCGGGCGACGGTGCTCGAGCCGAAGCTGTCGATGCGCGCGTCGATCCAGACCGAGCTGCACTTCGACGACGTCCGGCTGCCGGCCTCCGCCATGCTCCCCGGAGCGAGAGGCCTCCGCGGACCGTTCTCGGCACTGAACGAGGCCCGCTACGGCATCGTGTGGGGCGCGCTCGGCGCGGCGCGCGACAGCTACGAGGCGGCGTTGCGTCACGCCCTCGCCCGCGAGCAGTTCGACCGGCCGATCGCGGGGTTCCAGCTGACGCAGCAGAAGCTCGTCAACATGGTCGTCGAGCTGCAGAAGGGCGCCCTCCTCGCGCTGCGCCTCGGGCGCCTCAAGGATGCCGGCACGATCACGCCCGCCCAGATCTCGCTCGGCAAGCTCAACAATGTGCGCGAGGCGATCGCGATCGCCCGTGAGGCGCGCACGATCCTCGGCGGCAACGGCGTGCTCGCCGAGCACTCCCCGCTCCGCCACGCCGCGAACCTCGAGTCGGTCCGCACGTACGAGGGCACCGACGAGGTGCACACGCTGATCCTCGGCGAGCACCTCACGGGTATCGGGGCCTTCCGTTGAGCCACGGCCCCCTCCACGGCCTGCTCGTCGCGGACTTCTCGCGCGTGCTCGCGGGTCCGTACTGCACGATGCTCCTGGGCGACCTGGGCGCGACCGTCGTCAAGGTCGAGGGCCCGGCCGGCGATGAGACGAGACAGTGGATGCCGCCCGCGCGCGACGGCGAGGCGACCTATTACCTGTCGGTGAACCGCAACAAGCGGACGATCACCCTCGACCTCGCCGACGACGCCGATCGCGCTACAGCGCAGCGTCTCGCCGCCCGCGCCGACGTCGTGATCGAGAACTTCAAGCCCGGCGGGCTCGCGCGCTTCGGGCTCGACTACGACGCTATCCGTGCCGCGAACCCCGGCGTCGTGTACGCCTCGATCACGGGATTCGGCCCCGATTCCGATCTGCCCGGCTACGACGTGCTCGCCCAGGCGGTGTCGGGCCTGATGAGCGTCACCGGGTCGCCCGAGGGCGGTCCGACGAAGGCGGGCGTCGCGATCGTCGACGTCGTGACCGGACTGCACGCCGCGGTCGGCATCCTGGCGGCCCTGCGCCACCGCGAGGCGACCGGCGAGGGCCAGCGCGTCGAGGTGAACCTGCTGAGCTCGGCGCTGTCGGCTCTCGTGAACCAGTCGGGGGCGTTCGCGCTCGCCGGCGTCGTGCCGCGGCGGCTCGGCAACGACCATCCGAGCATCTTCCCGTACGGCCCCTTCCCCACCGCGGACGGGCAGCTCGTCCTCGCGGTCGGCAACGACGGGCAGTTCGCGCGCCTGTGCGCCGCGCTGGATCTGCCCGCGCTCGCCGCCGACCCCCGCTTCGCGCTCGCGCGGGTGCGCGCGCAGCACCGCGACGACCTCCGCCCGCATCTGGAGGCCGCCCTCGCGCGGGCCTCCGCCCGCGACTGGTATGCCCGCCTCTCGGCCGCCGGAGTGCCCTGCGCCCCGATCCTCGACCTCGGCGAGGCGTTCGCCTGGGCGGCCGAGCTAGGCCTCGACCCCGTGGTCGAGGCCGGGGACGAGCGGATGCCGGGGGTGCGGCATCCGATCACGTTCTCGTCCACGCCCGCGGAGTACTCCCTCGCGCCGCCCGCACCCGACGCCGACCGGGCGTGGGTGGAGGCGCTGCTCAGCGAGTGAGCTCCGCCAGGATCGCCGCGCGCACCCAGGCGGCGTAGCGCTCGGTGCTCCACCCCGATTGGGTGACCAGCTGCTGGTATCCCTCCGGTGAGAGCAGGAACGACAGCGCGGCTGCCGTGGCCTCGGGATCGGCGACGCGATCGGCGTATCCGCGCGCGAGAAGTTCGTCGACGAGGCGACGGTAGTCCGACGCCCGCCGCTCCAGGATTCCGCGGAGGGCGACATCCACCACCGGATCGGATGCCGCGGCCCCGACGAGCACGGTCCACAGGGCGTGGCCGCGCGCGTTGGCGTCCCCGATCTGTCTGATCACGGCGTCGAGGAACACGGCATCGGGCACGGAGAAGACGTCCGCGGCGACCTCGGTGTCGGTGAGCGTCGCGGCCGCCTCCACCCCCGAGAACGTCACTTCGAACGCGGCGATGAGCAGTTCCGCCTTCGATGCCGCGGCCTTGACGGTTTCGGTCGACACCCCGGCGGCTCGCCCGATCGCAGCGAGGGTCGCGGCCTGGTAGCCCTGCGTGGAGAACAGCTCGGCTGCTGCGACCACGATGCGGCGCCTGGTCTCGAGCGCCTGACGTGCGCGCAGCTCCGACCGATACGCGCGCGGCGCCGATGACGCGGCGTTCTTATCCACTATTGACTTACCTCCGGGTGTGATGAATACTTCAGCAAGTTATTCAATCCTATCGAAGGAAGAGACCGTGTCCAGCTATCTGATCACCTGCACTCCCGCGCACGGCCATGTCATGCCGTTGCTGCATATCGCCCGGCATCTCCTCGCGCAGGGCCACACCGTTCGCTTCCTGACCAGCGTCCGGTATGCCGCCCAGGTCCGCGATGCCGGCGCCGAGTTCGTCGCGCTGCCTCCGGCGGCCGACGTCGATCTCGACGATACGGATGCCGCCTTCCCCGAGCGTGTGGGCCTCACCGGCCCCGCCGCGATCCGCTTCGACATGAGCAACCTCTTCGTCCGCCCCGCCGCCGCTCAGCTCGCCGCCGTGCGCGCGCAGCTCGCGGAGACGAAGATCGACGCGGTGCTCACCGAGCCCCTTTTCATGGGCGCCGCTCTCCTCCAGGCCGTCCCCCGTACCGAACGGCCGCCCGTCGTCGCCTTGGGAATCTTCCCTCTCGGGGTCAAGAGCCGCGATACGGCCCCGTTCGGCCTCGGTGTGCTGCCGCGCGAGGGGTGGTCGGGTCGCCTGCGCAATCTCGGCCTCACCGTGCTGGCCGAGAAGGTCGTGTTCGGTTCGGTGCAGAAGGAGGCGGACGCGATGAGCGTCCGTGAGGTCGGCGTGCCGCTGGGTGGCTTCATACTCGATTGGCCGAGCAGAGCCGACGCGGTTGCCCAGTTCACGGTGCCGGGGTTCGAGTATCCCCGCGCTGATCTTCCTGCGCACGTGCGCTTCGCCGGCGCACTGCCGGCCCCGGCATCCACGGCGGAGCTACCGTCCTGGTGGGCGGACCTCGACGGATCACGCCCCATCGTCCACGTCACCCAGGGGACGATCGCCAACGCGGATTTCGGTCAGCTCGTGCTCCCGACGATCGCGGCACTCGCGGCATCCGATGTCCTCGTCGTGATCTCGACCGGTGGTCGGGCGCGCGCGGCCCTGCCCGAAGAGTTGCCCTCGAATGTGCGGGTCGCCGACTATCTCCCGTACGACCGCCTGCTGCCGCTCGTGGATGTGATGATCACGAACGGCGGCTACGGCGGAGTCCAGCAGGCGTTGAGCCACGGGGTGCCGCTCGTCGTCGCGGGACAGACCGAGGACAAGGTGGAGGTCGCCGCGCGGGTCGAGTGGTCGGGCGTCGGGGTGAACCTCCGCACCAACCGTCCGACGGCCGACCGCGTGGCGCGCGCCGTGAAGAAGGTGCTCGGCGACCCCTCGTTCCGCGACCGTGCCCGGGGGCTCGCCGTCGAGTTCGCCGGCGCCTCCGGTCTCGACGGACTGGACGTGGTGCTCGCACAGACGGCGACAGCGGGCGACCGAGCCGACTCCGGGCCGGCGATACCGCGATGAGCGCGGGGGCGGCTGACCCGGGAAACCCCCGATTCGGCGCCGATCGCGGCATCCGGTACCATAGGAGGGTTGTCCAGGCGCACCCCTGCGTGCCCATTCGGATGACGTGCACACACCCTCCTGCTGCCGAGAGATGCTCGGCAGCCGTTCTAGTCCGAAGGAGGTGGGTTAGTGACGCACACACACCAGTACGAACTCATGGTGATCCTCAACCCCGAGATCGATGAGCGCCAGGTTCCGACGATCCTCGACAAGTTCCTGAAGGTCATCACGGCCGACGGTGGCTCGATCGACAACGTCGACGTCTGGGGCAAGCGCCGTCTTGCGTACGAGATCCAGAAGAAGAACGAGGGCATCTA
>CAYOQY010000117.1:0-7029 GCA_964406225.1 uncultured Microbacterium sp.
TCGACCGCCACGGCGGCATCCCGGTGATCATGAAGGCGATGCTCGACGAGGGCCTGCTGCACGGCGACGCGCTCACCGTGACCGGCAAGACTCTCGCCGAGAACCTCAAGGACCTCGACCCCGACCCGATCGACGGCACGGTCATCCACCGCCTCGACGACCCGATCCACGCGACCGGCGGCATCACGATCCTGCACGGCTCGATGGCCCCCGAGGGCGCCGTCGTGAAGTCCGCCGGATTCGACGCCGACGTGTTCGAAGGCCCCGCCCGGGTGTTCGAGCGCGAGCGCGGTGCGATGGACGCCCTGGAGGCGGGGGAGATCACCGCGGGCGATGTCGTCGTGATCCGCTACGAGGGTCCGAAGGGCGGCCCGGGCATGCGCGAGATGCTCGCGATCACGGCCGCCATCAAGGGCGCTGGCCTCGGAAAAGATGTACTACTCTTGACGGACGGCAGATTCTCAGGCGGCACAACCGGCCTGTGCATCGGCCACATAGCACCCGAAGCGGTGGACGCAGGTCCGATCGCCTTCGTGCGCGATGGTGATCTGATACGGGTCGATATCGCGGCTCGCACTCTCGACCTACTCGTCGATGAGGCTGAGCTTGACTCCCGCCGCTCCGGCTGGGAGCCGCTTCCCCCGCGCTATACCCGTGGCGTCCTGGCCAAATACTCGCGACTCGTGCGCTCCGCAGCGGAGGGCGCGACGACGGGTTAGGCCCGTATTCCGACAACCCCGCTCTCGACAGAGGATCATCATCATGCCCGCCGAAACCGCCACGGCCGTTCCCCGGCCCCCCGCTCGCACCGCTTCGGCGCCCGTGCTCACGGGCGCGCAGGCGGTCGTCCGCTCCCTCGAGCTCCTCGGCGTCACCGACGTCTTCGGGCTGCCGGGCGGCGCGATCCTCCCGGTGTACGACCCGCTCATGGACAGCTCGGCGCTGCGCCACATCCTCGTGCGCCACGAGCAGGGTGCCGGTCACGCCGCCGAGGGCTACGCCGCCGCATCCAACAAGGTCGGCGTCGCGATCGCGACGTCCGGGCCGGGCGCGACGAACCTCGTGACCGCGATCGCCGACGCGTACATGGATTCCGTGCCGATCGTCTGCATCACGGGGCAGGTCTTCTCCAACCTCATGGGGACCGACGCATTCCAGGAGGCCGACATCGTCGGCATCACGATGCCGATCACGAAGCACTCGTTCCTCGTCAAGCGCGCCGAGGACATCCCGGCCGCGATCGCCGCCGCTTTCGAGATCGCCGGCACCGGCCGCCCCGGACCTGTCCTCGTCGACATCACGAAGGATGCCCAGCAGGCCGAGGCGACGTTCGTGTGGCCCCCGAAGATCGACCTCCCCGGCTACCGCCCCGTCACGAAGGCGCACGGCAAGCAGATCCAGGCCGCGGCGCAGCTGATCGCCGAGGCGAAGAAGCCGGTCCTCTACGTCGGCGGCGGTGTGATCCGCTCGCAGGCCTCGGCGGAGCTGCTGACGCTCGCGGAGTCGACCGGCGCGCCCGTGGTGACCACGCTCATGGCCCGCGGCGCCTTCCCCGACTCGCACACCCAGCACCTGGGCATGCCCGGGATGCACGGCACGGTCCCCGCGGTGCTCGCGCTGCAGGAGGCGGACCTCCTCGTCTCGCTCGGCGCGCGCTTCGATGACCGCGTAACCGGCAAGGCTGCGCTCTTCGCCCCGCACGCGAAGGTCGTGCACGTCGACATCGACCCGGCCGAGATCGGCAAGATCCGCGCGGCGGACGTGCCGATCGTGGGAGACCTGAAGGACGTGCTCGTCGACCTCGAGGCGGCGTTCCGCGGGCAGATCGCGGGCAAGACCGTCGACACCGAGGAGTGGTGGTCGTACCTCGACGGCCTGCGTACCGAATTCCCGCTCGGCTACGCCCAGCCCACCGACGGCCTCATGTCGCCGCAGTACGTCATCCAGCGCATCGGCGAGCTCACCGGTCCCGAGGGCGTGTACGCCGCCGGCGTCGGTCAGCACCAGATGTGGGCGGCGCAGTTCATCAAGTACGAGCGCCCCAACGCGTGGCTCAACTCCGGCGGCGCCGGCACGATGGGCTACTCGGTCCCTGCAGCGATGGGGGCGAAGGTCGCCGAGCCCGACCGCGTGGTCTGGGCGATCGACGGCGACGGCTGCTTCCAGATGACGAATCAGGAACTCGCGACCTGCGCGATCAACGACATCCCGATCAAGGTCGCGGTGATCAACAATTCCTCGCTCGGCATGGTGCGGCAGTGGCAGACGCTGTTCTACGACGGCCGCTACTCGCACACGAACCTCAACACCGGGCACGGCACGGTGCGCATCCCGGACTTCGTAAAGCTCGCGGAGGCCTACGGGTGTCTCGCGATCCGCGTGGAGCGTGAAGAGGACGTCGACGCCGCGATCAAGCTCGCGCTCGAGACGAACGATCGCCCCGTGGTCATCGACTTCGTCGTGAGCGCGGACGCCATGGTGTGGCCGATGGTGCCGCAGGGCGTCAGCAACAGTTATGTCCAGTATGCGAGGGACCACTCGCCCGCGTTCGATGTGGAGGCCTGACTCATGTCGACGCACGTGCTGAGTCTTCTCGTGGAGGACAAGCCGGGTCTGCTGACCCGCGTGGCCGGGCTGTTCGCGCGCCGCGGCTTCAACATCGAATCCCTCGCCGTGGGCGTCACCGAAGTGCCGGGACTGTCGCGCATCACGGTCGTCGTGGACGTCGACGAGCTGCCGCTCGAGCAGGTGACCAAGCAGCTGAACAAGCTCATCAACGTCATCAAGATCGTCGAGCTCGACATGTCCTCGTCCGTGCAGCGCGAGCACATGCTCGTGAAGGTGCGCGCCGACAACGCCACGCGGTCGAACGTCCTCGAGGTGGTGGGCCTGTTCCGCGCCTCGATCGTGGACTACGCGCCCGACGCGCTCGTGGTCGAGATCACCGGTGACAAGGGCAAGGTCGACGCGTTCCTCAAGGCGCTCGAGCCCTTCGGCATCAAGGAGCTCGCCCAGTCGGGCCTGCTCGCCATCGGCCGCGGCGGCAAGAGCATCACCGAGCGCGTCCTGCGCGGCTGACCCCAGAACCGAAAGAACAAGGAGAAACACACCCCATGGCCGAGATCTTCTACGACGCCGACGCCGACCTGTCGATCATCCAGAGCAAGAAGGTCGCGATCGTCGGCTACGGCTCACAGGGCCACGCCCACGCGCAGAACCTCCGCGACTCCGGCGTCGAGGTCGCGATCGCGCTCAAGGACGGGTCCAAGTCCGCCGCCAAGGCCGAGGAGGAGGGTTTCCAGGTCTTCTCCGTCGCCGACGCGACCGAGTGGGCCGACGTCATCATGATCCTCGCGCCCGACCAGCACCAGCGGGGCATCTACAACGACAGCATCAAGGACAAGCTGACGGAGGGTAAGACCCTCGCGTTCGCGCACGGGTTCAACATCCGCTTCGGCTACATCGACGCCCCCGAGGGCGTCGACGTGATCCTCGTCGCCCCGAAGGCCCCGGGCCACACCGTGCGCCGGGAGTTCGTCGCCGGTCGCGGCATCCCGGACATCATCGCCGTCGAGCGTGACGCATCGGGTCAGGCGTGGGACCTCGCCCTGTCCTACGCGAAGGCGATCGGCGGCACGCGCGCCGGCGTCATCAAGACCACGTTCACCGAAGAGACCGAGACCGACCTCTTCGGTGAGCAGGCCGTGCTGTGCGGCGGCACGTCGCAGCTGGTCCAGTACGGTTTCGAGACGCTCGTCGAGGCGGGCTACCAGCCCGAGATCGCCTACTTCGAGGTGCTGCACGAGCTCAAGCTCATCGTCGACCTCATGTGGGAGGGCGGCATCGCCAAGCAGCGCTGGTCGATCTCCGACACCGCGGAGTACGGCGACTACGTCTCCGGCCCGCGCGTGATCGACCCGCACGTCAAGGAGAACATGAAGGCCGTCCTCGGCGACATCCAGTCGGGTGCCTTCGCGAAGCGCTTCATCGCCGATCAGGATGCCGGTGCCCCCGAGTTCCTCGCTCTCCGCGAGAAGGGCGCCCACCACCCGATCGAGGCGACCGGCAAGGAGCTGCGCGCACTGTTCGCCTGGAAGCAGACCGACGCGGACTACACCGAGGGTTCCGCCGCCCGCTAGAGAACTCCGCGCTGCTCCACCGAGCAGCCGGCCGTCCGTCGCGCGCGAGCGCGCATCGAGACACGACCCGGTCGCTCTCCTCCCAACCGGAGGGGAGCGGCCGGGTCATTACCGTCAGAGGGGGAGATCAGGCGACGGGCCGCTCCGACGTGCGGTCGGCATCCCGTCGAAGACGCTCGATGCGCTCCCACGCGGCCTCCTCCGAGGTCGACCGCTCGCCGAGCAGAGAGCGCGCCGTCCGCAGGACCGCGCCGGTCGCGGGGACGGCACCCCAGGGCGGTCGTGACAGCCCCAGCATCCGTCTGTGGAGAGGATCCAGCGACGCGACGGCTCCGGCGAACATGACGCGATAGCCGGGCATCATCCCCTTCGCGAGAGGGGGGCGACGGATGAAGCGCACGACATCCCGGACCCGCTCGTCGCTCTTGAGCAGTCCCGCGTCCGCCGCGGCGCGCAGCCGCGCCCGCAGGTCCGCCTCCGTCGTGGGAGCGCCCGTGAGGCCGACCAGCTCGCCTGCGGTCGCCCACTCCCGCACGTACGCGTCGGCTCCCCCCGGGATCTCCGCCTCCCAGATCTGGTGGCACGTCAGGAACGACTCCGTGAAGGCGAGATGCACCCACTCGATGAGGTCCGCGTCCCCCGCCCGGTACGCACGAGTGACCCCGAACGCGTCGACGTACTCGCCCTGCACCCGCGTGTGCAGCGCCCGCACCATGGCGGAGGAGCGCTCCGCCGTCGCGCGGTCGCCGAACGTGACCGTGATGAGCCAGCGGATCGTCCCGGTGAGGCGGCCGAGCGGATCCTCGCGGTAGCGCGACCAGTCGTGCACGCCCGCCATCGCGCCGGGATGCAGCGCCTGCACCAGCAGCGCGCGGATGCCGGCGACCATCGTCGCCATACCGCCGTGGACCGCCCACGAGGCCGAGCCCGGACCGAAGAACCCCTCGTCGTCGCCCAGAGCGAGTTCGCGCACCCACTGCGGGGATCCGTCGTCGGTGCCGAGAGGGTCTGCAGCAGGTGCGACCTCCAGCGATCGCGGACCATCGACATACGGCCAGTAGATCACGCGTGGAGCGGGCGGGGGCCGTCGCAGACGCGCTCTTGCGCCCGCGGCGCCCGTCTGCGACGGTGGCCGTGGGGGAGCTCCACCACAAGGGAGTCTCGATGAACGTCGAACCGTGGGGCACGACCGGGCCGGGAGCGACGACGCTCGTGGTGCCGGGGATCCAGTACCTCCTCCGCGCCCGAGGGCACGCGATCACCGTGGACGGGGTCTACGGTCCCCAGACGGCGGCGGCCGTCACCGCGCTGCAGAGCAGCGCCGATGTGCCGGCGGACGGCGTCGTGGGTCCGCAGACCTGGCCGCACCTGGTGGTGACGACCGCGAGCGGAGCGTCGGGGGATGCCGTGCGGGCGGTCCAGCAGTTCGGGCTGGTCCCCTCGCCGGGCGTCGAACCACTTGTCGTCGACGGATCGTTCGGGCCGATCACCGCGGAGCGCGTGCGCTTCTTCCAGGAGTCATGGGGCCTGACCCAGGACGGCGTGGCCGGTCGCGAGACCTGGTCGTTCCTCAGCGCGCTGCAGCCCGGCCCTCGGCCGTGGCCGCTCGTCAAGGTCGGCGCGACGCAGGAGACGAACTGGCGGGTGCTCGCGGCGCAGCACCTCCTGCGCCTGCGCGGGGCGACGATCACCGCGGACGGAGTGTTCGGCCCCCTGAGCGGTGAGGCCGCGCGCACGTTCCAGCTCACCCTGCGCGCGACGTTCATCTCGACGACCGTCGGTCAGCTGGACTGGCCGGCGCTCATCGAGACCGTGAGTGAGGGCGACACAGGTGACGGGGTGCGCGCGCTGCAGACCCTTCTCCCGGGGCTCGACGTCGACGGGGTTTTCGGGCCGCTCACCGACACCGTGCTGCGGCAGTTCCAGACGATGTTCCTGCCTCCCGCCGACGGCATCGCCGGCCCGCAGACCTGGCACGCGCTCACCCAGCGGCTGTTCGACTGACCCCGCGCGCTGTATCAGCGCGCGTCCGGAGCCCTCCTTCTGAGCAGCCCCGCTCAACGGAGATGCGGGGGTCCCCAGGGGGAAGTCATGAACACCAACACCACCGGTGGGTCTCCGGCCACCACGTCTCGCCGCATCGCACGCGGCGTCACCGTGACCGCACTCGCCACGATCCTCATCACGGGTCTCGCCGCCTGCCAGACCGGAAGTCCGGTCCAGGGCGCGGACTCGCTGCGCGACACCCGCGTCGGTGTTCCGCAGAACATCGACACGCGGATGTCGGCGGACCGCATGGAGCGCGAACTGCGGGTCGAGCCGTTCAACGCGGCTCGCGCCCAATTGCGCGCACTGCAGCAGCAGTACGCCGGTCAGCCCGCGGACCGCATCGAACGCGCGATCGCCGAGTACGTGGCGGCCAAAGCCGCCATGACCTCGACGCCGCGTGCGAGCGGCCCGGTGACTCTGCCGGCCGATCGTCTCGAGCAGCGCGCACCGCGCGCGACCGGTCCGGTGACTCTGCCGGCTGATCGTCTCGAGCAGCGCGCACCGCGCGCGACCGGTCCGGTGAGCCCGCCGGCTGATCGACTCGAGTGACCACGCGTCCTCGTGCCGACGATGCGGCGCCGAAACGGCGCAGCACACGGGCGAAAGGGACGACGAGAGCAGGACGGCTTGGGGACCGTCCTGCTCTCGTCGTCTGTGCGCGTGGTCGGCGCGGCCGGCGTGACGATAGCCTGATCGCATGCGACGTTCCGACGATGAGGCCCTCTCGTGGGACGGGGACGACGACCCCACGCTGGACGTCGGGACGGCGCCGTCTGCGCAGGCCGGGCCCGTCGAAGCCGGGGCCGCCCCGACGGACCCGGTGGATGCGGACGCCCCGCGA
>CAYOQY010000118.1:0-6931 GCA_964406225.1 uncultured Microbacterium sp.
GCCGCCGAGGGCCTGTCGAACGCGGAGATCGCCGCCGTCCTGCACGTCTCGGAGGCGACCGTCAAGTCGCACCTCGCGCACGTGTACACCAAGCTCGACGTGCGCTCCCGCGGCGCGGCCGTCGCCACGGCCCGCGCCGCGGGGATTCTGCGCTGAGGCGGTCCTCAGGCGGCGAGACCTCGCCGCTCCAGCAACGGCTGGATCTCGGCATCCCGACCGCGGAAGTCGCGGTAGGCCTCCAGCGGATCCTTCGATCCGCCGACGCCCAGGAGGCGCTCACGGAACCGATCGCCGTTCGCGCGGGTGAGCCCGCCGTTCTCGCGGAACCACTCGACGGTGTCGGCGTCGAGTACCTCGCTCCAGATGTAGGAGTAGTAGCCGGCGCTGTAGCCGCCGCTGAAGACATGCGCGAAATACGTCGACGAGTACCGCGTCGGCACAGCGGGGTTGTCCAGCCCGATGTCGGAGAGGGCGGCGGCTTCGAACTCGGCCACATCGATGTCGGATGCCGCCTCCGTGGCGCTCAGCGAGTGCCACGCCTGATCGAGCCACGACGCGGCGAGATACTCGCTCGTCGCGAACCCCTGGTTGAACGCCTCCGAGGCGCGCAGCTTGTCGACCACGTCGCGGGGGAGAGGTTCATCCGTCTCGACGTGGCGCGCGTATGTGTCGAGGATCTCGGGCCAGTAGATCCACATCTCGTTGACCTGGCTGGGGAACTCCACGAAGTCCCGGAAGACGTTCGTGCCGGCGAAGTGCGGATACGTGACCGTGGCGAACAAACCGTGCAGGGCGTGCCCGAACTCGTGGAAGAGTGTGGTGACCTCATCGAGCGTGAGGAGAGTGGGCTTGCCGGGCGCCGGCTTGGGCACGTTGAGGTTGTTGACGACGATCGGCTGGGTTCCCCGCAGGCGCGACTGGGAGACGATGGAGTTCATCCACGCTCCGCCGCGCTTCGTGTCGCGCGTGTACAGGTCGAGGACGAACAGACCCACCGGGGAGCCGTCCGCGTCGGACACCTCGAAGACCCGCGCGTCGGGGTGATAGGCCCCGAGGTCGGTGCGCTCGACGAACGTGACGCCGTAGAGTTGCGTGGCCGCGTGGAACACGCCGCGCTGCAGCACGCGCTCGGCTTCGAACCAGGGGCGCAGGGCGCTGCGGTCGAGATCGTATTCGGCGGCCCGCACCTTCTCGGTGTAGAACGCCCAATCGTGCGCCTCGAGCGGGAAGGACTCCGGACCGGCGTCGATGATCGCCTGCAGGGCCTCCTGCTCGCGCGCGGCGTTGCGCGCGGCGGGGACGGCGAGGCGGCGCAGTAGATCGTGCACCGCCTCAGGGGATCCGGCGGTCTCGTCCGAGGTCACATATGCGGCATGCGAGGCGAAGCCGAGGAGAGCCGCCCGCTCCGCCCGCAGCCGCACGATCTCCAGCAGAACGGACCGGTTGTCGTTCTCGCCGCCGCGTGAGCCGCGTGCTCGGGAGGCCTCGAGGATGCGCCGTCGACTCGACCGGTTGGTGAGCGTGGCGAGGTACGGGTGACCGGTGAACAGCGTCAGCGTCACCACCCACTTTCCGTCCAGCCCGCGATCGGCGGCGGCCTGGGCAGCGGCCGAAAGCTCACCCTCGGCGAGCCCGTCGAGCTCTTCCGCGGTGTCGAAGACGACCGCGAGGTCGTTCGTGTCACGCAGCAGATTCTTCTCGAACGTCGTGGTCAGCGTCGACAGCCGCTGATTGAGGGCCGTCAACCTCTCCTTCTCCGCGTCGTCCAGACCAGCGCCGGCATGCGACATCTCGCGGAATCGGCGCTGAACGAGGTAGCGCTGCTCGGGTGTCAGATCGAGGTCGTCGAGCTGCTCGTGGAGCCTCTTGATGCGCCAGAACAGGGCGGCGTCGAGATCGATCGAGTCTTGGTGAGCCGACATGAGGGGAGCGAGTGTCACCTCGATCTCCTGGATCGCCGGCGTCGCATCCGCGGACGAGACCGTGTAGAACGTCCGGGCGACGTCACCCAGGAGCTTTCCACTCGATTCGAGCGGGACGATCGTGTTCTCGAACGTCGGCATCGAGCGCGCCCTCGTGATCGCGCCGATCTCCGCGCGCTGCTCCGCGAAGGCCTGTTCGAACGCGGGCAGATAGTGCTCGGGACGGATGGCCGCGTAGTCGGGCAACCCGTAGGGGAGCGGACTGGAGGAGAGGAGGGGGTTGTCGATCGCCATGCCCGCCAGCCTAGCGTCGCCGCCCCGAACCACCGCCGTTCGTTTGCAAAATCGCTGTTGCAAAGAATCCCTTGCAAAGACTCGTTTGCATCGCTATCCTGAGGGCATGGACGAACCCACGCCGACCTCAGACGACGCACTCAGCCGAGTCGAACACCGGCACGCGGAAGACCGCGTCCTCGACACGGGCGCACTGCGCGCGCTCGCGCACCCGCTGCGCGTGCGGATCTACGACATCCTCAGTCAGTACGGCCCGCAGACGGCGAGCTCGCTCGCCGAGAAGCTCGGCGAATCGAGCGGATCGACCAGCTACCACCTGCGTGCGCTCGCGAAGCACGACCTCATCCGGGAGTGCAGCGACAAGGGGACCGGGCGTGAACGCTGGTGGGAGCGTCCCGTCGGCGGCGTCACGTTCGCCAATGCCGACGCGATGAAGACCCCGGCCGGCCGGGCCGCCACACAGATCGTGATGAACGAGTTCTTCCGCAACCGCAACGAGCAGCTCATGGACTTCGTGAACGAGGGACTCTCCGGAGTCGGTCACGAGTGGCAATCGGGAACGATGATCTCGACCGCCACCGCCCGGCTGACCCCGGCGCAGTCGAAAGAGCTGTCGATGAAGATCATGGCGCTGATCGATGACGCCGTGGACACCTATCGCAACCAGACCGGCGAGGACGTCCGGCCCGTGACCATCCGGGCCGATGTGTTCCCACTCCCCGAACTCGGAGGACAGTCATGACCGCCATCAGCGCACCCCGCAGCCTCAGCCGCACGACATCGTTCGAACGCATGCTGCTCCGCGCGGCATCCGGCCTCGACGGCTTCGTCGCCGCACGCCTCGAGCGTCGCGCGACCGCAGCCCATCGCGCCGCGGTCGACGCGCAGTCGTCGTTCGCCTCCGCCCGGCGGGCGGCGGAAGCACGCGGCGCGCTCGGCGTCCTGCCGCGATGACCGACCGCGTCGTGACGGATGCCGTCACCGACGCGGCCCCGGTGTCACCCGACGCCGCAGGCCCACGCCGCGCCGGCAGGCCCCGCCGGGAGCCGCTCGGGCGGGACTTCGGGCGTCTGTGGACCGCGGCGGCGTTCAGCAACCTCGCGGACGGCATCGGTCGCACGGCGGTGCCGCTCATCGCCACCACGCTGACGCGGGATCCGCTCGCGATCGCGGCGATCGGGGCGCTGGCCTTTCTCCCGTGGCTCGTCTTCGGACTTCCCGCGGGAATGCTCGTCGACCGGTTCGACCGCCGCGTGCTCATGGCCGCCGCGAACGCGATCCGCGGCGCCGTCGCGCTGTGGCTCGCGATCCTCACGGCGACGGGTCAGCTGAGCCTGTGGGCGCTGCTGGTCGGCACCCTCGTCTTCGGCCTGGGCGAGACGCTGTTCGACAACGCGACGAATGCCGTGATCCCGGGCCTCGTACGCCGTCCACAGCTCGATCGGGCGAACGGCCGGATGCAGGCCGCGCAGGTGACGATCGACAGCTTCATCGCCCAGCCGATCGCCGGTGTACTGTTCGCGGTCTCGCTCGTGCTGCCGCTGTGGGTGGGCGCCGCCGGCTACATCGTGCCGATCGCCCTGGCGCTCCTCCTGCCGCTCTCCGCCGCCCGACCGCTGCGTGATCGCGGCCCGCACGACACCGACGCGACGAAAGTGCCGGCCCGTGAGGCGATCTCGTATCTGTGGCACCAGCGCTACCTGCGCTCCATGGTGGTCTTCACGTCGGTCGTCGGCTCCGCCTTCGCGTTCGCCCAGGCCTCGACGATCCTCTACTTCCTCGACGAGCAGGGGGTGGCCCCGGCCGCGATCGGATTCGTGACCGCCGGCATCGGCGTCGGCGCACTGATCGGCTCGCTCGTGGCGCCGGCGCTCGTGTCGCGGCTCGGTCGCGGGTGGGTCATGTTCGCGGCGAACTTCGTCTCCGCCGGCTCCATGCTCCTCGTCGCGCTGGCGCCCGGTGCCCCCACGGCGGTCCTCGCGTACGCGCTGTTCGCGTTCGCGGTCTCCACGTGGAATGTTCCGTGGGGTGCCCTGCGGCAGCAGATCGTGCCACCCCACCTCTTCGGTCGCGTCCTCGGCATCATCCGGATGCTGACCTGGGGGCTCTTCCCGCTCGCGACGATCCTCGGCGGGTGGGTCGCGCGCATCGACCTGCGACTGCCGTTCCTGATCGCCGCCGGCGTCGTCGCGGTGGCCGCACTCCTGGCAGCTCGCCTGCTCGTCAGCGGGACGCGTCTCGCCGGCGCGGAGCTCGACGCGGGCACCCTCGCCTGACGCGGGGGGTCAGCCGACTCGCAGAGTCAGGCGAAGCCGTCCTCGTCGTGGTGGACGATCGCCTCGCCGTCCTCGTTCAGGCTGACGATCACGCCGGTGTCGAGCTGGGCGATCGGCTTGCCTTCGAGCCACGTCAGCGTCCAGCGCGGTGCGGGCTGACCCAGGTTGTCGGCCGGGAGGATCGCCTCGACGGCGGCGATCTGCTCGCGCATCGCCGCGGGCAGTGCCGCCGGGGGTTCGCCTCCGGCGGTCCAGCGTGTTCCGAGCTGCATGTCAGTCCTCCTGCGGTGCGAGTTCGATGCGATCGATCACGAGTTCGTTCCACCCATCGAGCAGCTCGAGCTTCTCGATGCGTCCGACGGCCTTCAGATCGCCCTCCGCCAGCCGCAGTCGCGCGATCATCCGGTCATCCGCGCGGAGGACGAGAGCGGAGACGGGGGTCTTCTGCGAGGCCTTCGCCTCGGTCTTGGCCCGTCGGATGCCGATCAGTGCGGCGCTGGCGGCGACGAGCAGATCCGGGTCACCGTCGATCCCGAGCGGCTCCGGCCACTCCGCGGCATGGACGGAGCCGTCGTTGAACCACGACCACGACTCCTCGCACGCGAAAGCGAGGACCGGAGCGAACAGACGCAGCAGCGTCGAGAGCGCGATGCGCAGGGCGAGGGCGGCCGAGGCCTGTCCCACATCGGAGCGGTCGTAGGCGCGCTCCTTCACCAGCTCGAGGTAGTCGTCGCAGAACGTCCAGAAGAACTGCTCGGTGACCTCGAGCGCGCGGGCGTGGTCGTACGCGTCGAACGCCTTGGTCGCCTCGCGGACGACGCCGTCCAGCGTCGCGAGCATCGCGGCGTCGAGCGCGTGGGTGACGCGCGCATCTTCGGGAACGGGGAACGACAGCACGAACTTCGCCGCGTTGAGCACCTTGATCGCGAGGCGCCGGCCGATCTTTACCTGCGTCGGGTTCTGGGGGTCGAACGCGGCGTCCGCACCGAGGCGGCTCGAGGCCGACCAGTACCGCACCGCATCCGTCCCGTGCTGGTCGAGGATGTCGGCCGGCGTGACGACGTTGCCCTTGGACTTCGACATCTTCTTGCGGTCGGGGTCGACGATGAAGCCTGAGATCGCGGCATCCGTCCACGGCGCGCGGTCGTCCTCGAGCGCGCTGCGCAGCATCGTGGAGAACAGCCACGTGCGGATGATGTCCTGTCCCTGCGGCCGCAGGTCGAACGGCGACACGAGGTTCCAGAGCTCCTCGTCGCGCTGCCACCCGCCCGCCAGCTGCGGGGTCAGGGACGAGGTGGCCCACGTGTCGAAGATGTCCTTCTCGCCTTCGAAGCCCCCGGCCACACCGCGCTGATCGGCGGTGTAGCCCGGCGGGACGTCCGTCGTGGGGTCCACCGGCAGGCTCGACAGATCGGGCGTGATCACGCGGTCGTAATCACGCTCACCGTTCTCATCCAGCCCGTACCAGACCGGGATCGGCACGCCGAAGAAGCGCTGACGCGACACGAGCCAGTCACCGGTGAGGCCGTTGGTCCAGTTCTCGAAGCGCACGCGCATGAAGTCGGGGTGCCACGACATGCTCTGCGCGAGCGAGATGAGCTTCTCGCGCAGCGTCTCGTCACGGGCGCCGTTGCGCACATACCACTGGCGTGTCGAGACGATCTCGAGCGGGCGGTCGCCCTTCTCGTAGAACTTCACCGCGTGCGTGAAAGGCTTCGGCTCGCCCTCGAGCTCTCCGGAGGCGCGGAGCAGGTCGACGACGGCCTTCTTGGCGCTGAAGACCGTCTTGCCCGCGATCTCGGCGTACGCCGCCTTCGCGGCATCCGTCACGATCACGTCCGGAGCCTCCGCGATCACGCGGCCGTCCTTGCCGAGGATCGTGCGGTTCGGGAGATCGAGCTCGCGCCACCAGATGATGTCGGTGACGTCACCGAACGTGCAGATCATCGCGATGCCCGAGCCCTTGTCCTTCTGCGCGAGGGGGTGCGCGAGCACGGGCACCTCGACCTCGAAGAGCGGCGTGCGGACGGTCGTGCCGAACAGCGGCTGGTAACGCTCGTCGTCAGGGTGCGCCACCAGCGCGACGCAGGCGGCCAGGAGTTCGGGACGCGTGGTCTCGATGTGCACGTCGCCCGAGCCGTCGGTCTTGTGGAAAGCGACGCGGTGGTAGGCGGCGGGCTGCTCCCTGTCCTCGAGCTCGGCCTGCGCGATCGCGGAGCGGAAGTCGATGTCCCACAGCGTCGGCGCGAGCGCCTGATACGCCTCGCCGCGCTCGAGGTTGCGAAGGAACGCGAGCTGGCTCGTCCGGATCGTGTCGTCCGAGATCGTGCGGTACGTCTGGGTCCAGTCCACGCTCAGGCCGAGCTGGCGGAACAGCGCCTCGAAGTGCTTCTCGTCCTCGAGCGTGAGCGACTCGCACAGCTCGATGAAGTTGCGCCG
>CAYOQY010000119.1:0-6930 GCA_964406225.1 uncultured Microbacterium sp.
GAGGTCGATTCCTCCCCGGCGTTTCACCGCCTTCGCGCCTCCTCGGCCGCCGCGCACGCCCGGGTAGCCTGAAAGCGTGCCCTCGCCCGCCGTCGACGACTACCTGAAGACGATCTACCACCACACCGAGTGGCAGGACGACCGCATCACGCCGTCGCAGCTCGCCGCCGAGCTCGGCCTCGCCCCGTCGAGCGTCACCGAGATGGTGCAGAAGCTCGCCGCGCAGGGCCTCGTGACCCACCGCCCGTACGGCCCGATCTCACTCACCCCCGAGGGCGAGCACCGCGCCGCCGCGATCATCCGCCGTCACCGGCTGATCGAGACGTGGCTCGTGAGCGAGTTCGGCTACGCGTGGGACGAAGTGCACGATGAGGCCGAAGTGCTCGAGCATGCGCTGAGCGACCGGCTGCTGGAGGGCATCGACGAGCGCCTCGGGCGGCCGCGATTCGACCCGCACGGCGATGCGATCCCGGATGCCGCGGGCGACGTGCACCGCGAACCCTTCGTGCTGCTGTCCGCCGCCCGCCCCGGTCACACCGGCCGGGTGCTGCGGGTGAGCGACCGCGACCCCGACCTGCTGCGCGCGATGGAATCGGCCGGCGTCGCGGTGGGCGCGACGGTCACCGTGACGGATGCCGCCTCCCTCCGCCTGCGCACGACCGACGGCCTCGTCGCGGAGGTGGCACTGCCGTCGGGCGCCGTGGACGGCATCTGGCTCAGCGCCTGACGTGCGCGAGCGCCCGGCGGAGGAGATGCGCGATCCGGAGGGCCGGAAGTCCCGATTCGATCCTCCGCTTCGCACATCTCCTCCGTTCGGCGCGGCGGGCCGGCACGGCGGCTGAGACCGCGCGCCCGGCATCCACGTGCACGGCGGAGGAGATGCGCAGTCCGGAGGGCCGGAAGGAGAGGTTCGATCCTCCGCTTCGGACATCTCCTCCGTTCGGCGCGGCGGGGGACCCGCGGTGCCGACCGCCTCGAGTCAGTCCGAGGTGGTCGGCGCGGGCTGTTCGAGCCCCTCGAACGGCGCGAGCGCGGCGTCGAACGCTTCGCGCATGCCCGCGCGGATGACCGTCGCCCCGTACGAGAGGCTGATGCTCGCGACCGGCCAGTCGAACTGCTCGGCTTCGGCGAGCGCGTCCCCCGAGGGATCGCGCGCGGCATCGCGGATGGCGAGCGAGACCCACTGACTGTCGCCGTACGTCGTGGCGTACCAGGCCCAGCAGCCGCCGTCCGGCAGGTTGCAGTACTGCTCGGCGTAGTCCGCTGCCCAGGCCGCATCGGCCGCCATGGCGTCCGACTCGTGCTCGAGCACGAGGGGGCCGAGGCCGAACTCCTCGGTCACCGCGCTCGCGGCATCCCGCACGCCCGACCACGAAGCCGGGGCGGGCACGGTTGACGACTCCAGCTCGCAGCAGTTGAGCGTGACGTACATGCTCTCGCCGCCGTACCCGTTGCCCTCCGCGGCGAACCAGTCGTCGTCGTCGAACCACGTGCTCTCGCGCTCGACCGAGGCCATCACGACGGACGCCTCGGCCTCGATCGCCGCACGCAGCCGCTCGACGAGTTCGCGGGCGACGGGCTCCAGCTCGTCCTGATCCGGCGCGGCGCGGACGGCGTCGGCATCCACACCCGCCTCGCCGGGATAATCGGCCCAATCGACGGTGACGGTCTCACCGTCGGCACAAAGGTAGGTCGACGTCGGCGACGGGGACGCGCCCAGCACCCCGCACCCACTCAGCGCCGCGACGGCCGCGACGCCGGCAATGGCCGCGACCGCCCGCCGAGTGCCCCCACCCGTCACCGGCGTGCCGCCTTGGCGAGCGCCCAGCGCACCCCCGTCGCGTCCTCGCACACGCTCCACAGCCGCGCGCCGATCTCCGGGTCGCTCCAGATCGCGGCGGGCTTCGCGCGTCGCGGCTCGCCGCGGACGATGTTCTTCGGCCCCCAGAACTCGCCGCCCTCGACCGCGGGATCGACGAGCGCCCGCACGAGCGGCCACGCGCCGTGCTCCTTGGACTGCGTGATCGCGACCTGCAGGTTGTCGGCGAAGCGCGTGAGACGGCTCGGCGCGTTCACGCCGACGATGCCCGGCGTGCGTCCGCTCGTCGAGTAGCCCGGATGCGCGACGACGCTCGCGACCGGCACCCCGGCGGCGCGGAGGCGCCGGTCGGCCTCGAGGCCGAGCGCGCCCGTGGCGACTTTGGACTGCACGTAGGCGCGCCATCCGGTGTAGCCCTCGACGAGCTGCGGGTCGACGGGGTCGTACTTCCACAGTGACGTCGACATGCTGCCCACCCACACCATCCGGCCGGATGCCGCCGCGAGCGGCCCCAGCAGCTCACCGGCGAGGGCGAAATGGCCGAGTACGTTCGTCGCGAACACGAGTTCGTGGCCGTCGCGGGTCGTCTCGCGCTGCTTCGGCGGATGCACGATCCCGGCGTTCAGCAGGAGGCCGTCGAGCGCGCCCCGACCGCTCACCGTCGCGGCCGCGGCGCGCACCGAACCGAGGTTGCTCGTGTCGAGCAGAAGCGTCTCGACGCGGTCGTCGCTGCCCTGGACCCGGCGTCGCACGGCCGCGCGCGCGGCCATCAGGCGGTTCGGACTGCGGCCGGTGAGGAACACGCGCGCGCCGGCCCTCACGAGCTGCTCGGAGGCGAAGAATCCCAGCCCGGCGTTCGCGCCGGTCACCAGGTACCGACGACCCGTCAGGTCGGGGAGGTGTTCGGGGTCCCACGCCTGCTCTCGCGCCACAGGTTCGACCATAAGCCGCGCTGCGGATTCGCGCACAGGGCTTGCGCGCGACGCATCGGAGACCCTCAGGATTCGCACGCGGGCGTCGGTCATGTCACCGCATCCCGCGGATAGGCTGGGCCCATGCGGACCCGCGCCGACATCGAATGCTGGCTGACCGACATGGACGGCGTGCTCGTCCACGAGAACACCCCGATCCCGGGCGCGTCCGAACTGCTGCAGCAGTGGCGCGACCAGGGCACGCCGTTCCTCGTGCTGACGAACAACTCGATCTTCACCCCTCGAGATCTCAGCGCCCGGTTGCGGGCATCCGGGCTCGTCGTCCCCGAAGGCTCGATCTGGACGTCCGCTCTCGCGACCGCCGACTTCCTGCGCGGTCAGGCGCCCGGCGCCAGCGCGTTCGTCATCGGCGAGGCCGGCCTCACGACGGCCCTGCACGAAGCCGGCTTCATCATGACCGAGACGGACCCCGACTACGTCGTGGTCGGCGAGACCCGCAACTACTCGTTCGAGGCGATCACGAAGGCGATCCGGTTCATCGCGGAGGGCGCGCGGTTCATCGCGACCAACCCCGACGCCACCGGCCCCTCCGTCGACGGCGTCCTTCCGGCGACGGGCGCGATCAGCGCGCTCATCACGAAGGCGATCGGCAAGGAGCCGTACGTCGTCGGCAAGCCGAACCCGATGATGTTCCGGTCTGCGCTGAACCGCATCGGCGCGCACTCCGAGAACACCGGCATGATCGGCGACCGCATGGACACCGACATCGTCGCCGGCATCGAGGCGGGACTGCACACCGTGCTCGTGCTGACCGGCATCAGCGACACCGCCGAGATCGAGCGCTTCCCGTTCCGTCCGGATGAGGTGCTCGACTCCGTCGCCGACCTGCTCGTCGACGGCCCGATCGAAACGGATCTGCCCGAGTCCGACGTGCTGTAGCCCCGACGGCGGCATCCGGAGCACGTTCGCCGGAGTCGAGGAATATCCGGCAGATCAATGCGTTTGAATAGATATTCCGAATCCCGCAGGGAGGGGCTCTCATGACCGCCACCACGCAAGGCCTGCATCACGTCACCGCGATCGCCGGCGACCCGCAGAAGAACATCGACTTCTACATCCACGGGCTCGGACTGCGGCTCGTCAAGAAGACCGTGAACTTCGACGACCCGGGCACGTATCACCTGTACTACGGCGACGAGTCGGGTCGCCCCGGCAGCCTGATGACGTTCTTCCCCTGGCGGGGCATCGCGCCCGGTCGCATCGGCGCCGGGCAGTCGACCTCGACGGCGTTCAGCGTGCCCGCGGGGACGCTCGGGTGGTGGCATCAGCACTTCACCGACCTCGGCGCCGCCCCCCGGATCACCTCGACCTCGAGCACGGAGGAGCGCCTGCTCGTCGCCGACCCGGACGGTCTGCAGATCGAGCTCGTCGCGACGCACGCCGACGACCCCCGCGACCCGTGGGACTCCGCGAGCGTTCCGGCCGAATACGCGATCCGCGGGCAGCACTCGAGCGTTCTCACGGTGCGGGATGCCGAGCGGACGATCGGCCTCATGGTGGACGACCTCGGCATGAGGGTCGTCGAGCAGCAGGGCGGCCGCACCCGTCTTGCTGCGGGCGAGGGCGCACCCGGCGCGCTCGTCGACGTGCACGCCTCGGGACTCGCCCCGACCGGCCTCACCGCCGGAGGGACGGTGCACCACATCGCGTTCCGCGTGCCCGATCAGGCCACGCAGCAGCTGTGGCGCGACGAACTGGTGAGCAAGGGCCATCAAGGTCACCGAGATCCTCGACCGGCAGTACTTCACGAGCATCTATTTCCGTGAGCCGGGCGGCGTGCTGTTCGAGATCGCGACCGACACGCCGGGCTTCGACATCGACGAGCCGCTGCTCGAACTGGGGCGCTCGCTCAAGCTGCCGCCGTGGCTCGAGCCCTCCCGCGAGGCGATCGAGGCGCGCGTGATCCCCGTCGACCTCCCGCGCGAGAACAACCCCGAGGTCGCGGCGTGAGCGCGGACGCGGAAGCCCGGGCGTCCGCGGACGGCTCGGGCGAGGCGGGCGCGGCGCCGTCGCTCGCGGAGTGGCCACATCTGTTCCGGCCCGGCGAGCCCGGGCATCCGGTCCTGCTGATGCTGCACGGCACAGGCGACACCGAGACCGGCATCGCACCCCTGGCGGCGCATCTGGATGCCGACGCCGGCGTGCTCGCCCCGCGCGGGCTCGTGCGCGAGGGCGGCGCGACGCGGTGGTTCCGGCGCCTGCGCGAAGGGGTGTTCGACGTCGACGACGTGATCGTCCGCGCCGGCCAGCTCGCGGACTTCATCCGCGCCGCGCGCGCGGAGTACGGCATCCAGGATTCCCCGCTCATCGCCGTCGGCTTCTCCAACGGCGCCAACATCGCGCTGGCGACCGCGCTGCTGCACCCCGACGTGCTCGACCGGGTCGTCGCGCTCAGCGGCATGTACCCGTTCGCCGAGCGCGACCCGATCGGCGATGTGTCGGCGGTGTCGGTTCTGCTCGCGAACGGCGACGCCGATCCGATGGCACCGACGGCGAGCGTGGACCGCCTGGCCGCGGTGGCCGCGCAGCACGGAGCGCGCGTGCAGCGGTACGGCCGCGGCGGCGGACACGGGGTGGGCGCGGACGACGTCGCGGCCGCGCGGGAGTGGCTGGCGCAGCAAGAGGTCTGATGGGAGTCCTCGACGACGGCGAGCGCGTGCTCGCACCGGATGCCGCCACCTGGCGCGCGTGGCTCGAGGCGAACCACGCGACCTCGAAGGGCGCGTGGTTGCTGCGGGCGCGACCGGGGTCCGACGTCGTGGTCGTCGAGTACGAGGACGCGATCATGCAGGCGCTGTGCTTCGGCTGGATCGACGGTCCGGTGCGCAGCTTCGACGAGCGCCTCGGCGGCCTGTGGTTCGCTCCGCGCCGCCCGTCGAGCGGCTGGGCCGCGACCAACAAGGCGCGCCTCGTGCTGCTGGAAGAGCGCGGGCTCATGGCCGAGGCGGGCATCCGCGCGGTCGAGGTCGCGAAGGCGAACGGGTCGTGGACGATGCTCGACAACGCCGAGGCGCTGCGCGAGCCCGACGACCTCGCCGCCGCGCTCGACGCCGCCCCGGTGGCCCGCGCCGCGTGGGACGGCTTCCCGCCCTCGGCGCGCAAGTTCGGCATCGGCGCGGTCGACGCCGCGCGTCGACCCGAGACGCGCGCGGCACGCATCGCCAAGATCGTGGCGGATGCCGAGGCGGGTAGGCGTCCGGGGTGACCTGCTCCCTGCCCGGAACGGCCCGGCGATGCGTCATGATGGGCGCAGACGAGCGGAGAGACGAGTGACCGAGTTCGAGCAGACCCTGCTGTTCGCCGCGACCGGGATCGTGCTGGTGGGCACGCTCATCGTGTTCGTCTGGCAGTACTTCCGCTCCCGCGACTGAGCCGACCGGCCGACCTCGAGCTTCGGCATCCCCACCCCGAACTCCCATCCGGGTTCGGGGCGCGTTTCCCACCTCGGGGCGGAGTTCCTGCGCCCCGAGGGAGGGAACACGCCCCAAACCGCAAGGGAGCGAAGGGGAACACGCCCCAGACCGGAAGGGAGCGGAGGGAACCCGCCCCAAACCGCAAGGGAGACGGAGAGGCGGGCCGCAGGACGGGAGCCGACCGGCTACTGCGGGTCGAGCCCGAGGTCGTCGAGGTCGATCGCGGCGAGCCACTGCAGACCCTCCGCCTCGACGGCGGCCTGCGCCCCGGTCTTCCGATCGACGATCACGGCGACCGCGACCGGCTCGGCGCCCTCGCGACGCAGCGCCTCGACGGCCTTGAGTGCGGACTGCCCCGTGGTCGAGGTGTCCTCGAGCACGACGACGCGCTTGCCCGCGACGTCCGCCCCCTCGACCTGGCGACCGCGGCCGTGGTCCTTCGGCTCTTTGCGCACGACGAATGCGTCGAGCGGGGCATCCGTCCGCGCCGATTCGTGCATGACCGCGTTCGCGATCGGATCGGCGCCGAGCGTGAGCCCGCCCACCGCGACGATGCCGTCGATGCCACGGACGAGGTCGAGCATGATCCGCCCGATCGCGGGCGCGGCACGGTGATCGAGCGTGAGCTTGCGCATGTCGACGTAGTACGTGGCCTTCTTGCCGCTCGAGAGCGTGAAGTCGCCGTGGAAGACGGCCTCGTCCTGGA
>CAYOQY010000120.1:0-6906 GCA_964406225.1 uncultured Microbacterium sp.
CCCTGACCCCCTGCATGCCATGCAGGTGCGCTACCAGCTGCGCCACAGGCCCGGAGCCTCCGAAGCGGAGGCAACTCGAATAGATTACTACATCGATCCGGTCGACTCGAACCGCGGCGGTCAGTCGGCGGCAGAGGCCGCCGGCAGCTCGACCGGCACGACCGGGCAGTCCTTCCAGAGCCGCTCCAGGCCGTAGTACATCCGCTCCTGCTCGTGGAAGACGTGCACCACGAGGTCGCCGAAGTCGAGGAGGATCCAGCGGGCCTCCTGACGCCCTTCGCGTCGCAACCGCTTGTGTCCCGCCTCGAGGAGTCTGTCTTCGATCTCGTCGGCGATCGCCGCGACGTTGCGCTCACTGCGACCGGTGACGAGCAGGAAGATGTCCACGAGTGGCAGTGGCCCCGAAACGTCGAGCGCGACGAGGTCTTCGCCGCCCTTCGAGTCCGCGGCCGCGGCCGCGATGCGCAGCATCTCGCGGGACTGATCGGTGGCCGTCATCAGAAGACTCCCGTCACGAACGCCAGGATCAGCACACCGACCAACGCGAGCGCCAGCGCGCCCGCCGTGATGGCGAGCGTCAGCATAAGGCGACTGCCCTTCTCGGGGGCCGGCGGCTGAATGATGTCTCCGCCGCTCTTGACCGTGCTGATCGCCGCACTCGCCGCGATGGGCGTCGGCGAGGAGTGCGCGGGCAGTTCGCCGTCGACGAGGACGGCATCCACGTCCTTGCCGTCCGCGGTCCCCGGCGCGTGGCCCGTGGAGCCGAGGCCCTCGGGGAGATTGAACGTGCCCGTGATCAGGACCTCGCCGGTCGCCGCCACGGGGGCGACGAGGGGCGGTGCCGCGGGCGTCTGCGAGAGGATCAGCGCGTTGCCCGTGCCGATCGCCCCCGTGGCCGACCGTGAGATCAGCTGATCGAACGACGGCGGAAGTTCGGCGGCCGGGACCGCGCCGGCGAGCAGCTCCGAGCCGAACTCGGGGTGCACGATCGCGCGCTCCTCCTCCTCCGACTCCGACGCCTCCTCTTCGGTCGTCGACTCGTCGGCGGTCGCGTCGTCGGCGTCGGACTCCTCGGCGTCGTCGGCGCCCTCCGCCGTGGCCTCGGGGACGATGTCGTGCCCCGGGGCCTCGTCGACGGACTCGACGGAGACGTGCTCCTCGGCATCCGTGCCGGCCTCGTCAGGTCGATCGTCATCGTCCGCGTCGTGCTCGTCGCGGTGATCCTCGACGTCGTCGGTGTCGCCGTCGGCACCCGCTTCCTGCTCGGATACCGTGTTGTCCGCGCCGTCCTCAGGACGGTCGGCGGAATCATCGGGCCTCGGCACGTCGGATTCATCCGTCACCGGCTCCTCCGCGTGCGCGGCATGCGCCGCAGCCACATCGGGGGTGATGACGGGGACGGACGCGGTCCGGATGCGCTCCTGCTGGCGCGCCTGTCGACGCGTGAGAGGCGCGACACCGAGGTCCACGCTCGCGTCGGCACCCGGAAGGTCGTGCACGGCGACGGGCGCAGCCGCACGCGGCAGGGGTGCGCTCCCAGGCGCCGGTGTCGCGTCGGGCTCGGGGTGCCCGGCGTCGTCCGCATCCGTCCGGTCCTCCGGCGCGACGTCAGCGGACGGGCTCGGCTCGGCGACGGGGACGTCGGTGATGATCGGCGTGGCGCCGGTGTTGCGGATGTCCCGCAGCTGCTTTCGGGTGAGGGCTGGTGTGGCCGGCTGCTCGGGTGTGCTCATTCCTTGCTCCGGTAGAGGTGGTGCTTCGCAATGTATTGGACAACCCCGTCGGGGACGAGGTACCACACGGGATGACCGTTCTGAACGCGTTCTCGGCAATCGGTCGACGAGATCGCGAGTGCGGGGATCTCGAGCTGACTCACGTCTTCGGTCGGCAGGCCCGCGGTGCTCAGGTCATGACCGGGACGGGAGACCGCGACGAAGTGGGCGAGATCCCACAGTTCATCATGGTCCCTCCAACTGAGAATCTGCGCTATCGCGTCCGCGCCGGTGATGAAGAACAGTTCCGCGTCCGGCCGCTGCGTCTTCAGTTCGTGCAGTGTGTCGATCGTGTAGGTGGGGCCTTCACGGTCGATGTCGACGCGGCTGACGGTGAAGCGAGGGTTGGATGCCGTCGCGATCACCGTCATCAGATACCGGTGCTCGCTCGGCGAGACGCCCGACTTCTGCCACGGCTGACCGGTCGGGACGAAGATCACCTCGTCGAGTTCGAACGACTGCGCGACTTCGCTCGCAGCCACGAGGTGGCCGTGGTGGATGGGGTCGAATGTCCCACCCATGACCCCGATCCTCGGGGTTCGCGCCACCGACATGCAGTCGGCCTAGTGGCCGTGCCCCGCCCGCTGCACGTCGTTCGCGTGGGCGGCCGCGTAGGCGTCCGCCTTGTGCGAGTGCCGGTTGGCCACGTTCCGGTAGGACAGGGTGACCAGAGCGAGGGCGGCGAACACGACGATCGCGATGATCCCGAAGATCACCGTCTCGAGTGCGACGTTGCCGTGCTCGGCCTCTTCCGCGGCCAGGACGAGAAGCGTGGCAAAGGACATTCGTGCTCCGTTCGGGTCTCGCGTCGTGGCGCGACGCTCTCTCAGTTTAGGCGGTCAGGTGCGAACTTGCCCGGACCCGCGCGCGAGCCACTTCGTACTCGTGAGCTCCGACAGACCCATCGGGCCCCGCGCGTGCAGCTTCTGGGTCGAGATGCCGACCTCCGCCCCGAAACCGAACTCGCCGCCGTCGGTGAAGCGGGTCGAGGTGTTGACCATGACGACCGCGGAGTCGACCTCGGCGAGGAACCGCTCGGCGTTGACGGGATCCTGAGTGATGATCGACTCGGTGTGGTGCGTGGAATAGGCGCGGATGTGCTCGAGCGCGGCGTCGAGGTCGTCCACGATCCGCATCGAGACGTCCAGGCTCAGATACTCCGTCGACCAGTCCTCCGTCGTGGCGGGCACCACGCCTTCTGCGAGTTCCGCCGTCGCATCGTCGCCGTGCACGGTGACTCCGCTTTCGGTCAGTGCGGAGACGACGTCGGGCACGAGCCTCCCCGCCGCTGCTCGATGCACGAGCACGGTTTCGACGGAGTTGCACACGCTCGGGCGCTGCACCTTGGCGTTCACGACGATGTCGCGCGCCCAGTCCAGTGGAGCGGTCTCGTCGAGGACGATGTGGACGACGCCGGCGCCGGTCTCGATGACCGGAACGGACGACTCCGTCACGACGGTCTCGATGAGCTGCGCGCTCCCCCGCGGGACGAGGACGTCGACGAGTCCGCGCGCCTGCATGAGCTCGCGCGCGCCGTCGCGACCGAACGGGTCCACCGTCTGCACGGCCTCCGGGTCGATCCCCTGATCCGCGAGCGCACCGCGGATCACCGAGATGAGCGCGGCGTTCGTCTCCTCGGCGGCCGATCCGCCGCGGAGGACGACGGCGTTGCCCGACCGCAGCGCGAGTGCCGCGATGTCGACCGTCACGTTGGGGCGCGCTTCGTAGATCGAGCCGACGACGCCGAACGGCACGCTCACCTTGGTCAGCTGCACACCGTTCGGCAGGGTCCGCTCGTCTAGCACCCTGCCGACCGGGTCGGGGAGCGCCGCGATGTCGCGCACGGCCGCAGCCAGGGCGGCGACACGAGGGGCGTCCAGTCGCAAGCGGTCCTGCAGAGACGTCGACAGACCGCTCTCACGGCCGCGCGCGAGGTCGTCCGCGTTCGCACCGACGATGTCGGCAGTCGCCGCCTCGATCGCGTCCGCCACTGCGAGGAGCGCCGCGCGCTTCTGCGCGTCGGTCAGCAGGCCGATCGTCCGCGCGGCATCGCGGGCAGCCAGCATCCGTTCGCGTGCGGTCGTCACGGTCGTCGTCATGTGCTCAGTGTATCGACGGGCTTCGCCGTCACGCGGCGGACCGGTTCGGTCACGGGACCGGCGACGGGGGCGGGATTCGGTGCGAACCACGTGCCGATGTCGTCCCCCCGGAGTGCGCCGTCGATCAGGTCGGCGCTCGTCACGAGCACGCCGATACCGGATGCCGTGGCGACGCGCGCCGCGGAGACCTTCGTGGCGGCCCCGCCCGTTCCGACGCTGTTGACGACGACCGAGCCGAACTCGTAGCCGCTGAGGTCGTCTCCGTACTCGACGAGACGGATCGGCTGGGCGCCCGGCTCGTCGGGCGGACGCGTGTACAGGCACTCGATGTCGCTCAGGAGGACGAGGACGTCGGCGCCGATCAGCTGAGCGACGAGCGCAGCCAGCCGGTCGTTGTCGCCGAAGCGGATCTCGTGCGTCGCGACGGTGTCGTTCTCGTTGACGATCGGGAGGATGCGCAGGCCAAGGAGTCTTTCCATCGCGCGGCGCGCATTCGACCGGGGGGTGGCGTTGTCGAGGTCGCCGGCGGTCAGCAGAACCTGGCCGGCGACGATGCGGAAGGGACGGAGGGCGTCCTGGTAGCGGTAGATCAGGACGTTCTGACCCACAGCTGCGGCCGCCTGCTGCGTCGCGAGGTCGGTCGGCCGCTCCCCCAGCTGCAGGTACGGCATGCCTGTCGCGATCGCGCCCGAGGACACCAGCACGACTTCGGTCCCCCGGGCGTGCGCCGCGGCGAGGGCGTCGACGATCGGACCGATCTTGCCGGCGTTCTCGCCGCTGATCGAGGACGAGCCGACCTTCACGACGATGCGTCGCGACGACAGGATGTCAGCGCGCGTCGCCCCGGTCACTCCGACTCCTCGTCGTCCCGGCCGATCTGCGCGTTCTTGGCCGCGATGCGCTCGGCCTCGAGCTCGGCGCGCGCCTCGGCCTTGGCATCCATGCTGGCGTGGTACTTCTCGCGCCGCTGGGACGTCGTGCGACGGGGGTTCATGTCCAGGCGCGGGTCGGTGCCGCGCGGGGCGGTCATGAGCTCGGCGACCGAGCCCAGCGAGGGCTGCCAGTCGAACACCACTCCGTCACCCTCGCCGATCACGACGGTGGACCCGGGCTGCGCGCCGGCCTTGAACAGCTCGTCCTCGACGCCGAGTTTCTCGAGGCGGTCGGCGAGGTAGCCTACGGCCTCCTCGTTCTGGAAGTCGGTCTGCTGCACCCAGCGCACGGGCTTGACGCCCAGGACGCGGTACACGTCGCCGTACGTGCCGCCCTCGACGCGGATCGTGAACTCGCGCTCGGAACCCTGGGGACGGATGACGATCCGCTCCACGGCCGGCTTGGCGGCCTCGGCGACGCGGTGCGCGGCGACGACGTCCGCGAGGGCGAACGTGAGCTGACGCAGGCCTTCGTGGCTCACGGTGGAGATCTCGAACACGCGGTAGCCGCGCGCCTCGAGCTCCGGGCGCACCAGGTCGGCGAGGTCCTTCGCCTCGGGGACGTCGATCTTGTTGAGGGCCACGAGCTGCGGGCGCTCGAGGAGCGGCAGCTGGCCGTCCGGAACCGGGTACGCCGCGAGCTCGGCGAGGATGACGTCGAGGTCGCTCAGGGGGTCGCGGCCGGGTTCGAGCGTGGCGCAGTCCAGGACGTGGACGAGCGCGGTGCAGCGCTCGACGTGGCGCAGGAACTCCAGGCCGAGCCCTTTGCCCTCGCTCGCGCCCTCGATGAGCCCGGGGACATCGGCGACCGTGTACCGGAGGTCGCCGGCCTGCACGACACCGAGGTTCGGGTGGAGGGTCGTGAACGGATAGTCGGCGATCTTGGGACGGGCCGCGGAGATCGCCGCGATGAGGCTCGACTTGCCCGCGGACGGATAGCCGACGAGGGCGATGTCGGCGACGGTCTTGAGCTCCAGGAGGACGTCGCCCTGCCAGCCGGGGGTTCCCAGGAGCGCGAAGCCGGGGGCCTTGCGCTTGGGTGTCGCGAGTGTGGCATTGCCGAGCCCGCCGATGCCACCCGGCGCCGCGACGAAGCGCATGCCGGGCTCGACCATGTCGACGAGCGTCTCGCCCGAGACGTCTTTCACGACCGTGCCGACGGGCACGGGCAGCTCGAGGGTCTCGCCGGCGGCACCGGAACGGTGATCGCCCATGCCGAACCCGCCGTTGCCCGCCGAGCGGTGCGGCGAGTGGTGGTACGACAGCAGCGTCGTCACCTGAGGGTCGGCCACGAGCACGACGTCCCCGCCGTGCCCGCCGTTGCCGCCGTCGGGGCCGGCGAGAGGCTTGAACTTCTCACGCTTGACCGAGACGCAGCCGTTGCCGCCCTTGCCTGCGGACAGGTGCAGCGTCACCCGGTCGACGAAGGTGACCATGCGCTCCCCCTTTGGGATCGTCGTGCGTGAAAAGGGTGGGAGGGGGCGGGCCGAAGCCCGCCCCCTCCACGAGAAAAACGCGTGCGGCGGATTACTCCGCCGGGACGACGATGTTGACGACCTTGCGGCCGCCCTTCGCGCCGAACTCGACGGCGCCCGCCTCGAGGGCGAACAGCGTGTCGTCGCCGCCACGGCCGACGTTCACGCCGGGGTGGAAGTGCGTGCCGCGCTGACGGACGATGATCTCGCCGGCGAGGACCTTCTGGCCGCCGAAGCGCTTCACGCCGAGGCGCTGTGCGTTGGAGTCACGACCGTTGCGGGTGGAGCTTGCGCCCTTTTTGTGTGCCATGTCTGCGTCTCTTCCGTGCTTACTTGATGCCGGTGACCTTGACGCGCGTGAGGTCCTGACGGTGCCCCTGGCGCTTCTTGTACCCGGTCTTGTTCTTGAACTTCTGGATGACGATCTTCGGACCGCGCTCCTCGCCGAGGACCTCGGCGGTGACGGTCACCTTGGCCAGCTTGTCGGCGTCGGTCGTCACGGCGTCGCCGTCGACGAGCAGCACGGCGGGAAGCTGGATCTTGTCGCCGATCTTCGCGGACTGACGATCGAGGACGACGATCGTGCCGACCTCGACCTTCTCCTGCCGACCACCGGCGCGCACAACTG
>CAYOQY010000121.1:0-6446 GCA_964406225.1 uncultured Microbacterium sp.
ACCGGCGAAGTGACGCTGCGCCGCCTCGTCAAGGAGGCGCTGCGCATGCGACCGGATCGGCTCGTCGTGGGGGAGGTCCGCGACGCCGAAGCGCTCGATCTGCTGCTCGCCCTCAACACGGGCGTCCCCGGGGCAGCCACGATCCATGCCAACTCCGCCCGCGAGGCGCTCGCGAAACTCGCCGCTCTACCCCTCCTGGCGGGGCGCAACATCGACGCGGGCTTCGTGCTGCCGGCGGTCGCGGCATCCGTCCACCTCGTCGCGCACTGCGAGCGCGACGGAGCCGGACGCCGTCGCGTCGTCGAGATCATCGAGCCGACCGGAGTGATCGGGGCCGCCGTCGACGCCCGCACCCTCTACCGGGTGGATGACGCGTGACGTTCGTCTGGGGCGCGCTGCTCGCGGCGGGCATCCTGCTGGTGATCTCGCCGTGGGTCTGGCCGGAGCGCGACCGTCGAGCGCGGCGCGCGACCGCCGGTCGAGTGTCACGGCTCCTCGAGTCCGCAGGGCTCGCACGGGTCCCTCCGGTCGCGGTGGTGGCGGCATCCGTGGGCGGCGCAGCGGTGTTCGCCGCGACGGCGTGGCTCGTCACCCAGGTCGCCGCGCTCATGGTGGTCGCCGCCGCAACGGGTGCTCTCGCGCCCCTCGCCTGGCTGCGTGCGCGCCGTACCCGGCTCGTGCGCTCGCGACGCGCGCTGTGGCCCGATGTGTGCGACCTGCTCATCGCCTCGGTGCGCGCCGGCATGTCGCTGCCCGACGCGGTGGCAAGCCTGGGGGATTCCGCTCCTGCGCCGCTGCGTCCGGCGTTCGCCGCGTTCGCCCGGGATGTCGCGGCATCCGGCCATTTCGACTCGAGCGCGGAGCGGCTGAAGATCGCTCTGGCGGACCCGGTCGGCGACCGGATCATCGAGACGCTCCGCATGGCCCGGCAGGTGGGCGGCACCGAGCTGACCTCCGTGCTGCGGGCACTCGCCGCATCCGTGCGCGCCGACGCGGCGTTGCGGGCCGAGGTCGAGTCGCGCCAGTCGTGGATCCGCGGTGCGGCCGTCCTCGGAGTCGCCGCGCCGTGGGTGATCCTCGCGCTCCTCGCGATGCGCCCTGAGGGATCACGGGCGTACAGCAGCCCCGAGGGGGTGGCGCTCATCCTCGCCGGAGCGGCGGTGTCGGTCGTGGCGTACCGCGTCATGCTGCGGATCGGCCGCCTGCCCGAGCCCCGCCGGTGGTTCGGATGACGCTCGTGATGACCGACCTCGCTTTCGCCGTCGTTCTCGGAGGCGCGTTCGGACTCGGCATCTGTCTGCTGGTCTCACTGGCGCCCCGATGGGGTGCGCCGTCCCTATCCCGCCGGATCGCCCCCTACCTGCGCGACATCGCCGATCCGCAGGGCATCACGCCGATCTCGGGTATGCGCGTCTTCGACGTCGCGATGCTGCGCGGTGCACTGCACGACCGGATGACTGCGCTCGCGGGCGGGTCCGCGTCGATCGAGAGGCGACTGCACCAGGCGGGGTGGGCGATGGATGCCGCGACCTTCCGCGGCAGGCAGCTCGCGTGGACGATCGCGGGCGTGACGCTCGGCGGAGCGGCTGTCGTCGCCCTCGTGCTCGCCGGCCGGGGTTCCGGCGCGGTCGCGCTCCTGCCGCCGCTCGCGGGCGTCGCCGGCGCGGTCGCCTATGACGCGCGGCTCACGCATGCCGCCCGCGCGCGCATCGGACGGATCCAGGAGGAACTGCCGACCGTGCTCGAGTTCCTCGCGCTGGGCCTGTCGGCGGGGGAGGGCATCCTCGACTCGCTCCGCCGGGTCAGCGATGTGGGCGCGGGCGAGCTGACCGCTGAGCTGCGCGGCGTCGTGCTCGCCGTCGGCACGGGATCCTCCCTCCCCGACGCGCTGAACCGCTTCTCGAGCCGCCTGGAGATCCCCGCCCTCTCCCGCAGCGTCGACCAGCTGGTGGCCGCGATCGATCGTGGAGCCCCGCTCGCCCACGTCCTGCATTCGCAGGCGCTCGATGCCCGCGAGGACGCCAAGCGCGGCCTCATCGAGCGGGCGGGGCGCAAAGAGATCTACATGCTCATCCCGCTGGTGTTCCTGATCCTGCCGCTCAGCGTGCTGTTCGCGGTGTTCCCGGGGATCTTCATGCTTCGACTCGGAATCGGCTGAGGCCGGAAGGAGAAAGACAATGTTCCGCAACACCCTGGAGCGCGCGGCCAACCGTCTGCGCAGCGTCCTGCGAGACGCGTACGACGACGAGCGGGGAGATGTCCCGGGCTGGGTGCTCATCACGCTCATGACGGCAGGTTTGGTCGTGGTGATCTGGGCCCTCGCGGGTCCGGCGCTCGCCGACCTGTTCCAGCAGGCGATCGCGCGGGTATCGGGTCTCTAGATCGTGCGCGCACCCCGGGCCCGCGGCATCCGATCTCGCCTCGCGGCAGTCGCGGGCGACGATCGGGGGTCGAGCCCGGTCGAGTTCGTCCTCGTCGGCACGCTGCTCACGCTTCTCACGCTCGGCGTGCTCCAGTTCGGCCTCGCCGTGTACGTCCGCAATGTCGTGCACGACGCCGCGGTCGAGGGGGCGCACCACGCGGCGCTCGCCGACACATCCTTGAGCGAGGGCGCGGAGCGCACCCGGACGATCGTGAGTCGCACGGTCGGCGCCGAGTACGCCGAAGCGGTCACCGTCAGCGAGACCTCGGCCCTCGGGCATCCGGCCGTCGAGGTGCGCGTGAGCGCGCCGCTGCCGCTCGTCGGGCTCCTCGGTCTTCCGCGGATGCTGGAGGTGACCGCCCATGCCCCCGTGGAGACGTTCGACTGATGCGATCCGCACGCCCGACGGGGGCGACGACCCCGAGCGTGGATCGGCGGCACTGGAGTTCATCCTCGTGGGGATGATCCTCCTGGTGCCGCTCGTCTACCTCATCGTCGCGCTCGGACTCATCCAGGGTCAGTCGTTGGGGGCGGAGGCGGGCGCCCGCCACATCGCCCGCGCGGTCTCGACGGCGGCGGATGCGGATGCCGCGCGCGGGAGCGCCGACCGCATTCTGCGCTCCGTCATCGAGGAGTACGGGTTGGACCCGAACTCTGTGAGCGTCGCCCTCGACTGCCGGCCTTCCGGGTCTTCGTGTCCGGATGCCGGGTCGACGCTCGTGGTCACGGTCCGGACGCGCGTGGCGCTCCCGCTGGTTCCTCCGGTCCTGGGCCTGGACCGGCTCGCAAGCATTCCGATCGAGGCCGCGGCGGTGCAGAAGGTGTCGCGCTTCTGGGAGGCGGAAGGATGACGCGCGGGATCCGTGGGCGGCCGGCGGGGTCGCGGATCGCGGACGACGACGAGGGCAGCATCCTGCTCCTGACGCTCGGCTACGCGCTGCTCGCGATCGCCGTGATCCTCGTGTGCGTCGATGCCACGAGTCTGTATCTCGCGCAGAAGCGCCTCGATGCCCTCGCGGATGCCGCTGCGCTCGCCGGCGCGGACGGCTTCACCTTCGTCGTCGACGCGGGCGAGCCGATCGCCGAGCTGACGTCCGACGGGGTCTGGGAGCAGGCCTCCGCGATCGTCGCCGCGACGGGTTCGGATGCCGTCCTCGTGGACGCCGACACGCCCGACGGGCTCTCCGCGCGTGTCACGGTCGCCACCACCTGGCGGCCGCCGGTCGTCGCGCTGTTCGTGCCCGAGGGTGTCGCGCTGGAGTCGACGGCGACGAGCCGCACCGCGCTGCGCTGAGCCCTCGGTCTGTCTGCGGGCTCCCGGATCGAAACCGGTCTGGCTCGCGCGTGCGCTGGCGTTGGCGCTGGGGGAGCGCGCGGCGGAGGAGTTGCGCAAGGCGGAGGCTCGGATCGCTCCGGGTCATCCTCCGTGCTGCACTTCTCCTCCGTCCTGCGCAGAACCTCCGGACTCCGCTCTTCCTCCGTCGTGCCCGGTGCACGTCCACCCGAAGGTGTTGAACCACTCCGCCCGCGACGCGCACTCGAGATCGGATGCCGCGCTCGACGTGTCGTGCGACACCAACCGGCCCGCGCGGTCGCGTTCGACGAACTCGAGGCAGACAGCGCAGAGGGCGCGACCCCCGGGAAAGCCGTCGGCGAGGCGCGGCGCGGCCTCACCCGGATCACCGGAGCCCGCACAGTGCGGCGCATCGGCGCCGGCATCCGTCCACATGATCGCGCGATGGCGATGCAGGCCGCGATGCCCGAGTTCGCGCGTGCAGCGCCGGCTGTCGTTGCGGCTGCGGCAGAACCGCATCTTCTCGCTCACGCGTCACCCCAGGCGCGCGGCACGAAGCGCGGCACCCACCGAAGGAACGCCAGGGCGCCCAGCAGACCGACGGCGCCGACGAAGCCGGTGGCGATCGAGAGTGAGGCCGCCGCCGTGATCCCGGAGACGAGCAGCGGCGAGAGCGCGCCGCCCGCGTCGGTCAGCGTGCGCCACGAGCCGAGGAACGGCGCCGGGTCGGATGCCGGGGCGACGTCGGCACCGAGGGTCAGGAGGATTCCGCTCGAAAGACCGTTGCCGACGCCCAGCACCGCGGCGAACATCGCGAACCACATCGCCGCGCTGTCGAGGTCGTGGGTGACCGACAGAGCGAGGAAGCCCGCTCCCATGAGGATCATCGCGGGGAGCGCGGCCCACAGGCGACCGAAGCGGTCCATGACCTGCCCGCTCGCGTAGAACAGCGCGAAGTCGATCGCACCCGAGATGCCGACGACGAGCGCGATCGTCTGGGCGTCGAGGCCGATCGAGAATCCCCAGAGCGGCAGCACGACCTGACGCGCGGAGCGGACGGCGGAGAGGGATGCCGCGGCGAGCCCGAGTCGGGCGAGCACTCCGCGGAACCGCCACATCGTGCGGAACACCCCCGCCCGCTCGGCTGTGGGGATCGATCCGGTGACCGCTTCGCCGGTGTCTTCGGCGAGCGGCCGCGGCCCTTCGTCTGCCGCGGCGACGAGCTTCTCGGGATCGGGGCCGAGGAGCACGAGCAGCACGGTCGCGATCAGACAGGCGCCGAAGAACCAGATGGCGGCGTGCTCGTCGCCGAAGACGGCCAGCAGGGCGGCGGCGACGAAGGGTCCCACGAACATGCCGAGGCGGAACGTGCCGCCGAGCAGGGACAGAGCGCGGGCGCGGAACGCGAGCGGCACGCGGGTCGTCATGAACGAGTGTCGTGCGAGCCCGAAGCCCGCCGCGCAGAAGCCGATCAGGAAGACCGACGCGGCGAACACCGCGAGGACCGGCGCGAACACCATTCCCACGACACCGGCGAGCGAGAGCGTTCCAGCGATCGCCATCGTGAGCCGTTCGCCGATGCGCGCCACCGCCCAGCCGGCGGGGATGTTGCCGCACAACTGACCGACCACGAGGGCCGACGCGACGAGGGCGGCCGTCGCGACGTCGGCGCCGAGCCGGGCGGCGATGAGGGGGATCAGCGGGATCACGGCGCCCTCGCCGAGCGCGAACAGCACGGTCGGGCCGTAGATCATCGGCCCGAACCGCCACAGGACGGTCGAGGCGCGGTCCGTCACCGGAACCCCTCCTGCCGCACGGCGAGCGGGAAGGAGTCGGCGGTCACCGCATCCACGTTAGTCTGGACTGTCATGCTTGATTTCGATCCCTCCGCCGACATCCAGGCGCTGCGCGCCACCTTCGCCGACATCAAGGCGGTGGTCGACGTCCCGGCTCTCGAGGCCGAGATCGAGCGACTGAGCGCCGAGGCCGGAGCCCCGGATCTCTGGGACGACGTCGAGAAGGCCCAGAAGGTCACGAGTGCGCTGAGCCACCGCCAGGCCGAGCTCAAGCGCGTCACCGACGTCGAGCGTCGACTCGACGACCTCGAGGTCCTCGTCGAGCTCGCGAACGAGATGGACGACGAGGACTCCGCCGAAGAGGCGCGGCACGAGATCGCCGAGCTCGAGGACATCGTCGGCCAGCTCGAGGTGCAGACGCTCCTCGATGGAGAGTACGACGCGCGCTCCGCGGTCGTGACGATCCGCTCGGGTGCCGGCGGCGACGACGCGACCGACTTCGCCGAGATGCTCATGCGCATGTACCTGCGCTGGGCCGAGCGCCACAAGTACCCCGTGAAGGTCATGGACACCTCGTACGCCGAGGGGGCGGGCATCAAGTCGGCGACGTTCGAGATCGACGCGCCCTACGCGTACGGCACGCTGTCGGTCGAGGCCGGCACGCACCGTCTCGCCCGCATCAGCCCGTTCGGCTCGGCCGACAAGCGGCAGACGAGCTTCGCCGCGGTCGAGGTCATCCCCGTCATGGAGGAGGCCGTCGAGGTCGATGTGCCCGACGGTGACATCCGCGTCGACGTCTTCCGTTCCTCGGGCCCTGGCGGCCAGTCCGTCAACACGACCGACTCTGCCGTGCGCATCACCCACCTGCCGACCGGCCTGGTCGTGTCGATGCAGAACGAGAAGTCGCAGATCCAGAACCGCGCGGCCGCCATGC
>CAYOQY010000122.1:0-4707 GCA_964406225.1 uncultured Microbacterium sp.
TACAGCGTGCGGGCGAACGGGTCGAAGTCGACCGGCATGGCCTCGATCGGGTCGACCGTGCTCTCCACCGCGACGAACTCGCCGCGGGCCGCCGAGTCCTGCGCCGCCACCATCGTGTCGAGCACGTGGTAGCCCAGCTCGCCGGTCGCGCGGTGCGGGCGACCGCTGCGGATCGCGCGGGCCATGTCGAGCGCGCCGAGGCCGCGTCCGACGACGACGCCCTCTTCGGGCACGTCCTCCCACGGCTGCTCGGCGACGGCGGCGTTCGCCGGGTCGCTGCCACGGTGGCCGAACGGGCGGGTGATCGCCGTGCGTCCCGTGAACATGTTCGGGTCGGGCAGGACGATCGTGCCCTCCGTGCCCGAGATCTCGAAGAAGCCCTGGCGGCGCAGCGGCGAGTCGAAGCTCAGGAGCGACTGCGACTGCGCACCCTGCTCGAACGACGCCAGCACATTGATCGTCGACGGCACCTCGACCGGGAATTTCGTGCCGGCATCCGGTCCGACGAGGATCTCGCGCTGTTCGCTGGCCTTCAGTCCGAGCGCGGCGACCGTCGCGATCGGCCCGAGGATGCTGACGAGCGTCGTGAGATAGTACGGCCCCATGTCGAACAGCGGACCCGCGCCGTGCGCGAACAGGAAGCCGGGGTTCGGGTGGAACACCTCGGGTCCCTGGTACTGCATGCTCGTCTGGGCGAACAGCGGTCGGCCGATGTCGCCGCGTTCGATCGCCCGCTTGGCGGACTGGATGCCGGGACCGAGGACGGTGTCGGGCGCCACGCCGAGACGGAGCCCCGCGGCGTCGGCCTGAGCGATCAGCTCGCGGGCGCTGTCGCGGTCGATGCCGATCGGCTTCTCGCTCCAGACGTGCTTGCCCGCGGCGATCGCCTGCGACGAGACCTCGACGTGCACGGCGGGGATCGTGAGGTTGATCACGAGCTCGACGTCCGGGTGGGCGAAGACGTCCGCCGCGGTGCCGGATGCCGCGATCCCGTACTTCTGCGCCTGTGACGCTGCCCGCTCCGTGAGCAGATCGCCGACGATCAGCACCTCGACGTCGGGGAAGCTCTGCAGGTTCTCGATGTAGGTGTCGCTGATGTTGCCGACGCCGACGATGCCGATGCCGACCGGGCCCGATCCGACGGGGGCGAAGCCGGCCATCAGGCGAGGCCCCGCGCCGCGAGGAACTCGTAGCCGGTCTGCACGCCCTGCCAGATGTCGCCGGGGTACGCGTCGAACTCGACGACGGCGTAGCGCGCGTGGGATGCGGCATCCAGCGCGCCGGAGAGCTTCACGACGCCCTCGCCCGCCGGCACCTGATCGATCGGCACGGCGCCGAGCGACGGCAGTGGCTCGAGTGTGCCGTCCTTGACGTGCAGCGCGGTCACCTTGTCTCCGAGGCGCTCGACGAGCGACACGACATCCGCGCCGCCGGCGGTGGCCCAGTAGAGGTCGAGCTCGAGGCTCACACCGTCGTCGAGCAGCTCGGAGAAGATCTCGAGCGGGAAGCGCCCGTCGATCTTCGTCTCGAACTCCTGGTTGTGGTTGTGGTACCCGACGCCGATGCCGTATCCGGCACCGATCGCGGCGGCGGCGTTGAGGGCCTCGGCGGTCTTCGTGATCTCCTCGACGCTCTGCCAGCGCTCCGCGGCGACGAACGGGTCGTAGACCGTCGTCATGCCGAGCTTCTGCGCAGCGGCGAACACCTCGTCGGGGGTGGGGACGGCGATCGACGCGTCGAACGGGTTCTCGGTACCCGAGGCGAGCGAGGCGTGACCGGTGGGGGAGGAGATGCCGTGGCGCGCGAACGCCGCGCCGAGCTCGTCGGCGCGGGAGACGAAGCCGAAGGCTTCCACGTTCCGGAAGCCGAGGGCGCTGAGCTTGGCGAGTGTGCCGTCCAGGTCGGCGGTCAGTTCATCCCTCACCGTCCAGAGCTGGATGGAGATCGCGGGGGTCGTCATGGCATGTCCTGCTTCCTTCGGGGCGTCATCGCGCATCGTGGGGTGGTCATGAGAACGGTACCAGAGAAAACCACCGCGCGGAGGTTTTTCTTGCTACGCTTCCGATGTGTCCCCCGGAACCCCAGATGAGCTCGGCGGAAAGTCGTCGCACCGCTCCTATGCCAAAGGCGTCGCGCGCCGCCAGGAGATCCTCGACCGAGCGATCGAGGTGTTCGCCGACAAGGGGGCCGAGCGCACGTCGCTGCGCGCGATCGCCGAGACGATCGGCGTTTCGCATGCGGCGCTGCTGCACTACTTCGGCTCGCGGGAAGAGCTTCTCGTCGAGGTCCTTCGGGAAGGAGAGCGGCGCCACAGCGATCCGCGCGGAGAGGACGACGTCGTCGGCAGCATGGTCCGCGCGGCCGAGCGCAACGTGACGATCCCGGGTTTCGTGGCGCTGTACACGACACTGCTCGCGGGATCGCTCGAGGCCGACAAAGAGTACTCTCGCGAATTCTTCGCCGCGCGGTTCGCCCGGATCCGCGAAAGGTTGACCGAGCTGATCCGCATCGGCCAGCGCGAGGGCACGATGCGCCGGGGAGTCGATCCTGCCGACATGGCGGCCCTGGTGATCGCCGCTTCCGACGGGCTGCAGACGCAGTGGCTGCTCGAGCCCGACGTCGACATCGCACGGAGTCTCGCGCTGCTGGAGCGCATCCTCGAGCCGTGAGCTTCGACGCTCTCGCGCCCTGACTTCGAGGGCTCGCGAGCCCGCGGCAGTCGCGCCGCAACCCCGTGCAGAGAATTTCTGAGATTCCGCGTAATGGAAACCCGGCCCGCGCGTCCTAGGAGTGTGAAGAGGAGAACGTGCTTCTTCACGGTGCTGCCCCAACAGTGCCTGGGCCGACGTCGCTTGGTTTCATCCCCAGAAGTCGGCGTCGGCCCTTCATCATGTTCGCGCCGTGCGGCGTGAGTCACCCGCTTTGTCCGCGGCCCCGCACGTGATATGCATGCACCATGGCTGACGATGTGGGATCGTCGCAGGTTCGCACCGATTTTGGGGAATTGAGCGACGCAGAGCTCGTGCGCGCAACCCGAGACGGTTCGCGACGTGCGTACGCTGCGCTGTGGAAGCGCCACTCCGTCAGCGCGCTGAAATACGCCAAGACGCTCAGTGCGACGGATGCCGACGACATCGTCTCCGAGGCGTTCCTCAAGGTCTACGCCGCGATCAAGGCCGGTCGCGGCCCGGAAGAGGACTTCCGCTTCTACATCCGCTCCGCGGTTCGCAACACCTACGTGTCCATGGTCCGCGCGAGCAGGACGGCGGCCGCGGGTGACGCGATCGAGGACGTGATCGGAGACCGGGGAGCGGAGGTCGCCTCCGTGCGGAGCTTCGACGGGTCGGCGACCGCCCGCGCATTCCTGTCCCTGCCCGAACGGTGGCAGCAGGTGCTGTGGTACACCGAGGTCGAGGGTCTGACGCGAGAGCACACGGCGTCGATCCTGGGTCTGAACGCGAACGCCGTCTCGGCGCTGTCCTTCCGGGCGCGCGAGGCGCTCCGCACCGCCTGGCTGCAGGAGCACATCAGCACGCACTCCGATCTCGACCGCGGCTGCGAAGCGGTGACGCCGATGCTCGGCGCCTACTCGCGTCGCGGGCTGTCGCGACGTGACCGCCTGCGCGTCGAGCACCACGTCAGCCAGTGTGCGCACTGCACGTCGGTGGTCGACGAGCTCTCCGAGCTGCTCACGCCGGGACGACTCGCGCTCATCCTCCTCCCCCTCGCGCTCGCCGGAGGAGGCGCCGCGGGATTCGCCTCCAAGTTCGGTGGCGGCTCGGTGGTCGTCGCATCCGCCGTGGCTCCGCCGACGGCGACGCTGGTGGCGGCCGTGGGTGGCAGCGGTGCCGCGACCGGTGCGGCCGCGCTCTCGGTCGTCGGGAAGGTGGCCGCCTGCGCGATCGTGGCGACCGTGCTCGTGCCGCCGACGCAGATGCTGATCGATCAGGCCGTCCACCACGGGCCTTCGCACGTGCGGGCGATCGAGGAGAGCAGGCTGAGCGCAGCCGAGGCGCACGATGCATCGCTCCCGCACTCCGTCGACGACAGGGCGGATGCCGCCTCCGATGCGACCGCGGACACCAGCGACGCCTCGGGCGGATCGGTGGACGACGAGTCGGCTCCGGAACCCGGGGACGGGTCGCCGGACACCGGCCCGCCTGAGGGCATCGGCGCGGCTGCCGGCGAGAACGGCGCCGCCGGCGGGTCGATCGCGGAGGAGAAGAAGTCCGCGGCGGGCTCGAACGGCAACGCGGGCTCGAACGGCAACAAGGGCTCCGGGGCGAATTCCGGCTCGAAGTCGACGGACGGCGCCGAGCCTGCTCCCGTGAAGGAGAAGCAGAACTCCGGTGGGGCGCCGAGTGCGAACGCGGCCCCGAACGCGACGCAGAAGCAGAACTCCGGCGGCACGCAGAGCGTGAACGCCGCCCCGAACGCGACGCAGGAGCAGAACTCCGGTGGGGCGCCCAGCGTGAACGCCGCCCCGAACGCGACGCAGAAGCAGAACTCCGGTGGGGCGCCGAGTGCGAACGCGGCCCCGAACGCGACGCCGAAGTCGACGGAGAGCTCCCCCGGCCCGTCGGCCGAGAAGTCGAACCGGTCCGCGAGCGCGTCGGCCGCGCCGGCGCAGGCCGCGCTTGCTCCGCAGAGCTCGCCGGCGGAGGCCGCGCCGTCCGCTCCCGCCGCACAGGCCGCTCCCGCCGCACA
>CAYOQY010000122.1:4807-6427 GCA_964406225.1 uncultured Microbacterium sp.
CTCCACGTCTGGCCGGGCGCGTTCCACGGCTTCGAGAACTTCGCGCCGCACGCCCGCCTCTCCATCGCGGCGGCGGGGGCCCGCGACGCGTGGATGACGCGTCTGCTCGAGGGCTGACACGCCGCCTCGAGGGGTGAGAAATGCGGGCCGGGACTCGCCTGGCGTCCCGTCTGCGAGCAGACTGTGGGAGGCGATCGCGACGGGCCGGATGCCGCGCCTCGAGCTCCGCGTCGCATCCTGCCACTGACCCGAGGAGAAGGCCATGACGGACCTGCACGAATCCGAGCGGATGCACGCGATCTCGCGCGAGACGTGGGACACCGTCGATCAGGTGCTCGACTACGCGCGGCGCCGTGCCCTCTTCGAGAACGTCCCCCTCGACAAGCCGATGCGACCCACCGAGCTCGCCCGCCTCGCATCGGGCTCGATCACGGCGGAGGGCATCGGCGCGCGGCGCGCGATCGGGCTCTTCGAGAACGTGCTCGCCCCCGCGTGCATCACGACGGATCATCCGGCGTATCTGTCGTTCATCCCCTCCGCGCCCACGAAAGCCGCACTCGCGTTCGATGTGGTCGTGTCCGCGTCGGCGATCTACGCCGGTTCGTGGCTCGAGGGTTCGGGTGCGGTGTTCGCCGAGAACGAGGTGCTGCGCTGGCTCGCCGCGGAGTTCGGACTGCCGGAGGGGGCGGGCGGGGTCTTCGTTCAAGGAGGCACGATCGGCAACCTGTCGGCGCTCGTCGCGGCGCGCGATGTCGCGCGCCGCCGCAACCGCGAGCTCGGGCGTCCCGATCCTGCCCGGTGGCTCGTGGTGTGCAGCGCCGAGGCGCACTCGTCGATCGCCTCGGCTGCGTCCGTGATGGACGTCGACGTCGTGACCGCGGCACCGGATGCCGACGGCAGGCTCCACGGCGACGCCGTGGCGGCGGCGCTCGATGCGCACGGCCCGGCGGTCTTCGCCGTGGTCGCCACCGGCGGCACGACGAACTTCGGCATCGTGGACGACATCGCCTCGATCGCCGCGGCGACCCGCGGGCGGGACGTGTGGCTGCACATCGACGGCGCGTACGGACTCGCGGCGATGCTTGTGGACCGCATGCGGCCGGCGTTCGAGGGGGTGGGCGAGGCGGACTCGGTGATCGTCGATCCGCACAAGTGGCTGTTCGCGCCCTTCGACGCGTGCGCCCTGATCTATCGCGACCCGTCGGTCGCACTTGCGGCCCACACGCAGAAGGCCGAGTATCTCGACACGCTGACCGAGTCCGCCGACTGGAACCCGTCCGACCTCGCGATCCAACTCACCCGGCGTGCACGCGGGCTGCCGCTGTGGTTCTCGCTCGCCACCCACGGCACCGAGCACTATCGGGAGGCCATCGACAGCGGCATCCTGCTCGCCCGCCGCATCGCCGATGAGATCACGGCGCGGGAGGGCCTCTCGCTCGTGCGCGAGCCCCAGCTGTCGGTCGTGGTGTTCCGTCGGGAGAGCTGGTCACGCGAGGAGTACCAGGCGTGGTCCGACCGCCTCCTGGACGAGCAGAAGGCGTTCGTCGTTCCCAGTTCGCACGCGGGCGAGACGGTGCTCCGCTTCGCGATCATCAGTCCGCTCACGACGTTCGACATCCT
>CAYOQY010000123.1:0-1366 GCA_964406225.1 uncultured Microbacterium sp.
GACGCTGGCTCGAGCCGCAGTCGCTCATGCTGCGCGAGTCGATCCAGAAGTGGGTCGGCTCCACGATCAACGGCACCGTGACCCTGCGCCTGCGCCGGGGCGACGATTACACGATCCTCGACACGACGAGCCCGAACCTGTCGTACGGGCCCGACAAGCTCTCGATGGAGCGCGTGGGCGACGCGGCCTTCGGGCCGACCGACCGCATCGGCCAGCTCACGATGCGCAACCTCGACATCGCCGATTCGCGCGCGCGCCTGGAGCAGTACGCCGACCTCGGCCTCATCGGCGGCGCGACCGGTGCACTGGTGGGGCGCCTCACCTCGGGCGAGGCGAATGAGATCACCGAGTCGGCGTCGCCGGCGGATGCCGAGACCGAAGCGCTCGACGAGGCGATCGAGGCCGCATCCGAGTCGGCGATGTACGACGCCGGCACCGACTGAGGGGCTGCCCGGGGATGTCCTCCCCGGGCAGGAGGGCGCGGCGCGGCATCCGCGGGTTACGATGCCTGACGGTGCCCGCGCGACCCGAACGCGAGGGACCGGGGTTCACGGTGCACGACACCGAGTGCCGCCTGCCGTCCAGCCGAGAGTCCTTCGATGTCGAACACCGTCACTGCTTCCCCACCGACGACGGATGATGCCGCCGACGACTTCGCACCGGCGCGACGATCGATCGGCCGGGTGATCGGAATCACGCTGTTCAGCATCGTGGCAGGGGTGACGGTTATCGCCCTCATCGCCGCCGGCTTCGTCGTCTGGACGATCCAGCGCTCGTTCCCGCAGCTCGAGGGCGCCGTCGCGGTCGAGGGTCTCGGACGCGACGTGGTCGTGCAGCGCGACGCGCTCGGCATCCCGACGATCTCGGCCGCCGACACGGACGACCTCTTCTTCGCGCAGGGCTACGTGCACGCGCAGGACCGGTTCTGGGAGATGGACTTCCGCCGCCACGTGACGAGCGGACGGCTGTCGGAGCTGTTCGGGGAGTCGCAGCTGCCGACCGACCGCTTTCTCCGCACGCTCGGCTGGCGCGAGATCGCGGCGCAGGAGGTCGAGGCGCTCGACGCGACGACGCGGTCGTACTACGACGCGTACGCGGAGGGCGTCAACGCGTACCTGAAGGACCACGACGGGGCGGATGCGTCGTTCGAGTACGCGGTGCTCGGCCTGCAGAACGCCGACTACGAGATCGAGCCCTGGACGCCCGAGGACTCCGTCGCGTGGCTGAAGGCGATGGCCTGGGACCTCCGGACGAACATCGAGGACGAGACGCAGCGCGCCATCCTCGCCGCGGACTTCACGGGAGAACAGCTCGCGCAGCTGTATCCCGGGTATCCGTTCGACCGCAATCCCGTGATCGTCCCCAC
>CAYOQY010000123.1:1466-6314 GCA_964406225.1 uncultured Microbacterium sp.
CGTGGCAGGGCTACATTCCGTTCGACGAACTGCCGACGTCGTTCAACCCGCCCGAGGGCTTCATCGTGACGGCCAACAACGCGATCGTCGGCGAGGACTACCCGTACGCGCTCACGCGCGACTGGGACTACGGCTGGCGGGCGGCCCGCATCGTCGACCTGCTGCAGCGCAAGGCCGCGATGGGCCCGCTCACCGTCGACGACATGCGCGACATCCAGGCCGATGATGAGTTCGCGATGGGCAAGCGACTTTCGTCGGCCTACGCCGACATCTCGACCGGACGGCGGGGGCCGGATGCCGCACTCGACATGCTCCGGTCATGGGATGCGCAGAACGACGCCGACTCGGAGACCGCCGCCTTCGCGAACGTCCTGTGGGACGAACTGGTGACGGACATCTTCGTGACGGGCCGCGACGAGCCCGCGCCGGTGAGCGGTCAGGGTCGCCTCTTCCTCGTGGTCGACGAGCTGCTCGATGATCCGGATGCGCAGTGGTGGACCAACGACGAACTGGGCGTCGACGGCCGCGACGAGATGCTGGAGTACGCCGCGAACGCGGCGTATGACCGGCTCGTCGCTCTGCAGGGGGACAACCCGGCGCGATGGAACTGGGGCGCGCTCCACGCCCTGGCGCTGCGCAGCGACACTTTCGGGTCGTCGGGCATCGCACCGATCGAGATGCTCTTCAACCGCGGCCCCTACCCCGTGGGCGGCGGCTCCTCCGTCGCGAACGCCACCGGGTGGGTCATCGGCGAGGGGTTCGCGACGATCACCGTCCCTTCCATGCGGATGATCGTGGATCTGTCCGACTTCGACGACTCGCGCTGGAACCACCTCACGGGAGCCAGCGGCCACACGTTCCACCCGAACTACGTCGACCAGGTCGAGGCCTGGCAGCGTGCGGAGCCGACCCCGTGGGCCTTCAGTGCCGATGCGGTCGACGCCGCGACGACCCACACGCTCACGCTCGAGCCCGCCGACTGAGGCAGGTCTCCTGAGGTCGCGCAAGCCCGAGGAGGCGATCGCGCCCGCTGAGTAGGCTCGGAACCGTCTTCCGTCGCATCGCGGCGGGCGAGAGGAGTTCCATGGCCGCCGGCAACGTGCGTGCACTCGACTGCACCCCCGACGACGTGTTCGCGGTTCTCGCGGACGGCTGGATCTATCCGGTGTGGGTGGTGGGGGCCGCCCGCATGCGGGACGTGTCGCCGGAGTGGCCCGAACAGGGCGCGAAGATCCATCACTCGCTCGGCATCTGGCCGGTGCTGATCGACGACGAGACGGAGGTCGTCGAATGGAGTCCGCCGGAGCGGCTCCGTCTGCGCGCGAAGGCGGGTCCCGTCGGCCGCGCCGTCGTCGTGATCGAAGTGCGACCGCGCGGCGGCGGCTGCGTCGTGCGCATGGGCGAGGAGGCGGTGACGGGGCCCGCCCGCCTGCTGCCGTCGTTCCTGTGGGCGCCCTTCCTCCGTGCGCGCAACCGCGAAGCGCTGCGCCGCCTCGCGGCGATCGCCGAGGGACGCCGCGCCGCGCGCGAAGCCGGCGAGCGGACGGCGCGCGAGCACGTGCCCGCCGAGGACGGCCCGCCGGCGCCGGAAGGCCGTGAGGATGCGGCATCCGCCGCCGAGGCCACCGAAGCGGCGCGCGACGCATGACCGATCACGACGCGATCGTCGTCGGCGCGGGCCCGAACGGACTCGCCGCGGCGGTCACCCTCGCGCGTGCCGGACTCGCGGTGCGCGTCTACGAGCGCGGGGACGACGTGGGCGGAGGCACCCGCACGCGCGAACTCACGCTCCCCGGATTCCGCCACGACGTGTGCTCGGCCGTCCACCCGCTCGCCGTCGCGTCCCCGTTCTTCCGGGCGTTCGACCTGGCCTCGCGCATCGAGCTGCTGACTCCCGAGGCGTCCTTCGCCCATCCGCTTCCCGGCCGGGAGGCCGGCATCGCGTACCGCGATCTGACGCGGACGGCCGACGAGCTCGGCCGCGACGGCGCGGCGTACCGGCGGATGATCGAGCCCCTCTCCCGGCGTGCGCTCGAGGTCGCGCAGTTCACGGGGTCGAATCTGCTGCGTGTGCCGCGGCATCCCGGCACCGCCGCGTGGTTCGCGGCCCGGACGGTGGAACAGGGCACCCCGCTGTGGAACCTCCGCTTCCGCGACGAGGCCGCACCGGCCATGATCACCGGCGTCGCAGCCCATGCGATCGTGCGACAGCCGAGCTTCGTCGCGGCCGGCGCGGGACTCGCCCTTCAGGCGCATGCGCACGCGGGGGGCTGGCCCATCCCGCGGGGCGGCACCCAGGCGATCGCCGACGCGCTCGTGGCGGACCTCGTCGCGCACGGCGGAGAAGTGGTCACGGATGCCGAGGTGCACGCGCTGCGAGAACTCCCGCCCGCGCGCATCGTGATCCTCGACGTCACGCCCCGAGCGCTCCTGCGGCTCGCCGGCGACCGCCTGCCGCCCGGGTATCGCCGTGCGCTCTCGCGCTTCCGCTACGGCAACGCCGCCGCCAAAGTCGACTTCGCCCTGTCGGGCCCCGTGCCGTGGAGCGACCCGCGGGTCGCCGAGGCCGGGACCGTGCACCTCGGCGGCACGCGGCGCGAGCTCGCGCGCGCCGAGAACGAGGTCGCCCGCGGCCGCCATGCCGAGGAGCCCTATGTCCTCGTCTCGCAGCCCTCGCGCCTGGACCCCTCGCGGGCGCCGGGGACCGGACAGACCCTGTGGACGTACACGCACGTGCCGTCCGGCTCGACGGTCGACCAGCGCGAAGCCGTCACCCGGGTGATCGAGCGCCACGCCCCCGGGTTTCGCGACCTCATCCTCGCGTCGCACAGCGTCACCGCGGCAGAACTGCCGGATCAGAACCCGAACTACGTCCACGGCGACATCAGCGCGGGCGAGGCGACCCTCCTGCAGCTGCTGCGGCGGCCGGTGATCTCGCGCGACCCGTGGCGCACGCCGCTCGACGGCGTGTACCTGTGCGGGGCGTCTACGGTGCCGGGCCCGGGAGTCCACGGCTTGTCGGGCTGGTACGCCGCGCGGAGCGCCCTGCATCACGACTTCGGCAAGGACGCGCCCTCGCTGCGGCCCTGAACCGCTTCCCGGATCCGCCTGTGTCCGGTGCTCCTCAGCCGCCCGCGGCAGGGGGCGTCTTCGTCGAGTCGGCGAGCTCGTCGACGTAGACGCTGTTCCGGTCGATCGTGCCGTTGCGGTACGCGCGGCGACCGACCATGTGCGCCGACAGCGGCGCGGTCGCCAGCTGGATGAGCACGACCGGCACGAGGAACGCGACGACCGCCCCCGAGCGCAGTGCGAGTGCGATCGCGAGGCAGATGAGGATGAGACCGAGCACCTGCGGCTTCGTGGCGGCGTGCAGACGCGTCGGTACGTCGGTGAACCGCAGGAGGCCGATCGCCGCCGTCAGGCACAGCAGCGCGCCGATCAGGATCAGCACGAGCACCGCGACGTCGAGCGCGGCATCCACCGGAGTGGTCGACTCGAGGGGCGACAGGCGGATCATTGCTCGATGTTCTCCCTTCGCGCGACGAAGCGGGCGATCGAGACCGATCCGAACACGCCGACCGCCGCGATGATGAGCAGGACGGGCAGGCTCCGCGTGTGGTTGTTGATCGCCATCTCGGCTCCGAGCACGCACATGATCTCGGTGAGAAGCACATCCGACGCGACCGCGCGGTCGAGGATGGACGGGCCGACGACGATGCGCCAGAGCGTGAGGAGCGCGGCGACCGCGAAGACGACGTAGATGACGATGAGGAGGACGTTCATACGGGTGCCCCTCCCTGACGCGGGGTGTCGATCTTCGCCTCGCGGATGGCGGCGAGCTGCTCGCGCGACCCGACGGCGCGCACGATACGCGCCTCCCAGCCGAGGATCGCGCGCTTCTGGTGAGCGACCTGCGCGTCGGAGGTCGCTCCGAGGACGTGCAGATACAGGATGCGGCGATCGCGATCGGCCTCGACGATGAGCGAGCCCGGGATGAGGGATGCGGTCACCGCGGTGTGCGCCATGATCAGGTCGTCGTCCGTCCGCAGCGGCACGGCGATGATCGAGCTGCCGGGCTGCGCCCGCGGATCGACGACCTGCCACGCGACCAGGAGCGAGCCGCGGATGAGGGCGAGGAAGAACGTCACGACGAACACGAGTCCGTACCAGAGGTTCAGTCTCCCCGACAGCTCCACGGGAGGCAGGCGGAAGACCCGCGTCACGAAGACGGCCATGACGACGCCCGAGAGGAAGGCGACCAAGGTGAACTGGCCCCACAGGAGCATCCACAGGGCGATGAGCCAGACGAAGAACGGCAGCTGACGCCAGACCTGGGTGAGCACTCCCCGCTTTCCGGTGGCTTCGCCGACGGTGCCGGCCGCGGGTGCGGTCATGGGCTCACCTCCTGTTCGAGCTGGGCGACGCTGACCGGTTCGAGCAGTGCGGCGCCGATGCGGGTGCACACGTCGTACAGCGGGCCTGCGAAGATCGTGAGGGCGACGGTGACCGCGACCATGCCGCCGGTGGCAGCGGTCATGATCTTCGGGATGACCCGCTTCTCCGTCTGGATCGCGGCCTCCGGCGCGTCACCGAGGTACGAGATGCGCGCCTCGGTCTCGGCCGAATCGTCCTCCTCGCGCCAGAATGCGAGGTTCCAGGCGCGCATGAGCGCGTAGAGGGTCAGCAGGCTCGTGACGACTCCGCCGACGATCAGCACCATCATGATCGGCGTGCCGACTTCTGCGGCCGCGTCGAACAGCGCGTACTTGCCGATGAAGCCCGAGAACGGCGGAAGTCCGCCCAGGTTGACCGCGGGGATGAAGTAGAGCACCGCGATGATGGGTGCCG
>CAYOQY010000124.1:0-5905 GCA_964406225.1 uncultured Microbacterium sp.
ACCCACCTTTTCGGCGCGGGACCCACCTTCTCGCGGTGGAACCCACCTTCTCGCGGTGGAACCCACCTCCTCGGCGCGGGACCCACCTTTTCGGCGAAGAACCCACCTTCTCGCGGTGGGAGGGGGTTACGGCGCGGGCTCGAAGGTCAGGGCCACCGGGGTGGCGCCGCTGCCGGCGTAGAAGGTCAGCGTCGCCGTGACCTGCGCGCCGCCCGACGACGGGCCGACCACCGCGGTGAAGACGTCGCCGCCGCCGCTGCGGTTGAACTCCGCGAGCTCGTCGTCGAGGCCGTCGATCTGCGCCTGATCCCATCCGAATGTCGGCGCGAGCGCGCTGACGCGGTTGACGGCATCCGACCACGTGCCCGCGCCGTCGAACGCGAGCGTCACGGTCGCGAGCTCGCCGTTGCGGGTGACGGCGGTGAGGCCCGCGATGTCGTCCACGACGTAGACGTCGTCGCCGCCGGCCATGATCGCCCGGACGGGACGACGGAACTCCGCGGACTTCTCGCCGTCCGCCGGCATCCCGAGCTCATCGGCGGGCAGCGACCCCTCGCCGACCCGCACACGCACGACGCCCTCGACGTTCACATAGTCGAACCCCGCGTCGGTGAGCATGCTCGACCCGTCCGAGGCCTTCTGATCGGCGGATGCCGCCGGGTTCTCCTCGGCCCACCACGAGCCCTGCACCGCGAACGTCGCCAGCACGATCAGGCCGATGACCACGACGAGGATCGTGGCCGGAAGCCAGGTGAGGAGGGAGCGCGTGCGCGCGGAAGTGGGCACAGTCCAGCGTAACCGCGACCGCCGACGCACTGTACGGTGCGGCAGACAGCGGGCGGCGCGGCGGCGCCGCACAGGACACGCGCCCCCGCCGGGCATGATGGGCAGGTGACCCGCGCCCGCCTGCCCGCCTGGATCGCGATCGGCGGTGCGGTGCTCGTGGGCGTCCTGACGGCGCTCCAGGCGCGCGCGAACGGCCAACTGGGCGCGCGGATCGACGACGGCTTCATCGCCGCCGCCGTCTCGTTCGGGTCAGGACTGGCGATCCTCATCGTGCTGTCCGCGGCCCTGCCGGTGGGGCGGCGGGGGCTTGCGACGCTTGTCGCAGGGATGCGCGCCCGCGCGATCCCCTGGTGGATGCTGGCGGGTGGCGCCGCCGGTGCCCTGACGACCGCGACGCAGGGGCTCGCCGTCGGCATCACCGGCGTCTCGCTCTTCACGGTCGGGGTCGTCGCGGGCCAGGCGCTGTGCGGACTCGTCCTCGACCGCGTCGGGTACGGCCCGGCGGGCGTCGTCGCGGTGACCGTGCCGCGGCTCGTCGGCGGCGCGCTCGCGCTCACCGCCGTGGCGATCTCGCTCACCGGCGACGGTCTGCGCGGCATCCCGCTGTGGATGCTGGCGCTCCCGGTCCTCGCCGGCGTGGGGATCGCGTGGCAGCAGGCGACGAACGGCCGTTTGCGGCAGCGGGTCGGCACGCCGCTCACCGCGACGTTCGTGAACTTCGCCGGCGGGACGCTGCTCCTCGTGGCGGCCGCCGCCGTCCACGTCGCCGTCGTGGGTCCGCCGCGACCCTTCCCCTCCGAGTTCTGGATGTATCTCGGCGGCGCGCTCGGCGTCGTCTACATCTTCCTGTCGGCCGCGCTCGTCGAGCACACCGGCGTGCTGCTGCTCGGTCTCGGCGCGGTCGTCGGCCAGCTCGGCACGTCGTTCGCCCTCGACGCGCTGTGGCCCGCCCCCGCGAGCCCCGGCCTGGTGCAGGAGCTCACGATGGTGGTCGTGGCGCTCCTGTCGGTCGTCGTCGCGACCGTGCCCTGGCGTCGGCTGCGGCGCTGAGGCCTCAGTCGGTGGACTTCTTCGACGGCATCCGCGAGACGTGACGGCGGGCGTCGACGGCCTTGCGACGCCCCAGACGCTCGCGCGGCGGCTTGCCGCCGACGTACAGCCAGCCGAGAAGCTCTTCGTCCTTGCCGAGGCCGTGGGCCTTCGCGACGGCCTTGCTGCGCGTGTAGTCGCCCGTGCGCCAGAGCACGCCCCATCCGGCTTCGTCGAGCAGCAGGCTCAGCATGTGGGCGACGCCCGACGCGACGGCCTCCTGCTCCCACCGCGGCACCTTGCTCTTGCGGTAGCTCGCGACCACGGCGATCAGCAGCGGAGCGCGCATCGGTTTCGACGAAACACCGCTGTCGCCGTTCGCCTTGTTGATCGCGCGGCCGAGGCGCTCGCGGTCGGCGCCGCGCAGCTCGATGAGCCGCCAGGGGCGCAGGGAGGAGTGGTCCGCGACGCGACCGGCCGCCGAGACGAGCGTCAGGAGTTCGGCGCGCGTGGGGGCGGCATCCGTCACCTTCGACCACGATCGGCGGTTGCGCACCGCCTCGAGGGCGCCGGTCACTGGGCTTCGGGGGTGAACCCCAAGGCGACGGAGTTCATGCAGTAGCGGTCGCCGGTGGGCGTTCCGACGCCGTCCGGGAAGACGTGGCCCAGGTGCGAGCCGCACGTCGCGCACCGCACCTCGGTGCGGACCATCCCGTGCGAGGTGTCCTCGATGAGCTCGACCGCTTCGGGGCGGACCGACTCGTAGAAGCTCGGCCACCCGCAGTGCGAATCGAACTTCGTGCCGCTCTGGAAGAGCTCGGCACCGCACGCGGCGCACGTGTACAGACCCGCACGGCTCTCATCGAGCAGCTCGCCGGTCCACGGCCGCTCGGTGGCCGCCTCGCGCAGCACCTGGTACTGCTCGGGGTCGAGCTCGGCGCGCCACTGCTCGTCCGTCTTCTGAACGCTGTACGTCATGAAAGCCTCCTCAGCCACCCTCCATTCAACCTCACCGCCCGGAGCGGAGGACGCGTGCGGGCGGCATCCGCAGCGCGATCACCGGGAGAATGGCCGAATGGATGCCGTCCCCTCCGGTGCCGACGCGGGCGCCGCAGCCGACCCCGACGCGGCCGCTGTCGCCGAGCGCTACGCCCGCTTCGCGCGCGACGAGGCTCCCGGGCGCTCGGCGCTGTACGAGGACTGGGCGCGCGGTGTCGCGACCGATCCGCAGATGAGCGCTCTCCTCGGCCGCATCCCCGCGACGCGCCGGCAGCCGCCCCTCGTCTTCGCCGTCACCCGCATGCTCGGCGCTCCCGAGGAGGGCTACCCCGCGTGGGCGGACTGGGTGCACGCGCACGCGGAGCGCGTGGTGTGGGAGTGCGGACGCCGCGGCCTGCAGACCAATGAGCCCCTCCGGTGCGCCGCGCTGCTCCCGGCGCTGAGCACGCTAGAGGGTCCGCTCGCGCTGCTCGAACTGGGGGCGAGCGCCGGCCTCTGTCTCTACCCCGATCGCTATTCGTACCGGTACGCCGGCGGTGCCGCCCTCGATCCGGCCGACGGTCCCTCGCGCGTCGTCCTCGAGTCGCGGATCACCGGACACCCGCCGCTGCGCCTGCCCGAGATCGTCTGGCGGGCGGGCATCGACCTCGCGCCGCTCGCGGCGACGGATGCCGAGGACCGCCGCTTCCTCACGAGCCTCGTGTGGCCGGGGGAGCAGGGTCGGGTCGAGCGCATCGAGGCCGCCCTCGACATCGTCGCCGCCGATCCGCCTCTCCTCGTGCAGGGAGATGCGACCGATCCCGCCACGCTCGCGCGGGTGGTCGCCACGGCGCCGTCGGGGGCGACCCTGGTCATCACGACGCCCGGGATGCTGCCGCACGTGCCCCGCGCGGTGCGCGAGCGCCTGTACGCGGCGCTCGCCGCGACGGACGCCGTGTGGATCTCGATCGACCCACCCGGGCTGCACGATCTGTGGGCGCCCCCGATCGATCCGGCCTCGTGGGATGGCTTCGTCCTCGGCCGCGACCGCGTCCCGCTCGCCGCGGTCGATCCGCTCGGCGGCTTCGTGGAGTGGCGTGCGGGGACGGGCGGCGCGGAGCGCTAGCGTGGCGGCGTGCCCTTGACCGACCGCGATCGCGCCCTCCTCGACTTCGAGGCGGAGTGGCGTCGGCACGCGGGCGCGAAGGAGGAGGCGATCCGGGCCGAGCTCGGCATGTCGCCCGCACGGTACTACCAGCTGCTCGGGCGCCTGATCGACACGACCGAGGCGCAGCAGCACGACCCGATGCTCGTGAAGCGGCTGCGCCGCATCCGCGACGCGCGGCGGCACGCGCGCCTCGCCCGCGCCGCGGGCGCACCCCGCTGACCCGGTACCATCGGGGGGTGCCGAGAACGACCTACCCGCGGGACCGCTTCGACGACCTTCCCGCGGATGCGGGCCGGGTCGGAGCGCACCGTGCGGAGAATCCGCGCATGCGCGCGTGGGTCGTGCTGCTGTGGGCCCTCCTCGCGACCGTCGTGCTCATCGCGGTCGGCATCTTCGGCACCCTGCTCGTGTCGGGTCGTGTCGTGCTGTTCCCGACGCCCGAGCCGACCGCCAGTCCGCTGCCGGTCGTGACGCCCGTCGTCGACACGTCCTACGAGGTGCTCGTGCTCAACGCGACCCCCGAGCAGGGGCTCGCGACGCAGACGAAAGATGTGGTCGTCGCCGCCGGCTGGGCCGAGGACACGGTGTCGGCCGGCGAGGCCGGGTCGACCGACTTCCCGCAGACGACGATCTACTACTACCTGCCCGAGGACGAGGCGGCCGCGGCGGGTCTGGCCGAAGTCATCGGCGGCGCGGAACTCGCGCAGAGCGACGTGTACCAGCCGACCGAGGACCCCGAGGCCAAGCAGCTCACGATCGTGATCGGCCTCGACCGCACGGCGAACCCGCCCGCGGAGACGCCCGCACCCTGAGCCGCGCGTGCGGGGCTCCCGCCCCGGCTCGGGCCTCCCACTCCCTGCGCGTGCGTGAGGGCTTGGGCCTCCCACCCACTAGGAGTGCGTGAGGACTCGGGCACCCCCAACCCTGCGCGTGCGGGAGGAGATGTGCGGTTCGGAGGATGGATGCCGCGGCTGCGGTCCTGCATCCTGCGCATCTCCTCCGCCGTGCACCTCATGCGTCCGGCGGTCCCTGGGCAGACCTTCGGCGCGCGGCTCGCGGCCCCCCCGTGCGTCACGGAGGAGATGTGCGGCCGGGAGGGTGGAATCCGCCTCCGCGGTCCTGCATCCTGCGCATCTCCTGCATCCTGCGTGGCACGCGGCAGGGTCCGCGTCCGGCGAGTGTTTCAGGCCGGTAAACACTTCGATGCATGCGTGTCAACACTTGCCCCGGCGGCCGGAGAGCGCCCATCCGCGTGCATACGATGGGCCTGTTCCCCCGCACTACAGGAGAGTCAGATGACCCAGGGCACCGTGAAGTGGTTCAACGCCGAGAAGGGCTTCGGTTTCATCACCGTCGCCGACGGCCAGGACGTCTTCGTGCACTACTCGAACATCGACATGAGCGGCTTCCGTGTGCTCGAGGAGGGCCAGACGGTCGAGTTCACCGTCGGCTCCGGACAGAAGGGCCCGCAGGCCGAATCGGTGCGCGTCGTCGCCTGATCCCGTCCCCTTGCCGTCGCGGCTGCAGCCGCATCCCCGCCCCGCCCACGTGAGTGGCGGGGCGGCGGCGTTCACGGGATGCCGCCGGTCGCGGCCTCCCCTCCGCCGGTGTCGCCCGTGGCTTGTGTCGTGCGGCTTGCACTCGATGGGGGCGAGTGCCAGAATGGATTAGCACTCGACTCATCTGAGTGCTAAAGACATCCAACGTCCGGGAGGGACGAAGAACACATGGCTAAGATCATCGCTTTCGACGAAGAGGCCCGTCGTGGTCTCGAGCGCGGCCTGAACACCCTGGCTGACGCCGTCAAGGTGACCCTGGGCCCCCGCGGTCGCAACGTCGTCCTCGAGAAGAAGTGGGGCGCTCCCACGATCACGAACGACGGTGTCTCCATCGCCAAGGAGATCGAGCTCGAGGACCCCTTCGAGAAGATCGGCGCGGAGCTCG
>CAYOQY010000125.1:0-5887 GCA_964406225.1 uncultured Microbacterium sp.
AGGTACTCGTGGATGCCCTCGGCGCCGCCCTCGCGGCCGAGTCCGGACATCTTCCAGCCGCCGAAGGGGGCTGCGGCGTTGGACACGACCCCGACGTTCAAGCCCATCATGCCGGTCTCGAGCCGGTCGATCATGCGCTGGCCGCGCGAGAGCGACTCGGTGAAGACGTAGGAGACGAGTCCGTACTCGGTGTCGTTCGCGATCGCGACCGCTTCATCCTCGGTGTCGAACGGGACGATCGCGAGGACCGGTCCGAAGATCTCCTCACGGAGGATGTCACTGCCGGCCTTGACGTCGGTGAGCACCGTGGCCTGGTAGAACGTGCCCCCGATGAACTCGTCGCCGAGCTGGTCCGCCGTGCCTCGCTGGCCCCCGGTGAGCAGCTGCGCGCCGCGGTCGACGGCATCCCCCACGAGCTCCTCCGCCTTCGCGACCGCACGGTCGTCGATCAGCGGACCGATCACGACGCCGTCCTCGGTGCCGCGGCCCATCTTGAACCCCTGGACGCGCTCGGTCACGCGGCGGGCGAACTCGTCGGCGACGGCCCGGTGCACGATGAAGCGGTTCGCGGCCGTGCAGGCCTGGCCGATGTTGCGGAACTTCGCCAGGATTGCCCCGTCGACCGCCTTGTCGAGGTCGGCGTCGTCGAACACGACGAACGGGGCGTTGCCGCCGAGCTCCATCGAGGTGCGCAGCACTCCCTGCGACGCCTGCTCCAGCAGCTTCTGCCCGACCGAGGTCGATCCGGTGAACGAGAGCTTGCGCAGCCGCGGGTCGCGGATGATCGGCTCGGACACCGCGCCCGACGTCGACGTTGTGAAGACGTTCACGACGCCCTTCGGAAGCCCCGCGTCCTCCAGCAGCTTCGCGAAGAACAGCGTCGTCAACGGCGTCAGCTCGGCGGGCTTGATGACCACGGTGCAGCCCGCGGCCAGGGCGGGGGCGATCTTGCGGGTCGCCATCGCGAGCGGGAAGTTCCACGGCGTGATGAGGAAGCACGGGCCGACCGGGTGCTGGGAGACGATCATCCGCCCGGTGCCCTCGGGGTTCGCGCCGTAGCGGCCCTGCACGCGCGCGGTCTCCTCGCTGAACCAGCGCAGGAACTCGCCGCCGTAGACGACCTCGCCGCGCGCTTCGGCGAGGGGCTTGCCCATCTCGATCGTCATGAGCAGCGCGAAGTCCTCCTTGCGCTCCTGCAGCAGGTCGAACGCACGACGCAGGATCTCCGCGCGCTCCCGCGCCGGAGTCTTCGCCCACGACGGGAACGCCTCGACGGCGGCATCCATCGCGGCCTTGCCGTCCTCCGGCGAGGCGTCGGCGATCGTCTTGACGACGCGGCCGGTCGCCGGGTCGAAAACGCGGAGCTGCTTGCCCTCGGCCGCCGCGCGCCACTCTCCGCCGATGAACAGCCCATCGGGCACACTCGCCAGCAGCTCGGTCTCACGGGTGTCGGTCATCGGTGACTCCTTCATTCTCGAGGTCGCGTGCTCGGTGGTGTACGTGCGGTGGCGCATGTTCGGGGGTTCCCTGTCATTCTGCTCAGGTCGACGACCGCGGACGATGTACGCGTTGTACAGCATCCCCGCGCGGTATGTCCTGCGCGGAGAATCAGCCGGCGAGCGCCGAGGAGGTCTGCGGCAGCAGCGCCGCCGCGAAGAACGCGGCGAGCTCATCGGTCGCGGCGAGGGGGAACACGCCCGCCACGTACTGGTCGGGACGCACGACGACCACGACGCCGTCGTCGGACAGCTCGCGCTCGGCGAAGATGTCGGCCTCGGTCCATGCACTCGGGCCTGCGGCGTAGACCTTCTCCCAGTCGGTGAGACCGAGCGGACCGGTGCGGGGCACGAACAGCGACGGGACGCGGGTGATGTCGACGTCCTCGAACGGCGACCTGTATACGGCCTTGACGTCGAATACCGCGTCGAGGTCGGCGCCCTGCGGAGTGAAACGGTCGATCATCGCACCGACGCCCTCCGCCCAGGCATCCAGGCCCGCTCCGTCGCCGACCGGCGCGAACGCGTAGAGGCGCCAGCGCCCATCGGCCTTCGCGTGATGACCGAGGTGCACGATGTTGCCGTCGCACACCCGCACGACCTCGACGCTCTTGAACCGCTTGCCGATCGGGAATCCGGCCGCGAGCTCCTGATGGGCGGCCTCCGCGACGATCGCCGAGGGACCGTACTGCGTCATGAAGCCGGAGGGGAACTCCGCCGTGCCGAGGTAGAACGTCGCGAGCTCGGTCGGGTCGGAGATATCCTCGGGCTTGCGCGCCATGAGCGAGGACCATTCGCGGTCGAAGTCGATGAGCTGCTGCGCGACGGGCTGCCGTTCGGCGGAGTACGTCGACAGGAGCGACTCGGGCGCGAGGCCGGTCAGCACGTGCCCGAGCTTCCAGCCGAGGTTGAAGCCGTCCTGCATCGACACGTTCATTCCCTGCCCCGCCTTGGCGCTGTGCGTGTGGCACGCGTCGCCGGTGAGGAAGACGCGCGGCTCGCGATCGCTCTCGTCGGCGGCGTCGTCGAAGTGGTCCGTCACACGGTGGCCGACTTCGTAGACGCTGCTCCACGCGACCTGCTTCACGTCGATCGAGTACGGGTGCAGGATCTCGTTCGCGCGGCGGATGACCTCCTCGACCGGCGTCTGCCGCACGCGGTGGTCGTCGTCCGCGGCGACTTCGCCGAGGTCGATGTACATGCGGCTGAGGTACCCGCCCTCGCGCGGGATGTGCAGGATGTTGCCCGCCTTCGAGTTGATCGCGCACTTGGTGCGCCAATCGGGGAAGTCCGTGTTCACGAGCACGTCCATCACCCCCCACGCGTGCGCCGCGAACGCCCCGACGTGCTTGCGGCCGATCGCCTCGCGCACGCCGCTTCGGGCGCCGTCGCTGCCGACGACGTACTTCGCGCGCACGGTGCGCTCCTCGCCCGCGCGCGGCCCCGCGACGTGACGCAGCCGGACCTCGACGGGGTACTCGCCCGACGCGTGCACGGTGAGTCCGGCGAATTCGATGCCGTAGTCGGGGACGATGCGGCCGGGACCGTGCGCGGCGGCCTCGGCGAAGTAGTCCAGCACGCGGGCCTGGTTGACGATGAGGTGCGGGAACTCGCTGATCTTGAACGCGTAGTCCTCCGTGCGCGCCGTGCGGACGATGTTCCGCGGGTTCTCCGGATCGGGTCCCCAGAAGTTCATGTAGGCGATGTTGTAGGCCTCCGCCACGATCCGCTCCGCGAAGCCGAACGCCTGGAACGTCTCCACGCTGCGCGGCTGGATGCCGTCGGCCTGGCCCAGCGGCAGGCGGCCGTCCCGCCGCTCGACGATGCGGGTCGTGACGCTCGGGAACTGCGACATCTGCGCCGCGAGGAGCATGCCGGCGGGCCCCGACCCGACGATGAGCACGTCCATCTCGTCGGGCAGTTCGCGCGGCCGGTCGATCCCGGTGCCCGCAGCCTCCTGCACACGCGGATCGGCCGAGACGTATCCGTGGTGATGAAACTGCATGTGTGTCCTCCTCGGACGGCGATGTCCAGGTCTCACGTCTTGCGTGAGCGAAGCAGCGTGTTCTATATTCGAACGCACCGTTCTACTGATGAACAGATCGTATACGTTCCATCCACAACCGGCAAGGGGAGATCGATGTCGGATGCCGCACCGTCGCAGACGCTGAGCCGCGGCATCCGGATTCTGGAGATCCTCGCGGACGCCCGCGAGCCCCTGTCGATCGACGAGGTCGCGCGGCGACTCGAGGTGCATCGGTCGGTCGCCTACCGCCTGCTTCGGACACTCGAAGACCACGGATTGACCACGCGGGATGCCGCCGGCCGCGTCGTGCTCGGCTCACGGCTCGCCGCCCTCGCCGCCGGCGTCGCGCACGACCTCCAGGCCGAGGCCCTCCCCGAGCTCACCGCCGTGGCGAACGAGCTCGGCATGACGTGCTTCCTCGCCGTGCGCGATCACGACGACGCGATCACGCTCGCGAGCGTCGAGCCCCGACATGCGGTGGCCTCCGTCGCGCAGCGGCCCGGGACGCGGCATCCCGTCACGGTCGGCGCGCCGGGAAAGGCGATCCTCTCGCTCCTGCCGGACGGGCGCTGGCCGGCCGGCGCGTCGGACGAGCTGCGGGCCGCGGCGGCGGCCGTGGCTGCGAACGGGTACGCGACGAGTCACGACGAGGTGATCCCGAACCTGCACGCGGTCGCGGTCCCCCTCGCCCTGCGCGGACGTGAACCGGCGGCGATCGCCGTCGTGTACCTCGCGAGCGCGCACGACCCCCGCCGCATCGCCGAGCGGCTGAGCCGCTCCGCGGCGCTCATCCGCGACGCCCTCGGCGGCTGAGCGCGACGGCACCGCTGCCGACCGGCGGGATGACACGTGCGTGGCGTGTGAAACCGCGGGGCGATTCCGGGGCTTTCGGGCGGCGTGGAGCCGCAGAGCGTCGATTTCTCCCCGCGCTTTCACCGGCCGGCACGGCCACGGGTGCCCGCCGGTGGCGATGCGGCCGCGGGACGGGCTAACATCGTCGAGTCCGGCCGCTCCCCAGCAACCGGTGCTCGGAAAATGGGCACGCAGCCGCTCGTTCCACGCGATGAGCGAGCGAGACACATACGGAATCCGCCCTCCGTCCCGTCTCGAGGTCTCGTCATGCCCACCGTCTCCGCCCACGTCGCCGCCGCCCTCTCCGGTCACATCGACCACGTCTTCGGGGTGATGGGCAACGGCAACGCCTACTTCCTCGACGCCCTCGAGCGCTCGACGGCCGTCGGATTCACCGCCGTCCGCCACGAGGCCGGCGGTGTGGTCGCCGCCGACGCCTATCACCGCGCCGGTGGCGGTCTCGCCGCGGCGACCGCCACCTACGGCGCCGGGTTCACGAACACGCTCACCGCCCTCGCCGAGTCCGTGCAGGCGCACGTCCCCCTGATCCTGGTGGTGGGCGACGAGCCGACGTCGGGCCCCCGCCCCTGGGACGTCGACCAGATCGCGATGGCCTCCGCCGTCGGCGCGCGCACCTACACGGTGGGCCGGACGGATGCCGCGGCGACGACCGTCATCGCGATCGAGCACGCTCTGACCTACCGCGTGCCGACCGTGCTCGCGATCCCGTACGATGTCGCGTCGCTCGACGCGGGGCCGGTGCCGGAGGCGCCCGCGCCGCGGCTGCCCGCGCCGCTCGCCCCCGCCGGGCCCTTCGCCGCACGGGCGATCCGCGACGCCGCGGCGGCCCTCGCCGCGGCGGAGCGCCCGTTCCTGCTCGCCGGCCGCGGCGCGTGGCTCGCGGGCGCGGGCGACGCGCTCGGCGCCGTCGCGGACGCCACGGGCGCCCTCACGGCCTCGACGGCGCTCGGGCGCGGCATCTTCCCGCGGTCCGAGTTCGACCTCGGAGTGACCGGCGGCTTCGGCGCGGAGGCGGCGATGGAACTCGTCGCCGAAGCCGACGTCGCCGTCGTCTTCGGTGCGTCGCTCAACCAGTTCACGATGCGCTTCGGTGCGCTGTTCTCTCCCGGCACCCGCGTGATCCAGATCGATCTCGCGCCCGCGGCGACGCACCCGCACGTCGGCGCCTACATCCGGGCGGATGCCGCGCTCGCCGCGCGGGCGATCGCCGACGAGCTCGCCGCGATCGGCGCCGCGCCGAGCGGATGGCGGGAGCGGGTCGACGCGGCATCTGCACGCGCGTACGAACCGGGCGACGCGCTCGCGGCCGACGGACGGCTCGACCCCCGGTCGGCCGCGCGTCTGATCGCCGAGCTGCTGCCGGAGGACCGCGTCGTCGTGTCGGACGGCGGCCACTTCATCGGCTGGGCGAACATGTACTGGCCGGTCGCGTCGCCGGACCGCATGATGATGATCGGCACGGCGTTCCAGTCGATCGGGCTGGGCTTCCCGA
>CAYOQY010000126.1:0-1577 GCA_964406225.1 uncultured Microbacterium sp.
CGCTCGTCGTGGCGACCGACACGCAGAAGAACACCGCGTTCGCGTTCGCGAAGCAGCACGGGGTGCCCTCCCCCGAGGAGTACCTGCTCGCGCTCGCCGACCACTTCGTGAGCGGGTTCGAATGGATCGAAGGCGGTCTCTGGCAGGCGGAGCAGTACGAGTGGGAGCGCATCCTGGTCGACGGGGTGCCGCACGACCACTCGTTCGTGCGGCGCGGCCAGGGCACGCGACTCGCGGCCGTGCAGGTGGTGGACGGCGCGACGCACGTGACCGGCGGAGTGAAGGACCTCACGGTGCTCAAGACCACCGGCAGCGAGTTCGCCGGCTTCCCGCGCGACCGGTACACCACCCTCGTCGAGACCGACGACCGCATCATGGCGACGTCGGTGACGGGGCGTTGGCGGTTCCTGCCCGAGGCCGTCGAGGCCGGGATCGACTACAACGCGCTGTACGCCGACGTGACGGCGGTGCTGCTGTCGACGTTCGCCTCGGTGCACTCGCTCGCACTGCAGCAGACGCTCTTCGCGATGGGCAAGGCCGTGATCGAGGCGCGCCCCGAGATCGCCGAGGTGCGGTTCGCGATGCCGAACAAGCACCACTTCCTGTGCGACTTCGAGCCGTTCGGCCTGGAGAACCCCGGTGAGGTCTTCTACGCGGCGGACCGGCCGTATGGTCTGATCGAGGGCACGATCACGCGCGACGGAGCCGCCCCGGCACCCGATGCCTGGCTGGATCTGCCCGCCTTCATCTGACCCCGCGCCCCCTTTCATCCGCCTGCCCTTTCGCCGAAACTGCAGTGGAGCGCCGAGACTGAGGGGAAACCCCTACGTTTCGGCGCCCGGTTGCAGTCTCGCGGAAGCCGGTGCGGGAGCGGGGGCGGCGGCGACGCACGAACCGAGGAGAAGAAACGTGACCGTCTACCGAGGGCACGTCCTGCACATCGCGGGCGCGCCGACGCTCGACGACGCCGACGCGGCGCTCGTGTCGGAGCCCGACGGCGCGCTCGCGGTCGACCCCGAGGGCCGCATCCTCTACAGCGGTTCGTGGGCGGGGATGCCGGCATCCCTCGCCGCGGACGCGGTCGTCGACACCGGCGCCTACCTGTTACCCGGCTTCGTCGACACCCATGTGCACTACCCGCAGACGCTCACGACCGACGCGTACGGCGGCGGCGAGCTGCTCGAATGGCTCGAGCGGTGCGTCTTCCCGGCCGAGTCACGGCTCGCCGACCCCGTGTTCGCCGACGTCGTCGCCCGCGAGTTCGTCCGGCGGCGCGTGTCGGCCGGCACGACGGCGGCCCTCGTCTTCGGCTCGGCGTTCCCCGCCGCGCAGGACGCGATGTTCGCCCGCACGCTGGATGCGGGCTTGCGCGTCGTGAGCGGCCGCGGCATCCAGACCGTGGGGCCCGACAGCGCGGCCGCCCTCCTCACGAGCGAAGACGCGGCGATCGGCCTCGCGCGCGACGAGATCGCGACCTGGCACGGGCGGGATGCCGGAGGTGCGGCATCCGATCCGCGGACGGCGCTCGCGCAGGTCGCGCTCGTCCCGCGGTTCAGCCTCTCGGTGACGCGGGAGAC
>CAYOQY010000126.1:1677-5857 GCA_964406225.1 uncultured Microbacterium sp.
GCGCGGCCGCCGAGCTGCTCGAGCTCCATGAGCACCGCGGTGCCCACGACGCGCTGACCGAGTTCGGCGAACAGCGCGTGCGAGGCGGCGAGGGTCCCGCCCGTGGCGAGGACGTCGTCCACGACGAGCACGCGGGCGCCGGGCGCGAGGTCGTCGTGCACCTCGACGGTCGCGCGGCCGTACTCGAGCGCATACGACACGGATGCCGCCGGCCGCGGCAGCTTGCCCGCCTTGCGCACCGGCACGAGGCCGACCCCCGACGCGATCGCCACCGCACCGGCGAGAAGGAAGCCGCGCGCTTCGACCCCGGCGACGACGTCGAACCGCCCCGCGAACGGCGCGGTGAGCGCGTCGATCGTCACGCGCAGCGCGTCGGCATAGGCCAGGAGCGGCGTGATGTCGCGGAACAGGATGCCGGGCTCGGGGTAGTCCGGAATCGAGCGGATGAGCGCTTCGGCGCGAGCGAGGGCGGCGGCGTCGGCGGGGCGGGAGTCGTCGGCGAGAGGCACGCGCCCACCCTAGCCGCGACCCGCTCGCGCTCCGCACGGCGCCGACGAGGAGAAGGCCCTCGGACGGGGGGAAGAGGGTGACTGCAAGCGCTTGCACTATCCTGGTCCGATGATCTCGCTCGACACCGCAACGCGTCCCGACGCCCTCGCCTCCCGTCCCGGAGCGGAGTGGTGGCGCAGCGCCGTCATCTATCAGATCTACCCGCGCTCGTTCGCGGACAGCTCGGGCGACGGCATCGGCGACCTGCCGGGCGTGACCGCCCACCTCGACGACCTCGCCGAGCTCGGAGTCGACGCGCTGTGGCTGAGCCCCTTCCAGCGCTCGCCGCAGAAGGATGCCGGGTACGACGTCTCCGACTACTGCGACGTCGATCCGCTGTTCGGCACGCTCGCCGACTTCGACCTGCTTCTGGCCGCCGCGCACAGCCGCGGCATCCGCGTGATCGTCGACCTGGTCCCGAACCACTCGTCCGACCAGCACGAGTGGTTCCAGCAGGCGCTCGCCGCCGGTCCCGGCAGCCCCGAGCGCGCGCGCTACATGTTCCGCGACGGCAAGGGCGAGAACGGAGAGCTGCCGCCGAACAACTGGGAATCGGTCTTCGGCGGCCCGATGTGGACGCGCGTCGTCGAAGCGGACGGCACACCGGGCCAGTGGTACCTGCACATCTTCGACTCGTCGCAGCCGGACTTCGACTGGTCGAACGAGGAGGTGCGCGAGGAGTTCCGCCGCATCCTCCGCTTCTGGCTCGACCGCGGTGTCGACGGCTTCCGCGTCGACGTCGCGCACGGCCTCATCAAGAAGGCCGGGCTCCCGGATTACACCCCGCCGGAGGATGCCGATTCGATGGGCGGCGGCGAGAGGGATGTCCCCTACTGGGGGCAGCCGGGCGTGCACGAGGTCTACCGCGACTGGCACCGCCTGCTCAGCGAGTACCTCGGCGATCGCGCCCTGTGCGCGGAGGCCTGGCGGCCGACGGCCGACGAGACGGCGCTGTGGGTGCGTCCCGACGAGATGCACCAGGCGTTCAACTTCCCCTACCTCGAGACGCAGTGGGACGCACCCGCACTGCGCGCCGTGATCGACGAGTCGATGCGCGCGTTCTCGGCGGTCGGTGCGCCGACCACATGGGTGCTGTCGAACCACGACGTCGTGCGGCACGCGTCGCGTCTCGCGCTGACGGCCGAGAACCCCCAGGGTCACGGAATCGGCCCGAAGTCCCCGGGCAAGCCGATCCACGACCTCGGTCTGCGCCGCGCGCGCGCCGCGTCGAGCGTCATGCTCGCGCTGCCCGGCTCGGCCTACATCTTCCAGGGCGAGGAGCTCGGTCTGCCCGAGGCGGTCGACCTGCCCGACGAGGCGCGCCAGGACCCGACGTGGTTCCGCACGGCCGGCGAGCGCTACGGGCGCGACGGCTGCCGCGTGCCCGTGCCGTGGCACGCGGACAAGCCGGCCTTCGGGTTCAGCCCCTCCGGGGAGTCGTGGCTCCCGCAGCCGAAGTCGTGGGCGTCGCTCGCGCGCGACGTGCAGATCGACGACCCCGATTCGACTCTGACGCTGTACCGCACGCTCCTCGCCGCCCGCCGGGCGCACGCGCTCGGCGAGGGGACCCTCGAGTGGCTCGACGGCTTCGGCCCCGAGGTGCTCGCGTTCCGCAACGGCGACGTGACGGTGATCGCGAACATCGGGTCCACGCCCGTCGCACTGCCGCACGGTAACGTGATCGCGGCGAGCGAGCCGGTGGTCGGTGGAATGCTGCCCGTCGACACCGCGGTCTGGATCCACACCGCCGGTCACTGAGACCGGCGCCCGCGAGAGGAGGACGACGTGGTCAGCATCGATGAGGTCGCCCGCCATGCGGGTGTCTCGACCGCGACCGTCTCGCGCGCACTGAGCGGCCGGGGGCACGTGTCCGACGCGACACGCGCCCGCGTCGAGAACGCCGCCAAGACCCTCGGGTACGTCGTCTCGTCGTCGGCGTCGAGCCTGGCGTCCGGGCGCACGCGCAACATCGGCGTGCTCGTGCCGTTCCTGGACCGCTGGTTCTTCAGCACCGTGCTGAGCGGCACCGCGTCGGCCCTCATGCGTCGCGGCTACGACATCACGCTCTACAACCTGACGGCCGACCGCGAGCAGCGGCGCAGCATCTTCGAGACGTTCCTGCGCCGCCAGCGCGTGGACGGCGTCATCGCGATCTCGATCGAGCTCGGCGATGAAGAGACCGAGAGGCTGCGCGAACTGGATCTGCCCGTCATCGCGATCGGCGGCCCGAACCCGCGCCTGTCGACGCTCACCGTCGACGACCTCGCCGTCGCCCGGCTCGCGACCGAGCACCTCGTCGCCCTCGGCCACCGCGACATCGCCCACATCGGCGCGAGCCCCGAGTTCGACGTCGACTTCCACATCCCCACGCACCGCCGTCAGGGTTTCGAGCAGGCATTGCGGGATGCCGGCATCCCGCCTCGACCGTCGCTCTACGAACCCGCGGACTTCACGATCGAGGGCGGCTTCCGGGCTGCGAAGCAGCTGCTCGGACGCCCCGGTGAGCGCCCCACGGCGATCTTCGCCGCGTCGGACGAAACGGCGATCGGCGCGCTTCTCGCCGCTCGCGAGCTCGGCTATCGCGTGCCCGAAGACCTCTCGGTCGTCGGGATCGACGGGCACGAGCTCGGCGAGTTCTTCCGCCTCACGACGGTCGACCAGTTCCCGCTGGGCCAGGGTGAGCGGGCGGCGGACGCGATCCTGGACGAACTCGAGGCGAAGGATGCCGGAACCTCCGGCGCACCGCGCGAAGAACTGCGCCGCCTGCCGTACGAGCTCATCGTGCGCGGGACGACGGCGCGCCTGGAGCACTGATCCCGGCGTCCGATCGGGTCGATCGACCCGAGAGGGTTCTCGGCGCCGCGGCTAGGCTCGATGCCATGACCATCGACCTCGAAGCGCTCTACATCGACCTGCACCGGCATCCCGAACTGTCGTTCCAGGAGACCCGCACGGCGGGCGTCGTCACCCGGCACCTCACCGAGCTGGGCATCGAGTTCGAAGAGGGCATCGGCAAGACGGGCGTGGCCGGTGTGATCCGCAACGGCGACGGCCCGGTCGTCTGGCTGCGCGCCGACATGGACGCCCTGCCGGTCAAGGAGCAGACCGGACTCGAGTACGCCAGCACGGCGCGCGGCACGGACCCGGCGGGCAACGACGTCCCCGTCATGCACGCGTGCGGGCACGACATGCACGTCACCGCCCTCCTGGGTGCGCTCGAGCGTCTGATCGCGACGAAGGACGAGTGGTCCGGCACGATCGTGGCGGTCTTCCAGCCGGCCGAGGAGTACGGCGCCGGGTCGCAGGCGATGATCGCCGACGGCGTCCTCGATCGCTTCCCGAAGCCCGACATCGTGCTGGGGCAGCACGTCACACCGCTGCCCGCGGGCACGATCGGCGTGCGCAGCGGCACGCAGATGGCGGCATCCGACGGTCTCACCGTGACGCTGCTGGGTCGGGGCGGGCACGGCTCTCGTCCGCACGCGACGATCGACCCGGTCGTGATGGCGGCGGCGACCGTGATGCGGTTGCAGACGATCGTCTCGCGCGAGGTCGACCCGCGCGACGTCGCGGTCGTCACGGTCGGCTCGATCCACGCGGGCCTGAAGAACAACATCATCCCCGCCGAGGC
>CAYOQY010000127.1:0-5847 GCA_964406225.1 uncultured Microbacterium sp.
GTCGAGGTCGGTCTCGGCGCCGTCGTCGGTCACGAAGACCTCGCCGTGCTGGAACGGGTTCATCGTCCCGGGGTCGACGTTGAGGTAGGGGTCGAGCTTCTGCATCACGACACGCAACCCGCGCGCGGTCAGCAGATTGCCGAGGCTGGCCGCCGTCAGTCCCTTGCCCAAAGAAGAGACGACACCGCCGGTCACGAAGATGTGCCGAGTGGTGCCGTCTGAAGAACTGCCGTCCGAAATGCCTGCCGTATGAGTTTCCGCCACGGGCTTTTATCCTATCAGTCGGCTGAGGCCCGCAGGCCCAGCAGTTCGCGCGCGTGCGTGAGCGCGGCATCCGAATCAGGCATCCCCGACAGAAGTCGGGCCATCTCGGCTTCGCGTTCGGCGCCCTCCAGACGCCGGACGTCCGAGGCCGTCACCGACCCGTCGCTGGCCTTGACCACCGACAGGTGGTTGTTCGCGAACGCCGCGACCTGGGCGAGGTGGGTCACCGCGATCACCTGGGAGGAGCGGGCGAGCCGAGCGAGTCGGCGACCCACTTCGATCGCGGCCGCGCCGCCGATGCCGGCATCCACTTCGTCGAACACGAATGTCGGAACGGGATCGACCGCCGCGATCACGACCTCGATCGCGAGCATGACGCGGCTCAGCTCTCCGCCGGAGGCGCTCTTGGCGACGGGGCGCGGCTGCGCGCCGGGGTGGGGCGCCAGCAGGATCGCGACGTCGTCGCGACCCGAGGCCGACTCGGCTCCCGGTGTCACGGCGATCTCGACGGACGCGTCCGGCATCGCGAGCGCGTGCAGCTCGTCGGTCACCGCGGCACCCAGCCGACCGGCCGCCTCGACGCGTGCGGCGGTCAGGGCGGCCGCGTCGGCGTCGAGGGCGGATGCCGCGACCGCGAGCTCCTCCGTCAGCCGGTCGATCCGGGCTCCGTCGTCGTCGAGTTCGGCCAGCCGCGCCGAGCCCGACTCGAGCAGGGCGATCGCGGCGTCGACCGATCCGTGCGCACGGACCAGCGAGCCGAGGACCGCGCGACGCTCTTCGACGGCGGCCAGCTCGTGGGGTCCCGCTTCGTCGAGGTCCGCGAGGTAGCCTGCGAGCGCGTGGGCCAGGTCCGCCGCCCGGTACCCGAGGTCGGCGACCTGGGCGGCGAGGTCATCGAGGGCGGGGTCATGGCCGCGCTCGAGGGCGCGCCGCGCCTCTGCGAGCAGGGCGGCCACATCGGGGGCATCGCCGTCGCCCGAGAGAGCATCGTGCGCCGTGGCGGCCGCGACGCGCAGCTCCTCGGCGTTCGCGAGCCGTTCGGCGCGCACGGCGAGCTCGACGTCCTCGCCCGGGGCGGGCGCCGCCTCCTCGATCTCGGCCAGCGCGACCCGCAGTTCTTCGGCTTCACGGGCCCGGGCATCCCGGTCGTTCGTGAGCGTCTCGAGCTCCTCGGTCAGCGCACGCACCGTGCGGTACCCGGCGCGGTAGGCGGCGAGTGCGCGGGAGACCGCTTCTCCCCCGAAGCGATCGAGGGCGTCGCGCTGCGCAGCCGCCGTCCGCAGCCGCAGCTGGTCGGACTGTCCGTGCACGACCACGAGCTCGTCGGCGAGGTCGGCCAGCACACCCGCGGGCGCGGCCCGGCCGCCCACGCTCGCCCGGCTGCGCCCCTCGCTCGAGAGCGAGCGTCCGACGAGCAGTTCTGCGCGCCCCTGCCCGATCGGATCCACGTCGCCGCCGGCATCCCGCACCCGCTCCGCGACAGGACCGTCCTCGGGGATGATCCACACGCCGTCGACCGATGCCTGGGCCGCACCGGCGCGGACGGCCCCCGAGTCGGCGCGCTGACCGAGCAGGAGCCCGAGACCCGTCACGACCATGGTCTTGCCCGCGCCGGTCTCGCCGGTGATCGCGGTGAAGCCCGTACCGATGGGCAGCGTGGCCTCCGCGATGACGCCGAGGTCGCGCAGGCGCATCTCTTCGATCACGGAACCTGCCCGATCGAACCGGTGATGCTCGCGGGTCCGCGCCAACCCTCCACGGGCAGCCGGAACTTGCGCACGAGCCTGTCGGTGAAGGCCGCCGGATGCAGTCGCGCGAGGCGCACGGGACGCTCCGAACGACGGACGACCACCCGGGCGCCCGGAGGCAGATCGTGCGAACGACGCCCGTCGCACCACAGCACGCCGATGCCGTTCGTGCGCTCGAGCACCTCGATCGCGACGGCGTGCTCGGGTCCCACGACGAGGGGCTTCGCGAAGAGCGCGTGTGCCGACAGCGGCACGACGGCGATCGCCTGCACGGTCGGCCAGATGACGGGTCCGCCCGCGGAGAAGTTGTAGGCGGTCGATCCGGTGGGGGTCGACACCACGACGCCGTCGCAGCCGAAGGACGACAGCGGACGCCCGTCGATCTCGATGACCACTTCGAGCATCCGCTCGCGGCTCGCCTTCTCGACCGTGGCCTCGTTGAGCGCCCAGGTGTCGAAGATCACATGGTCCGCGGCGTCCTTCACCCGCACCTGCAGCGCGAGGCGCTCCTCGACTGCATAGTCGCGCTCGATCACGCGATGCACCGCGAGATCCATGTCGTCGCGCTCGATCTCGGCGAGGAATCCGACGTGCCCCATGTTGATGCCGAGCACCGGCGCGGTGCCCTCACGGACGAGTTCGGCGGCCCGCAGGATCGTCCCGTCGCCGCCGAGGACGATCGCGAGCTCGATGTCCTCGACCGACACGTCGACGTTCAGCGTGCCGACGTCGCCCAGCAGTTCGAGGGCGTCGCCGAGCTCGGCCCGATCGTCGACCGACAGCACCGGCCGGGCCCCCGCACCGCGCAGAGCCGCGACGACGCGGGCGGCGGCGGCGACCGTGTCGTCGCGCCGGGCATGGACGACGACGAGGATGCGGCGATCGGCGTCGTTCATGGACTTCCCGTCAGTCGGTTCACGGTGCTCAACCATTCTGTCGGATTGGCTCCGGGGCGAGCGCTGTCGGCCGCGGATCGGAAGTGCGCGACGTACTCGGCGTTGCCGTGCGTGCCGACGATCGGAGACGCCACGACGCCGCACGTGCCGAGGCCCGCATCCCACGCCGCCCAGAGCACGTTCGCGACGGCGTCCGCGCGGGAGGCGGCATCCGTCACGAGTCCGCCCTTCACCGCCGTCCGGCCGACTTCGAACTGGGGCTTGATCAGGAGCACGAGATCCGCGCCGGGGGCGGCCACCGCGGCCGCAGCCGGCAGCACGTGTGCGAGGGAGATGAAGGACAGGTCGCCCGTGAGCACGCCCGGTGCCTCGTCGACGCCGCTCACCTCGGCCAGGTTCTCGCGTGTCATGTAGCGGACGTTGAACCCCTCGACGGCGATGACCCCGCGATCGGCGGCGACCGCGGGGGCGAGCTGCCCGTGTCCGACGTCGACCGCGATGACCGGGTTCGCACCGCGCTCGCGCAGCACCTGCGTGAATCCTCCGGTCGAGGCACCCATGTCGAGCGCGAGACGGCCCGCCACGTCGACGGAGAACGCGTCGAGTCCCGCCAGCAGCTTGTGTGCGGCCCTGCTCACGTAGTGATCCGTCGCGGCGACGGTGATGACCGCGTCCTCAGCCACCGGAAACGAGGCCTTCACGACCGGCCGTCCGTCGACCGAGACCAGTCCGTCGGCGATGAGCGAGGCCGCGTGGGTTCGAGAACGCGAGAGACCCCGCGCCGCGAGCGCGGCATCCAGACGAACGGTCATGGGTGCGCGGCGATGCCCGCTGGCCCCGACTCCAGTTCGCGCGCGAGGGCGTCGTGCAGGCCCTCGTACGCGCCGGCACGCGTGGCGAGCGGCTGAGCCTCGATCACCTCGAGCGTCGACAGGAGATCGTCCCGCTCGACCGCCTGCTCGTGCCCTGGCTGCTCATGCCCTGGCTGCTCGGGCGCGGGCGAAGCGGTACGGTCCATCCCCTCAGGATAGGTCGGCGCACCCGGCATCGCGCCCCGCCTCACGGGCGATGGAACGGATCCGCATACAGCCGCTCCGGGACGCGGAATCCGTAGATCGCGCGCCCGGTGTCCCAGATCGCTTTCGCCCCGGCGCGGAGCAGGTCGATCTGTTCCTGACCCTCCGCGAGGATCTGCACATCCGGCCCGTCGATCCGCACCTTCGCGCCGCGCACCGTCACGACACCGTCCCGAACCGACGCCTCCGGGTAAGGCTCGTGCAGCTGACGCAGGTCGCTCAGGATGAACGTCGGCTGCGATCCCGCCGGCGCCGCGAGCACGTGCTTCGGGCGGTCGATCCCGGTGAGCACGAGCGCGGACGGGATGCCCGCGCGATTGGCCCCCAGGATGTCGGTGTCGAGGCGATCGCCGAGGAAGAGGGGATGCTGCGCGGAGAAGCGCGCGACAGCCTCGTGGAAGATCGGCACCTCGGGCTTGCCGGCGACCGTCGCCAGGCGCCCGACGGCCGTGTGGACCGCGGATACCAGCGTGCCGTTGCCCGGCGCGATGCCGCGCGCCTGTGGAATGGTCCAATCGGTGTTGGTCGCGATCCAGGGGATTCCGCCTTCGTCCTCCGGGACGGCCAGGGCGTAGGCCGCTTCGGCGAGCTGCGTCCACCCCACTTCGGGCGCGAAGCCCTGCACGACAGCGGAGGGGGCGTCCTCCGCGCTGCGGGTGACGACGAATCCGGATTTCTCCAGCTCGTTGACCAGTCCCTCGCCCCCGACGACGAGTACCGTCGATCCCGGTGCGATCCGCTCGGCGAGCAGGCGCATCGCCGCCTGAGGACTGGTGACGACCTCGGACGGAGCCGTCGGCAGCCCGAGCTCGCTCAGATGCCGCGCCACCGACGCGTCCGTGCGCGAGGCGTTGTTCGTGATGTAGCCGAGCCGCCTTCCGGTCCGGGTGCGGTTGAGGCTCTCGACCGCGTGCGGGAGAGCGCCGGCGCCGGCGTAGACGACACCGTCGAGATCGGCCAGCACGACGTCGACGCCGTCGAGAGGAGTGGCCTCGGGCGGACGCCGGCCGAACAGCGGCATCAGTCCTGATCCTCGCGGGAGTCCCGCTCTTCGAGGATCTCCTCGATCACGACGACCTCGAGATCGCCGTCCGAGCCGTGCGCGGCGGCGATCGCCTCATCCGCAACCTCCGCCCGCCGCTGCCACTCGCGCGCCTCGTCGAGTCGGCCGAGCTCCTCGAGGACGGCCGCGCGCGCCGCGAACAGCGCAGGGCTCCACTCGAACGCGCGGTCGGGATCGAGTTCGGGGATGTCGAGTTCCTGCAGCGCCCGCTCGGTCTGACCCAGATCGAGCCGGGCACCCGACATCGCGATCGCGAGTTCGACGCGCACCGCCGGGGCGAGCGTGCTGCGGTCGACCGCGCGGCCCACCTCGAGGGCGCGGTCGGGACGACCGACGCCACGCTCGCTGTCGACCATGAGCGCGATCTGGTCGTCGCTGCCCGAAATGCGGCGGTAGGTCCGCAGCTCGCGGAGGGCCAGCGCGTAGTCGCCGATCGCGTACGCGGTGATGGCGGCGGTCTCGCGGACCACGCCGATCCGCCCCGCACGCCGCGTCGCGGCGATGGCGTGTCGGTGGGCCAGCTCAGGGTCCGCGTCGATCACCTCAGCGGCCATCGCCAGGTGGCGGGCGACGGCCTCGGCGTTCTCCTTGCTCAGGGTCTTGAGCTGGTTGCGTGCGGCGGAGTGGAGATCGGATGCCGACACCTCATCGGGAACGATCGGCTCGTCGAACGCGGGACGGACGGCGCGCAGCTCTTCGGGACGCGACTGTCGGTCGTCACGGCGCAGCTCACGCCCCGCGCCGGCACGGGGCGGCCGGCTGCTTCCTTCACGAGGCGTGTAGGGCTTCCGGTCGCCGTC
>CAYOQY010000128.1:0-2894 GCA_964406225.1 uncultured Microbacterium sp.
TCCAGGCCGTGGGGGCCCGCATCCCGAAGGGCGTGCTGCTCTACGGCCCTCCCGGAACGGGCAAGACGCTCCTCGCGCGCGCCGTCGCCGGTGAGGCCGGTGTGCCCTTCTACTCGATCTCGGGCTCGGACTTCGTGGAGATGTTCGTCGGCGTCGGCGCGAGCCGCGTGCGCGATCTGTTCACACAGGCCAAGGAGAGCTCCCCCGCGATCATCTTCATCGACGAGATCGACGCCGTCGGCCGCCACCGCGGCGCCGGCATGGGCGGCGGCCACGACGAGCGCGAGCAGACGCTCAACCAGATGCTCGTCGAAATGGACGGCTTCGACCCGAAGGTCAACGTCATCGTGATCGCGGCGACCAACCGTCCCGACATCCTCGACCCGGCGCTCCTGCGTCCGGGACGTTTCGACCGCCAGATCGGCGTGGACGCCCCCGATCTCAAGGGCCGCATCAAGATCCTCGAGGTGCACGGGCGCGGCAAGCCGCTCGCGGAGGGCGTCGACCTCGAGGTCGTCGCGCGCAAGACCCCCGGCTTCACGGGTGCCGACCTCGCGAACGTCCTGAACGAGGCTGCGCTGCTGACGGCCCGCTCGAACGCGCAGCTCATCGACAATCGTGCGCTCGACGAGGCGATCGACCGCGTCATCGCGGGTCCCCAGCGGCGTACGCGCGTGATGCGCGACAAGGAGAAGCTCATCACCGCCTACCACGAGGGCGGTCACGCGCTCGCGGCTGCGGCGATGAACAACACCGACCCCGTCACGAAGGTGACGATCCTGCCGCGCGGCAAGGCCCTCGGCTACACGATGGTGCTGCCGCTGGACGACAAGTACTCCGTGACGCGCAACGAGTTGCAGGATCAGCTCACGTACGCGATGGGTGGCCGCGTCGCGGAGGAGATCGTCTTCCACGACCCGACCACCGGCGCCTCGAACGACATCGAGAAGGCGACGAACATCGCCCGCAAGATGGTCACCGAATACGGCATGACGAACGAGGTCGGCCCCGTCAAGCTCGGCCAGGCGAGCGGCGAGGTCTTCATGGGCCGCGACATGGGCCACGGACGCGAGTTCAGCGAGAAGATCGCCGAGCGCATCGACAACCAGGTGCGCGCGCTCATCGAGCAGGCGCACAACGAGGCGTACCAGGTGATCAACGACAACCGCGACGTGCTCGACCGTCTCGCCCTCGAGCTTCTCGAGAAGGAGACGCTCGACCACCTCGAGCTCGCCGAGATCTTCAAAGACGTCAAGCGCCTGCCGCCGCGCCCGCAGTGGCTCTCGAGCGATCAGCGCCCCGTGTCGCAGCGCCCTCCCGTGGAGGTGCCGCGTCGCGCGCAGCCCGCGGGCATCGCCGCGAGCGTCGAGGTCGAGCAGGAAGCGCCCGAGAAGGCCGCCAAGCGGCGCCCGACCGGTCAGGCGCGCCCCGCGACAGCGTAGGCTCGGCGCGTGGCCGTCGATCGTGAGCGCGTCGCCGCGCTCGTCCGAGAGCTGCTCGCGGCGATCGGGGAAGACCCCGAGCGCCCGGGTCTGAAGATGACGCCCGAGCGCGTCGCGGACGCATACGCCGAGTTCTTCTCCGGCGTGGGGGCCGATGCCGCAGCTCCGCTCGCGCACACGATCTCGGTGGCGCGAGGACCTGCGCCCGAGACGCTCCCGTCGGGTGCGGTCATGTTGCGCGACATCTCGTTCCGCTCGGTGTGCGAGCACCATCTGCTTCCTTTCCGCGGTCGCGCCCACATCGCATACCTGCCGGGGGAGCAGGTCGTCGGTCTCGGTGCGCTCCCGAAGGTCGTGGAGATCCTGGCGTCGCGACCGCAAGTGCAGGAGCGGCTCGGCGAGCAGATCGCCGACACGATCGCGGCATCCCTCGATGCCCGCGGCGTCCTCGTCGTGCTGGATGCCGCGCACGAGTGCGTCACGATGCGCGGCGACCGGCAGCCGGACGCGTCCACCGTCACGATCGCCGCCCGGGGCGTGTTCTCCGAGCCGGCGGCGCGCGCCGAGCTGATCGCGCTCCTCGGAGCAGCCCGCCCATGACGACCCTCGTGATGGGGATCGTCAACGTGACCCCCGATTCGTTCAGCGACGGCGGTCGCTACGTGCACGCCGACGACGCGATCGCCCATGGCCTCCGGCTGCGCGCGGAGGGCGCCGCGATCCTCGACGTGGGCGGGGAGTCCACGCGTCCGGGGGCGGAGCGCGTCGACCCGCGCATCGAGCAGGAGCGGGTCCTCCCCGTCGTGCGCGCGTTCGCCGACGCGGGGGCGACGGTCAGCATCGACACGATGAACGCCTCGACGGCGCTCGCGGCGGTCGAGGCCGGTGCGCGCATCGTGAACGACGTCTCGGGCGGCCTCGCCGACGCCGACATGCTCGCGGCGGTCGCCTCGACGGATGCCGACTTCGTCGTCGGTCACTGGCGGGGGCCCTCCGCCGCGATGTACGCGTGCGCCGAGTACGACGACGTCGTGCGCGACGTGCTGCGCGAACTGACCGACCGTGTCGCAGCGGCCGCGGCCGCCGGCATCCCCCCGGCCCGTCTCGTGGTCGATCCCGGAATCGGCTTCGGCAAGAAGGGTGCGCAGAACTGGGACGTGCTCCGCGCGCTGCCGCGGATAGCGGGTCTCGGGCATCGGGTGCTCGTCGGCACGAGTCGCAAGCGCTTCCTCGCGGAGGTGCTGAGCGAGGACGGGACGACGGACGACCCGAATGTCACCGAAGGGCGCCGCGACCTGGCGACCGCGGTCACGAGCGTGCTGTCGGCGCAGGCGGGCGCCTGGGCGGTGCGGGTGCACGATGTGCGCGCGACGCGGGATGCCCTGCGCGTCGCGGAGGAGTGGAAGGGACGGGACCGATGGACGTCGCCGACGAGATCACACTGACGGGGCT
>CAYOQY010000128.1:2994-5785 GCA_964406225.1 uncultured Microbacterium sp.
CAGCGCCGCGGAGGTGCCGGCATGAACCGGCGACTCGCCGGCGGCTTCAGCACCGATGCGCCGCGGGCCGATCGGGTCCCCGTGCGGGCAGTCGTCGCGCTCGGCGCGAACCTCGGCGACCGCGCCGCGACGCTCGAGTCGGCCCTGACCGCGATCGGGCGTCTTCCCCTCGTCGACGACGTGCGCGCGTCGGCCGCGGTCGAGTCGGTCGCGGTCAAGCCGGACGGGCCGGATGCCGAGGCTCCGGCGTATCTCAACGCGGTGGCCCTGGTCACCACGCGGCTGGCCCCGTCGGTCCTGCTCTCCTACCTGCAGGCGATCGAGCTGCGACACGGACGCGAGCGCCGCGAGCGGTGGGGAGATCGGACGCTGGATCTCGACCTGATCGCGTACGGCGATGTGGTGAGCCGGGACGCCGCGCTCACGCTTCCCCACCCCCGCGCCGCAGAGCGCGACTTCGTGCTCGTGCCGTGGCTTTCGGTCGACCCGGATTCCGAGCTGCCCGGCGTGGGCCGCGTCGACGCCCTCCTCGACCGCCTGCGTCGCAGGCCGGACGACGCCGCATGAGGCGCACCGGGGCCGGAGTGCTGATCGTCGCGGCGGCGATCGGGCTCGCGGTCGGCTTCCTGCTCGACCAGACCCTCACCGCGACCGGCCGCGCGACGTTCACGCCGTCGGTGACACTGCCGATCTTCCTCGTGCTCCTCGGGGCGATCGTCGTCGCCCTCGCCCTCCCGATCCGGCGTGCCACCCGCGGAAAGCTCGCGAGCCCAGTGAACCCGTTCTGGGCGCTGCGCATCGCGATGCTCGCGAAGGCCTCCAGCATGGTCGGGGCGGCGATCACGGGATTCGCCGGCGGGCTCGCGCTCTTCCTGCTGACCCGCCCGGTGCCGCCCTCGCTAGGCTCGATGGGCGCCGTGATCGCCACCGCCGTCTGCGCGGCCGCGCTGGTGGCGGCGGGGCTGTACGCGGAGCATCTCTGCACGATCCGGAAGGACCAGGATGACGAACAGCCCGGAGTCGACGGGGCCCGCTGAGGTTCCCGTCCCCCTCCCCGCCTCGCCGACCGCGCCGGAGACGTCCTCTGCGGAGGCGTCCGCGCCCGATGCGGCGCAGACGGACGTGCTCGATCGCGAGACGTTCGACCGCATCCGCGAGCCCCGCGCGCCCGGCCGACTCCCGCTGGGTGACGGCACGTGGCACCAGCTCGCGCGGCAGTACGTGTGGGTGCAGCTCATCTCCACGGGCGTCGTGATGGTCCTCGTGCTCGCAGCCGTCCTCCTGCTCACGCTCGTGTGGGGGCAGTGGTGGGCGTGGATCCCGGGCGGCGTCCTCCTCGGCATCCTGATCTGGACCGTCGCGATCACTCCGCGCCAGGCGCGCGCCTACGGCTACCAGCTGCGGCGGGACGACCTGGTGTTCCGTCGCGGCATCCTGTGGCAGCGCGTCGTGGCCGTCCCGTACGGGCGCATGCAGCTCGTCGACATCACGCACGGTCCGCTGGACCGCGGATTCGGCATCGCCCAGCTCAAGCTCGTCACGGCCGCCGCCTCCACCGGCGTCGTCATCCCCGGGCTCACGCAGGAGGCCGCCGAGCGCCTGCGCGACACGCTGGTCGACGTCGCCGAAGAACGCCGGACGGGCCTGTGAGCGATCTTCCCCCCCTGCCGGCACAGCCACCGCAGCCTCCCGCTGCGGCAGCGCCGACCGCGGTGGCGGAGTCGCTCAGCGACGGCGAGTGGCACCGCCTGCATCCGCTCACGCCACTGTTCCGCGGCGGTCTGTTCCTCGTGGTCGTCGCCGGCATCGTCATCGCGAACCTGCGCGATCGGCTGATCTACCTCTTCCTGCCCTGGCTGGACGAGGACATCGCGGTCGACATCGACGTGGAGGACATGCAGGGCGGCGACCCGATCGACTTCATCATCGCGAACGACCTGTACCTCGTGGCCGGTCTCGCACTGCTCGGCATCCTGATCGTCCTGATCGCGCTGTTCTACCTGTCGTGGCGGTTCCACACCTTCCGGATCACCGGTGACGACGTCGAGGTGCGCAGCGGCGTGCTGTTCCGCACCCACCGTCGCGCCCCGCTGGACCGCGTGCAGGGCGTCAACCTCACCCGCCCCATGTTCGCCCGGTTGGTCGGCATGGCCAAGCTCGAGGTCGTCGGTGCGGGTCTGGATTCGAACGTGAAGCTGGAGTACCTGTCCACCGCGAACGCGGAGGCGGTCCGGGCAGACATCCTCCGCCTCGCGTCGGGCCGTCAGCTGGCCGAGCGGCGGGCGGATGCCGCAGCAGGCGCCCCGGCCGGTCGGCGGGCCTCGGCCGCCGCCGTGGTCGGTGCGGGTCTGAACGGCCTCATCTCGGGCGCGGAGGAGCCGGTCGCCGAGCCCGCCTCGGTCGTGCACATCCCCGTCGGGCGTCTCATCGCCTCCCGGCTCCTCAGCACGTCGACGCTGTGGCTGCTCGCGATCGTCGTCGCCATCATCGTCGGCTCGATCGCCGGGACGCCGTGGGTCCTGTTCAGTCTGGTGCCGGCCCTGATCGGCTTCGGCGCGTACTGGATCCGCACGATCATCCGTTCGCTGCGGTATTCGATCGCGCCGACACCCAGTGGGGTCCGCGTGACCTTCGGGCTCTTCACCACGATCACCGAGATCCTGCCGCCCGGCCGCGTCCACGCGATGGAGGTGTCGCAGTCGATCCTGTGGCGTCCCTTCGGCTGGTGGGAGGTCACCGTCAACCGCCTGTCCGGCCGCGGGCTCGCCGACGGCGCCACCGACCAGTTCGC
>CAYOQY010000129.1:0-5509 GCA_964406225.1 uncultured Microbacterium sp.
GCGATACGGAGGGTCTCCTGCACATCCTCGACCGACGCGGCATGCACGACGGCGAGAGGGATGCCGGGCGCCGCGTGGCCGGACTTGTCGGCGCGCGCGTCCTGCCGCGCGGCATCCGAGGTGTCGACGCGCTCACCCAGCGCGGCGCGGAGAAGCCCGACGACGTCCGCAGCGGTGCCGGGCGCGTCGCTCACGCGAGGCGACGCCGACCCGCGAGCGCGCCCACCACGACCGCGACGACGCCGTACCCGAGGCCGACCCATGTGAACCCCATGTTCCACCACGCGAGCGTCGCGGAGGCGTACACGAGCAGTTCGACGACCGCGCGGATGAAGGGGTGGACGGCGAACACGGCACGAGGCGAGACGAACAGCGCCCACACGAGGATCGCGACGGCGGGCGCCCCGATGCCGACGACGATGTTCCACGGGAACGGCCAGGTCGAGAAACCCCAGATCGCCAGCGTCACGAACGCGAACAGCAGGCAGACGAACGCGAGCACGTCGATGACGGAGGGGCGTTCGCGCACGACGGGCTCGGGCGGCGCCTTCGGCGCGACGCGCGGGGTTTCGGACATGGTTCCAGTCTACGACCGGCTCCGGGTCGGCCTCCCGGTCGGGTGGGCTGCGCCCCGCGCGTGCGGGGCCGCACGTCGTGCGAGATCAGGCGATGTCGCGGAGACAGGACGATTCCGCGGCCGATCGTCCTGCAGCCGCGAGATCACCTGATCTCGGCACCTGGGACGCCGCTCGGCGAACCCGCGGTCCACACGCCGCGCACCTCGAGGTCCGCCGACAGCAGCACCGCGTCCGCGAGATGACCGACCGCGAGCGCGCCGAGATCGTCCGCGCGCCCGACCGCGCGCGCGGGCACCGCCGTGAGCGCGGCCACCGCGGCGGGGAGCGGCACGCCGGCCTCGACCGCGCGGCGGAGTGCGGCATCCTGCGTCAGGGTCGACCCGGCGATCGCGCCGCCGTCCGCGAGCCGCGCGACGCCGCCCTCGACGTCGACCGCGAGCGTGCCGAGGTAGTAGCGGCCGTCGGCGTGACCGGCGGCGGCCATCGCGTCGGTGATGAGCGCGACGCGGCCCGGTGCCGCGGCGAAGAGGATGCGCACGATCTCGGGATGCAGGTGCACGCCGTCCGCGATCACCTCGAGCGTGACGCGCGGGTCGGCGGCCGCGGCCGCCACGGGTCCGGGTTCGCGGTGGTGCAGGCCGGGCATCGCGTTGAACGCGTGCGTGAGGATCGTGGCGCCGGCCTCGAGTGCGGCCCGCGCCTGCGTGAGATCCGCGCCGGTGTGCCCGACGGCGGCCGCCGCGCCCGCGGCGACGACGATCCGGATCGCCTCGAGGGCGCCGGGAAGCTCCGGCGCGATCGTGACCTGCCGGACCGTGCCGCGCCCCGCGGCGAGGAGCCGCTCCACGGCGGACAGGTCGACGGCCCGCAGGAGCGTCGCGTCGTGCGCCCCGCGATGGGCCGGGTCGAGGAAGGGCCCCTCGAGGTGCGAGCCGAGGATGTCGGCATCCGTCGCCGTGACGTCGGCGACCATCTCGACGCGACGGGCCAGCGTGTCCAGCGGCGCCGTGACGAGGGAGACGACCGCGCGCGTCGTGCCGTGCGCGCGATGCAGCGCCCGGGCCGCGCGGATCGCGTCCGGACCGTCGTCGTACGACGCTCCGCCACCCCCGTGGCCGTGGATGTCGACGAAGCCGGGCGTGAGCAGTGCGCCGTCCCCGGCGATCCCGACGGCGTCGACGACGGTGTCGAACCGCCCCGCATGCGCGCGCCAGCCCTCGCCGAGTCCGGTGGCGGCCACGCGTCCGCCGTCGAAGCGCACCCACGCGTCGTCGACGATGCGACCGGCATCCACGAGTCGTGCGGAGTGGACGAGCGTGCTCATCGCGTGGCCCCTGGCCCGTCAATCTCCGGCACGTCGATCCACGGCCCGTCGGCGGAGGCGTGGAAGCCGATGCCGAGGCTCGTCCACAGGGGGCCGAGCCCGCCCACGCGCGTGCGGAACGACTCCCACGTGCGCTCGGCGCTCGTCGCCGCGGACGGCGACCACGCCGCTTCGGCGGCCGCGGCGATGCGGGGGAAAGCCGACCGGTCGATGTCGTCGAGCGTGCGGATCGTCTCGGTCCACAGCGGCGCCTCGACGCCGAGGATGTCGGCATCCGTCGTGCCCGCGATCACCGCGGTCGGCTCCCAGTCGTAGGCGCGCTGCACGCTCGTCGGCCCGTTCGCCCACGTGAGGCCGAGGGGGCTGTCGGGCGTCTCCTTCATGTCGAGGTAGACGGCGTCGGCGGGGGAGAGGATGAGTCCGCCGTCGTTGCGCACGAACGTGCGGGCCTTGTCGTCCATGCCGTCGGTCGGGGTGACGAAGCCCCAGTACTGCCCGACCGTGTCGGGGTGGATGCCGAGGGCGGCCCCCGCTTCGTGCCACGTGATCGGTGTCTTGCCGATGTCGGCCACGAGCGCCGTCGCGCGCGTCATGAACAGCGCGAAGTCCTCGGGGCTCGTGCCGAGTGCTTCATCGCCGCCGACGTGGAGGTACGGGCCGGGGGTCATCGCGGCGAGCTCGCCCACGACGTCGGCGACGAAGTCGTACGTCGCCTCGTCGTGGATGCGCAGCGACGAGAATCCGACGGCCATGCCGGTGTACGGCTCACCGGCGGCCGGCAGCGCGCCGCCGTACGCCTCGACGACCTCGAGGATGTGCGGGTTCAGCACCGGCGCCTCCGCGAGTTCGGGGTAGGCCAGCCCGACCGCGTGCGTGTGGCCGGGCAGATCGATCTCGGGCACCACGATCATGTGGCGGGAGGCCGCGTACGCGACGATCTCGCGATAGTCGTCCTTCGTGTAGAAGCCGCCGGTGTCACCGCCGACGGCGCTCGCCGAGCCCCGCTCGGTGAGACGGGGGCGGGAATCGAGATGCACGCGCCAGCCCTGGTCGTCGCTCAGGTGCAGGTGCAGCGCGTTGAACTTCAGGCCCGCCGCACGGTCGATATACGCCTTCACCGTGTCGACGGGGAAGAAGTGGCGCGCGACGTCGAGCATCACGCCGCGATACGCGAAGCGCGGCGCGTCGGCGATCTGCACCGCCGGGATCACGAAGCCGCCGCGATCGTCCGCGGCGATCAGCTGACCGAGAGTCTGCACGCCGTAGAACAGTCCCGCCGCGTCGCCGCCGGTCACGACGACGGATGCCGCGTCCACGGCGATCCGGTACGACTCGGATTCCGAGCCCGCGACGATACGGAGGACGATCGAGCGCGCGCCGTCCACGCCGTCGTGGGCGATCTCGTCGCCGGTCGAGGGGGCGACCGTGCCGCCGGTACGGGCCGCCACGAGAGAGGCGAGCGCGGTCGCGGCATCCGCGCCGCCCGTGATCCGGGCGGTTTCATCCAGTGAGAAAGCGGGCCCGGGGCCTCGCTCGACCGACACCGGCACGGGGACGAGCGGCAGTGCGGCATCGAGGGGCAGGCTCATGTAAGGAAGCCTAACAAATAGGCGGAGCGGCGTCATCCGGCATCCCTCGCGCCGGGCCATCCGTTATGCTCGGACTGTCGCAACTGGCGTTGAGGTGGGTCACCACCGGGGAGCGACCGACACGGCACTCGACCGTACGCCTGGGTCGATGCGTCTATGGACACGTCCGCACCGCGGACCGCTCACCAGCCCGGGTTCCGATCGGATCCCGGACGCGCCGTCGTCAGAGGAGAACGCCATGACCGACCAGTACTTCACCGCGCCGCTCGCGGAGGTCGACCCCGAGATCGCCGAGGTGCTCGACCGCGAGCTGCAGCGCCAGCGCGGCTACCTCGAGATGATCGCCTCGGAGAACTTCGTGCCGGTGTCGGTCCTGCAGTCGCAGGGATCGGTGCTGACGAACAAGTACGCCGAGGGCTACCCGGGACGCCGCTACTACGGCGGCTGCGAAGAGGTCGACGTCGCGGAGGAGCTCGCGATCGAGCGGGCGAAGTCGCTGTTCGGCGCCGCGTTCGCGAACGTCCAGCCGCACTCGGGTGCGACGGCGAACGCCGCCGTGCTGCACGCGATCGCGCGTCCCGGTGACACGCTGCTCGGCCTGTCGCTCGATCAGGGCGGCCACCTGACCCACGGCATGAAGATCAACTTCTCCGGCCGCCTGTTCGACATTGTCGCGTACGGCGTCGACCCCGAGACGTCGGTGATCGACATGGACGAAGTGCGCCGCCTCGCGATCGAGCACAAGCCCAAGGTCATCATCGCGGGCTGGTCGGCGTACCCCCGTCAGCTCGACTTCGCCGCGTTCCGCGCGATCGCCGACGAGGTCGGCGCGCTGCTGTGGGTCGACATGGCCCACTTCGCCGGGCTCGTCGCCGCAGGTCTCCACCCGAACCCGGTGCCGTACGCCGACGTCGTCTCCTCGACGGTGCACAAGACGATCGGCGGCCCCCGCTCGGGCTTCATCCTCACGAACGACGCCGACATCGCGAAGAAGATCAACTCCGCCGTCTTCCCGGGGCAGCAGGGCGGACCGCTCATGCACGTCATCGCCGCGAAGGCCACGGCGTTCAAGCTCGCCGCGACGCCGGAGTTCAAGGAGCGCCAGGAGCGCGTCCTGAGCGGTGCCCACATCATCGCCGAGCGACTGTCGCAGCCGGACGTCGCGGCCGCCGGCATCTCGGTGCGCTCGGGCGGCACCGACGTGCACCTCGTGCTCGTCGACCTGCGCGAGGCCGAGATCGACGGCAAGCAGGCCGAAGACCTGCTGCACGAGATCCACATCACGGTGAACCGCAACGCCGTCCCGAACGACCCGCGTCCGCCGATGATCACGTCGGGCCTGCGCATCGGCACGCCGGCGCTCGCGACCCGCGGTTTCGGCGACGCGGAGTTCACCGAGGTGGCCGACATCATCGCGCTCGCGCTGCTGCCGGGCGCGGATGTGCCGGCGCTGCGCGCCCGGGTCGCCGCGCTCACCGACGCGTTCCCGCTGTACCCCGGCCTGGAGCAGTAGCCCGCGTCCCGGCATCCACCCGCCGTCGCCCCCGGCGTGCGCGCATTTCGCCGAGACTGCACCCGGGCGCCGAGCCGTAGGGGATTCCCCTCGATTTCGGCGCGTGCATGCAGTCTCGCCGGGCGAGGGATGCCGCGGGTGCGCGGACAGACGATCGAAGAGGAGACCACGATGACGGCGATCACGCTCGACGGACGCGCTGCGGCGGCCGAGATCACGGAAGAGCTGCGCGCGCGCGTCGCGGCGCTCAAGGACCGCGGTATCACGCCCGGCATCGCCACGGTGCTCGTCGGCGCCGACCCCGCGTCGCAGCTCTACGTCGGCATGAAGCACCGGCAGTCCGAGGCGATCGGGATGAACTCGATCCAGCGGGAGCTCCCCGCCGATGCGACGCAGGCGGACGTCGAGGCGCTGATCGACGAGCTGAACGCCGATCCCGCGTGCCACGGGTACATCGTGCAGCTGCCGCTGCCGAAGCACCTCGACACCGACGCGATCCTCGAGC
>CAYOQY010000130.1:0-5461 GCA_964406225.1 uncultured Microbacterium sp.
AGGTGTACCGCAAGCTCGCCCGCACGCACCACCCCGACTCCAATCAGGGCGATGCGAAGGCCGAGGAGAAGTTCAAAGAGGTCAGCGAGGCGTACGCGGTGCTGTCCGACCCCGAGCAGCGCAAGGAGTACGACCAGATCCGCGCGATGGGGTCGGGTGCACCGCGGTTCACCGCGGGCGACCAGCCCGGCGGCTTCGAAGACGTCTTCAGCATGTTCGGTCAGGGCCGGGGAGGTCGTCAGTCCCCGCAGGACTTCGACGACATCTTCAGCATGTTCAACCAGCAGCAGGGCGGCGGGTTCGGCTCAGGGCGCTTCGGTCAGTCCACGGGCGGCTTCCGCGGGTTCGGAGGGCCGCAACGCGGCGCCGACGTGACCGCGCGCACGACGATCGACTTCATCACGGCGACCAAGGGCGAGACGATCACGCTGCAGGGCGATGACGGCAAGCCGTTCAAGGTCAAGATCCCCGCGGGTGTCGCCGACGGACAGAAGATCCGCCTGCGCGGCCGCGGGCGCCCGTCTCCCGACGGCGGCGAGCCCGGCGACATCGTCGTCCAGGTCGCCGTCCGCCCGCATCCGGTGTTCACCCGCGACGGACTGAACCTGCGCGTGACCGTGCCGGTGACCTTCACCGAGGCCGCGCTGGGTGCCACGATCGAGGTCCCCACCCTCGGCGGCGACCCGGTCAAGCTCCGCGTCGCGCCGGGTACCCCGTCGGGACGCGTGCTGCGGGTCAAGGGCCGGGGCGTGGAGACCGCGAAGGGCACCGGCGACCTCCTCGCCGAAGTCCAGGTCGCGGTGCCGTCGCACCTCGACGCGGCCGCGCGCGAAGCGCTCGAGCGCTTCCACGAGCTCGAGCCGAAGGACAACCCCCGCGCCGACCTCATGGCACGGGCCCGCGGTTAAGGGCGGTCGGGCATGTCTCGAGATCAGGAGATACGGCGAAACCAGGACGTTTCCGCGAGGATTCTCCTGTGCTCGCGATATCACCTGATCTCGCGGCGGGCTCACGGACGAGGGACGAGGTGAGGACGGATGCCGGAACGAGAGATCGATGAGGACGCGCCGATCTTCGCGATCGCCGTCGCGGCCGAGCTCGCCGGGATGCACCCGCAGACGCTCCGCCAGTACGACCGCCTCGGTCTCGTCGTGCCCGCCCGCACCCAGGGCGGATCGCGGCGCTACTCCACCCGCCATGTCGAGCAGCTCCGCGAAGTCGCCCGGCTCTCCGCCGACGGCATGAGCCTTCCGGCGATCGCGCGCATCATCGAGCTCGAGAACCACGTGCAGGAGTTGCGCGTGCGGGTGCGCGACCTCGAGGCGCGCGTGCGCGCCGAGCTCGAGAACCGTCCCGGCGCGCGCGTGTTCGCAGCCGGAGCCACCGGCTCGGTCATCACGCTCCGCCAGGGGCGCCGTGTGCGCCGCGCGACCGACATCGTGGTCTGGCGCCCGCGCCTGGCGATCGAGGACGAGCCGTCGTCCGCGGCGCGGGCCGCGGCATCCGACCCCGACGCGTCCTGACCTCCGCGCGTCTCGCGCGCCGCAGGTCCCGGACCTCCCCATCCCCGTGAGACGGCATCTGCACGCCGAGACTGTGGGAAATCCCCCAGGTCTCGGCGTGCAGATGCAGTCTCGCGGGTGGGGGCCGCGGTCGGGCTGTGGGGGGCGGGGGCTAGGGTGAGAATTGTTGCGGAAAGGGACTTATGTCGGACAAGCGGGTGCTGATCGTGCGGGGCGGCTGGGAGGGACACCGGCCCGTCGAGGCGACCGAGTTGTTCGTGCCGTTCCTGCACGGCCACGGCTACGACGTGCGCATCGAGGAATCCCCGGCGGTGTACGCGGATGCCGACGCGATGGCCGCGACCGACCTCATCGTGCAGTGCGTCACGATGTCGACGATCGAGCGCGACGAGCTCGCCGGGCTCCGCGCGGCCGTCGAGGCCGGCACCGGTCTCACCGGCTGGCACGGCGGCATCGCGGATTCGTTCCGCGCCTCGTCCGACTACCTGCAGCTCGTCGGCGGGCAGTTCGCGACGCATCCGAGTCGGCATCCCGACACATGCGTCGGCGACGAGAGCGACAACTTCCTCGAGCACCCCATCGCCTTCACGGACCTCGGCCACCGGCATCCGATCACCGAGGGCCTGGACGACATCACCCTGACGACCGAGCAGTACTGGGTGCTGCACGACGACCTGATCGACGTGCTCGCGACGACGACGCACCCGGCGCAGCCCTGGCAGCCGTGGCATCGGCCGATCACCTCGCCCGCGATCTGGACGCGCGAGTGGGGCGCCGGGCGCATCGTCGTCACGACCCCCGGGCACAGCCTGGACGTCCTGGAGAACCCCACCGTGCGAACGGTGGTCGAAAGGGGAATGCTGTGGGCGACGCGCCGCGCATAGGAATCGTCGGAGTCGGCGTGATCTCGAAGGTCTACCTCGAGACGCTCACCGCCCGATCCGACGCGAGGATCACGGCGATCGCCGACCTCGACATGACCCGGGCGGCTGCCGTCGCCGAGACGATCCCCGGCGCGCGTGCCCTCGAGGTGCCGGCGCTCCTCGCGTCGCCGGACGTCGACGTCGTGCTGAACCTGACGATCCCGGCGGCCCACGCCGACATCGCCCTCGCGGCGATCGCGAACGGCAAGCATGTGTACGGCGAGAAACCGCTCGCGGTCGACTTCGCGGGCGGGCGACGGTCATGGATGCCGCGACCGTCGCCGGCGTGCGACTGGGGTCCGCACCCGACACCGTGCTCGGGACGGGCACGCAGACCGCACGCGCCGTGATCGACGAAGGTCGGATCGGCCGGCCGATCGCCGCCACCGCGACGATGGCGTCCGCCGGGCCCGAGCCGTGGCACCCCAATCCGGACTTCTACTACCTGCCGGGCGGCGGTCCGCTCATGGACATGGGCCCGTACTACATCTCCGCGCTCGTCCACCTGCTCGGGCCGATCACCGCGGTCGTCGGATCGGCCAGCCGCCTGCGCGGCGAACGCGTGATCGGCTCCGGGCCGCGCGCCGGCGAGCGGATTCCCGTCGACGTCGACACGCACGTCACCGGCATCCTGGAGCACGCGAACGGTGCGCTCACGACCCTCACGACGAGCTTCGACAGCCTCAAGAGCAGCGCGTCGCCCATCGAGGTGCACGGCGAGGCGGGTTCGCTGTCGGTGCCGGATCCCAATCTGTTCTCGGGCGACGTGTCGTTCTGCGCCCTCGGCTCGCGCGAGTGGGAGCCGGTCGACCCCGCGGCGGGCTACGTCGACGCCGCGCGCGGCATCGGCCTGCTCGACATGCTCGCCGCGCCGACGGATGCCGACGTGCGCGCGTCGGGACGCCTCGCGCTGCACACGCTCGAGGTCATGACCGCCGTGATCGCCTCCGCGCACTCCGGGTCGCGCGTGGTCCTCGAGACCACGGTCGAGCGACCGTCTCTCGTGCCGCTGGGGAGCTCGTTCTCGCTCACGGAGCTGTAGCGAGCGAGGGTCGTGCAGCCGTCCGCACGCGCGGACGGCGAGGCATCCGGACTCGGGCGGGCGGTCGCCCTAGAGTTCGGGGCATGACCGAGCGGGACTCGACCGGGCGGGACACGCCCGAGCGCGGCGTCGCCGAGCGCGGCATGACCGAGGAGCGCTGGCGGGAGCTCACGTACTGGCCGCTCGTGATCGCGTCGGTGGCCTTCATCGTCGCGTACTCGTGGCAGGTCATGGCCGATCTGCAGGGGCCTGCCCACCTCGTCGCGCGGCTGGTCATGACGGCGACCTGGATCGTGTTCGCGATCGACTACATCGTGCGACTGGGGCTCGCCCAGCCGAGGGCCGTGTGGTTCCGCAAACACATCTTCGATCTCCTCGTCGTCGTCCTGCCGGCGCTCAAGCCTCTGCGTCTGCTCAAGGCCATGACGATGATCCACGTCCTGCAGCGCACCGCAGGCACCGCGCTGCGCAGTCGCATCGCGATCTACGGTGCCGGCGCGGCGACGATCCTCATCTGGATCGCCGCGCTGGCGGTGCTGGATGCCGAGCGCGGCAAACCGGGCGCCAACATCGAGAACTTCGGCGACGCGGTGTGGTGGGCGTTCGTGACGATCACGACCGTCGGCTACGGCGACTTCTATCCCGTTACCGTCGGGGGTCGCACGGTCGCCGTGCTGCTGATGTGCGGCGGAGTCGCCGTGGTCGGTGTCGTGACGGCGACTTTGGCTTCGTGGGTGATGGAGCGCGCCGCCAGCGGCCGCGACGACGACGAACCCGCGACACGTGGGCAGCTGCGCAGGGTCGCCGCCCAGCTCGACGACATCAGCGAGCGCTTGGGGCGGCCTCCGGGATCCGCCGAGAAGGCGGACGCCCGGTGAGCCTGTTCCGCCGCGCACAGCCGCCCGCGCCGACCCCGCCGCCCGCCCCGCCCGCGCTCTCGCCGACCCTCCGGGTGCTGATCGGGCTCGCCACGACCGTGATCGCCCTGGGGGGACTCTTCTTCGCGCGGGAGCTCGTCGGGCCGCTTGTGCTCGCGGCCGTCATCGTGATCATCTGCCATCCCGTGCGGCATCCGCTCGAGAGGTGGGGATGGCCGCGCTGGGCCGGCACGACCGGGGTGATCGTCGTCGCGTACCTCATCCTGCTCGTCCTGGGCCTGCTGCTGTTCTTCGCGGGCACGCAGTTCGTGCGGCTCGTGGGCGACTACGCCGACGAGCTGCAGGCGACGGCCCAGAACGTGATCGCCTGGCTGAGCTCGTTCGGGCTGGACGAACAGGCGTCGGATGCGGCGGCGTCGCTGCTCCAACCGTCGACGATCGTGTCATTCGTCACGTCGCTGAGCGGCACCGCGGTGGGCATCCTCACGGCGTTGTTCTTCGTGCTCGCGTACGTGATCTTCATGGCCGCCGACGGTGCCCGCTACGCGCGGGCCGAGCAGACCTTCGGCGCGGTGGCGGGCAGCGCCCTGCACCGGTTCCAGCGCTTCAACACGGGCGTCCGGCGCTACTACGTCGTGAACGCGAGCTTCGGCGCGGTCGTCGCGATCATCGACGGTCTCGCGCTGTGGGCCCTCGGCATCCCGGCCCCCGCGGTGTGGGCGATCCTCGCGTTCGTGACGAACTTCATCCCGAACATCGGGTTCGTGATCGGTCTGATCCCGCCGGCGCTGCTCGCGCTCGTCGTCGGCGGCTGGCCGCTCATGCTCGCGGTGATCGCGGTGTACTGCGTCGTGAACGTGACGCTGCAGGTGCTGATCCAGCCGAAGTTCGTCAGTGATGCGGTGAACCTGAGCCTCACGCTGAGCTTCTTCTCGGTCATCTTCTGGACCTTCATCATCGGCCCGCTCGGGGCGATCCTCTCGATCCCCCTCACCCTCGCGGTCCGCGCGCTCGTCCTCGAGGGAGATCCGGGGTCGCGCTGGCTGCGCTGGCTGTCGGGGGATGCCGTCACCGCGGAGCCCGACCGCGCGAGCC
>CAYOQY010000131.1:0-5413 GCA_964406225.1 uncultured Microbacterium sp.
CGCCGAGCGTGATGTGCACGGCCTGCTGGTCGGTGTAGAAGTCGATCGAGCGGTAGCCGCCCTCGTGGCCGAGTCCGGAGGCCTTCACGCCGCCGAACGGGGTGCGGAGGTCGCGGACGTTGTTGGAGTTCAGCCACACCATGCCCGCCTCGACGGACTGCGCGAAGTTGTGCGCGCGGCGCAGGTCGCTCGTCCAGACGTAGGCGGCGAGGCCGTATTTTGTGTCGTTCGCGAGCGCGAGAGCCTCTTCGTCGGTGTCGAAGGGCGTGATCGCGACGACGGGGCCGAAGATCTCCTCCTGGAAGATCCGGGCGTCGGGCGCGACGTCGGCGAAGACGGTCGGCGCGACGAAGTTGCCGGTCTCGAAGCCGTCGGGGCGACCGCCGCCCGCGACGAGGCGGCCCTCGGTCTTGCCGATCTCGACGTAGGACATGACCTTGTCGTAGTGCTCGGGGTGCACGAGCGCGCCGACTTCGGTCGCGGGGTCGTGCGGGTAGCCGACCTTCACGCGCGATGCCTGCGCGGCATAGCGCTCGACGAACTCGTCGTACACCTCGCGCTGCACGAGGATGCGGCTTCCCGCGGTGCAGCGCTCGCCGTTGAGCGAGAACACGCCGAAGATCGTCGCGTCGATCGCGGTCTCGAGATCGGCGTCGGCGAACACGATCGCGGGGGACTTGCCGCCGAGCTCCATCGAGAGCCCTTTGAGGTACGGCGCGGCGTTGCCGAAGATCAGCTTTCCGGTTGAGCTCTCTCCCGTGAACGAGATGAGCGGGACGTCGGGATGCTTCACGAGGGCGTCTCCGGCATCCTCGCCGAGTCCGTTCACGAGGTTGAACACGCCCTGCGGCAGGCCCGCCTCCTCGAAGATGCCGGCCCACAGCGACGCCGACAGGGGCGTGAACTCGGCGGGCTTGAGCACGACCGTGTTGCCGGTCGCGAGCGCAGGTCCCAGCTTCCACGACTCGAGCATGAACGGCGTGTTCCACGGGGTGATGAGGCCCGCGACGCCGATCGGCTTGCGGTTGACGTAGTTCAGCTGCTTGCCGGGCACCTTGTAGGCGTCATCGGCCTGCGCGACGATCAGGTCGGCGAAGAACCGGAAGTTCTCGGCCGCGCGCCGCGCCTGCCCGAGCGCCTGCGTGATCGGCAGACCGCTGTCGAAGCTCTCGAGCTCGGCCAGGCGCGCGTCGCGGGACTCGACGATGTCGGCGATGCGGTGCAGCACCCGCGAGCGCTCGCGGGGCAGCATGCGCGGCCAGGGGCCCTCGGTGAACGCGCGGCGCGCCGCGGCGACCGCGCGGTCGATGTCGGCCTTCTTGCCGGCCGCGGCCTGCAGGTACGTCTCGTTCGTCACCGGGTCGAGCACGTCGAACGTGTCGCCGTCGAGCGAGTCGACGAACGCGCCGTCGATGTAGTGCTGGATGCGGGTGGGCAGGTCTGCGGGAACGTGGTGGTGCTGGTCGGCGGCGCCCTCTCGGGCGGCGCGGTGCTGGTCGGCGGCGCCCTCTCGGGCGGCGCGGTGCGCAGGCGCGGTGTCGGTGTCAGCGGCGGTGGCGGTGTCGGTCATGATTCTCCTCGGCGGGGTGCTCAGAAGTTGGGGAGGCCGAGGGCCTCGTCGGGGTGCTCGTGGATCAGGTAGGCGTCGAGCGTCGCGGAGCGGTGGCGGCGCGCCGTCATCTCGATCTCGCCGAGCGGGGCGCCCTGCTCGATGAGCGCGACGATGTTCGCGTGCTCGCGCACCGACTCGGCGGCGCGGCCGGGGACGAAGCTGAACGTCGAGTCGCGGAGGTTGCCCAGCCGCGCCCACTCGGCGTTCACGAGTTCGAGCAGGCGCGGGTTGGCGCACGGCGCGAACAGGATCGCGTGGAACTCGTGGTTGAGCGCCGTGAACGATCGGGGGTCGAAGTGGTCGAGGGTCTCGACCATGAGGTCGTTCACCTGACGCGCGCGACGGAGATCCTCCGCCGTGAGGCGACGGGCGGCGAGCGCGGTCGCCGTCCCCTCCAGGAAGCTCAGCACCTGCATGCTGTAGCGGTAGGCGGCGTCGTCGACCATCGACACGTGCGCGCCGACGTTGCGCTCGAACGTCACCAGCCCCTCGGCCTCCAGCTGGCGGATCGCTTCGCGCACCGGCACGACGCTCATGTCGAGCTCTTTCGCGATCGACCCCAGCACGAGCCGGTAGCCGGGGGTGAAGTCCTGGCTCGCGATACGCCCCTTGATCCAGTGGTAGGCGCGCTGCGACTTGCTCTGTGCGGCGCCGACGCCGGCGGCATCCATCGTCAGTTCTTCCGCCATGCGTCGTACCTCGCCCTCCACTCGGCGTTCATCGGGAACAGGCCGTCGACCGGGTGACCGGCGCGCACCTGGTCGGCGACGTACGCGTCCTCGTCCTCCTGGGCGAGCGCGGCGTCGGCGACCTCTTCGGCGAGCGCCGGGGGCAGGACGATCACGCCGTCGCCGTCGCCGACGATGATGTCGCCGGGCTGGACGGTCGTGCCGCCGCAGCCGATCGTCACGTCGTGCTCCCACGGCACGTGCTTGCGGCCGAGCACGGCAGGGTGGGCACCGGCGGAGAAGACGGGGATGCCGATCTCGGCGACCGCGTCGTAGTCGCGGACGCCGCCGTCGGTGACGATCCCCGCGGCCTTGCGCGTGAGCGCCCGCAGCGCGAGCACGTCGCCGAGCGTGCCGGATCCGGTCTCTCCACGGGCCTCGATCACGATGACCTCGCCCTCGCCGACGGCGTCGAACGCGCGCTTCTGCGCGTTGTAGCCGCCGCCGTGGCTCTGGAAGAGATCTTCGCGGCCCGGAACGAAGCGCAGCGTCTTCGCGGTGCCGACGATCTTCGTGCCGGGGTGCATGGGCCGCACCCCGTCGATCGTGACGTTGTTCAAGCCGCGCTTGCGCAGCTGCGCCGACAGCCCCGCGACCGGCACGCGGAAGAGCTTGTCGCGCAGGTCCGGGTCCAGACCCGGAATCGCAGCGGTGAGCCCGGCGGCCTCGGCGGAGCCCCACGCCTCGGCCCGCTGCAGGTCGTCGACCGCGGGGAGCGAGCCCAGGGACGGATCGAAGGATGCCGTGCCCTGCGTCACGGTCGTCACGAGGCGACCGGAGGTCAGCCCGGTGCCGGGTGCGTCGACCTCGACCTCCACGACGTCGCCGGGGACGACGACCGACGACCCCGCCGGCGTGCCGGTGAGGATGACATCGCCCGGCTCGAGCGTGAAGTGCTGCGACAGGTCGGCGACGAGCTGGGGGAGCGGGAAGATCAGGCCCGCCGTGGTGTCGTCCTGCGCGAGGGTGCCGTTGACCCACGTGCGCACGCGCAGGGCTCCCGGATCCACCGTGCGCGCGTCGATGAGCTCCGGACCGATCGGAGTGAAACCGTCGCCGCCCTTCGAGCGCACGTTGGACCCCTTGTCGTTCGCGCGCAGGTCGTACAGGCCGAAGTCGTTCGAGGCCGTCACCCCGGCGACGTGGTCCCAGGCGTCGGCGAGCGAGACTCGGCGCGCCTCCGCGCCGATCACCAGCGCGATCTCGCCCTCGAACGCGAGCAACTCGGTCCCCGCAGGACGCTCGACCGTGCCACCGGAGGAGGCGACCGAGCTCGACGGCTTGAAGAAGTACGACGGCGCCGCCGGGCGCCGACCGCGCTGGTCCGCGCGGGACACGTAGCTGAGATGGATCGCGACGATCTTGCCGGGTCGCGACGGCAACGGGCCGAATCGGCCGGTTGCTGCATCCGTCGAAATGGTCATGAGCTCCCTCGCCCTTGCGTTGTATCTGAAATCGTATATGATCTTCGCATCCCCGGCAAGCGTGTTCTCGGACCGCCTGCTTTGACAGCGAAGTCGACCGACACTGGAGTCAGATATGTCCGCACCATCGCCGACCGGATTCACACCCACCGGCACCATCGCCACCTCGAAGGACCGCCGCCGCGTCGTGTTCGCGACCGTCGTCGGCACCACCGTCGAGTGGTACGACTTCTTCATCTACGCCACGGCCGTCGGCCTCGTCTTCGGTCAGCTCTTCTTCGCCCCCGCGGGGGAGGAGTTCGGCCAGATCCTCGCGTTCCTCACGGTCGGCATCAGCTTCCTGTTCCGACCGCTCGGCGCCTTCCTCGCGGGCCACTTCGGCGACAAGTACGGCCGCAAGGTCGTGCTGATGCTGACGCTGGTCCTCATGGGGGTCGCGACCGCCCTCATCGGCGTGCTGCCCACGTACGAGGCGATGGGCATCTGGGCGCCCGTGCTGCTCATCCTGCTGCGCATCCTGCAGGGCGTCTCGGCCGGCGGTGAATGGGGCGGTGCCGTGCTCATGGCGGTCGAGCACGCGCCGAAGGCCAAGCGCGGCCTGTTCGGCGCCTCGCCGCAGATCGGCGTGCCGCTCGGCCTCCTGCTCGCGTCGGGCATCATGGCGCTCATGACGGTCATCGCTCCGGGCGATGCGTTCCTCGCGTGGGGCTGGCGCGTGCCGTTCCTGCTGTCGGTCGTGCTGATCCTGGTCGGGTACTACGTGCGCCGCCGTGTCGAGGAGAGCCCGGTGTTCACCGAGCTCGCCGAGCGCAAGGAGGTCACGAAGACCCCCATCGTGCAGCTGTTCCGCAAGCACGCCCTGCTCGTCCTCATCGCCGCGCTCGTGTTCGCCGGCAACAACGCGGTCGGCTACATGACCACGGGCGGCTACATCCAGAACTACTCCACGAACCCGGACGGCCCGGTGGGCCTGGACCGTGAGCCCGTCCTGTGGGCGGTCACCGGTTCCGCGGTCGTGTGGCTGCTCTCGACGTTCTTCGCCGGCTGGATCTCCGACCGCATCGGCCGCCGCACGACGTACATCATCGGCTGGATCCTGCAGCTCGTCGGCGTGTTCACGCTGTTCCCGCTCGTGAACACCGGCGACATCGGCCTGCTCTTCCTGGGCCTGGCGATCCTCACGGTGGGCCTCGGGTTCACGTACGGGCCGCAGGCGGCGCTGTACTCCGAGCTGTTCCCGGCATCCATCCGCTTCTCGGGGGTCTCGATCTCGTACGCGATCGGCGCGATCCTGGGCGGCGCGTTCGCCCCGACGATCGCGGCCGCCCTGGTTGCGGCGACCGGCTCGACCACCGCCGTCGCGTTCTACCTCGCGGGCATGACGCTGCTGGGTCTGATCGCGACGCTGCTGCTGCGCGATCGCTCCGGCATCCCGCTCGGTCCCGACCACGAGGCGGAGCAGGCGGTCTCACCGATCCGCGGTCTCGCGAAGGCCTGACGTCGTGAGGTCCTGAGCCCCGTGCCGGTCGGTGCGGGGCTCAGGAGTTCACGCGGATGATCTCCTGCTGGTACGGCGCGATCACGGCTCCCGAGATGCGCAGGTCCAGCAGCAGGAACGGGCGATCGGATGCCGGCATCCGCGTCCACTC
>CAYOQY010000132.1:0-2130 GCA_964406225.1 uncultured Microbacterium sp.
TCGTCTCGAGCATCATCCCCATCGACGGGGCGGTGGGGCGCAGCATCCGCAGCTCGTCCCGGGTCATCACGCCGGGATTGAGGTGGGCGAGCAGACCCGTCTCGGCCGTGATGAGCCGCGCCATCGCGCCGACGTAGTCCAGCGTCGAGGCGTAGCCGTGCTCGTCGAGCCACGCGCGCGCCTCGGGCCACCGCTCCTCCGGGCGGTCGCCGAGCGTGAGCAGCGCCTCTTTGCACCCGAGCGCCGCACCCTGCCGGGCGACCGTGAGCACCTGCTCGGCACTCATGTACGTCGGCTTGTGCAGCTTCTGCAGCTGCGCGGGGGTGTCGACGAAGACGCAGTAGTGGCAGCGATCGCGGCACAGGGTCGTGAGCGGGATGAAGACCTTGCGCGAGTAGGTGACCGTCCTCGTCGCATCCCCGGCGTCGCGCGTCTCGCCGGCGAGCGCGAGCAGACGCTCGAAGTGCGCACCGCGCGCCCACAGGAGCGCCTCGGCGTCATCGACACCCAGGCGTGAGCCCGCCGCGGCGCGCGCGAGCGCGGCGTCGATCGCGGCGTCGTCGTTCACTGTGGCGTCGATCGCGGCCTCGTCGACGGCTCGCGCGGGTTCGAGCAGGGTCACCGTCCCAGTCTTGCACCGCGGGCGCGGCCCGGCCCCCGCGATCGTTGTCCGTCCGTAAGCAAAAAGGACGGGTGCGCGCCGACGGCCGCTGGCAGACTGGAACCATGGTCACGCTCCTGCTCGACTCGACGCAGCTCGAGATCGTGCTGTCGGGCACCGAGCGGGCGATGGCATTCCGCAAGGGGAATGTGGCGGTCGAGCGGTCGACGATCACGAAGGTGCAGCTCACCGACGACGCGTGGACCTGGTTGCGCGGCGTCCCGAGCCCCGGGACGCACCTGCGCGGAATCGTCGCCATGGGAGTCTGGAAGTCCGCCGGCGCCGACGACTTCGTCATCATCCGGCGCCACCGGCCCAGTGTGGTCATCGACCTCGAGGGGCACCCGGAGTTCGCGCGCCTCATCCTCACAACCCGCCACGGCCTCGCGCTCGTCCAGGCGCTGAACCTGGAGGTCGACGCGGGCGACGAGCCCGCTGACGTGGTCGACATCGCGACCGGCGCGATCCCCGTCGCACCGGTGCGCGAGAAGAAGCCGCGCGTCCGGACCCCGAAGCCCGCACCGGCGACCTGACCGCGCGAGCCGGCTCATACCGCGCGCGGGCATGGCCGGGCCGGTCCTGCCGCGTTCCCGTCAGGTGACGTCGCGGCGCCAGCTCAGCAGGTGCCCGAGCGCGACGAAGACGACCGCGTACGCGAGCAGGACGATGCCGCCCACCCACCATTCGAGGGTCTCCGCGGCGGCCATGCCGGGCGTGGCCGATGTGAACAGGCTCGCCCCGACGAGCGCGTCGCTCGCCGCGCCCGGGAGGAAGCGCGTGATGTCGCCGAGCCCCTCGACGAAGCCCGCCGCGGTGCGGCCGACCGGTTCGAGGAACTGCGTGAACACGAGCACGCCGACGATCGCACCCACCTGATTGCGCACGAGTGCGCCGACGCCGATCCCGACGAGGACCCAGATGACGAACGCGAGGATCATGCGGCCGAACAGGGCCCACGTATCGGACGAGGCGAGGTCGGTCTCGAACCCGTAGCCGGCGAGGAACGCGGCGGACGGCACGACGGAGGAGACCACACCGAGCACGCCGAACAGGATGCCGAGCGCGATGCCGACGATCATCTTGCCCCACAGCACGACGCCGCGCTTCGGTGTCGCCAGGAACGTCGGAGTGAGCGTCTTGTGACGGAACTCCGTCGTGACCATGAGCGTGCCGATCAGCAGGGGGAAGACGTACCCGACCGCCGTGGCCGTGCTGTACAGCGTCGCCGCGAGGCCCTCCGCCGGCAGCGGCGGAGCGTCGCCGGGCAGCGACCCGCTCGCTGCGGCGGCGAACACGAAGCCCAGCACCGCGGCCGTGAAGCCGATGTACACGATGAGCACGAGCGCGAGGATCCACCATATCGACGTGCTGAACTGCTTCGTCGCCTCGGATCGCGTGACGTTCACGAGGCTCATCGCCGATCACCGCCCTCATCGTCTCGGGGCGTATGCTCCCCGTCACGTTGCTCG
>CAYOQY010000132.1:2230-5405 GCA_964406225.1 uncultured Microbacterium sp.
GCGAAGAACGCATCGGCCTCGTCGTCTGCTTCGGTCCGCACGTACGTCTCCCACGGCCGGTCGGCCGAGCTCGGCGCGTCGTCCGGAACGTCAGCCTCCGCACGGTCCGCCTCCGGCGCTCCGCGCTCGTCGCCCTCCGCCTCGGACAGCTCGTCGTCGATCGCGCCGAGGGCTTCCACGTCGGCGTCCGCATCGAGCGGCCGACCGTCCTCGTACGCATCGGTCTCGGGATCGCCGCCGCCGAACGGGATGATGTCGATCACGCCGGTGCTCGCGACCGCGAACGCCGCGGTCGGAGACGGGTCGATCGCCGGCTCGACGGGAGGTTCGGCATCCGCCTCGTCGTCCTGCGTCGGCGCGGACCCGAGATCCGCCACGCCGGCGACGGCGACCGCGACCGCGGCCCCCGGGACGGGCTCGGGATCGACGTCGGGCTCGGTGACCGCTGCCGCCGGTGCGTCGGCATCGGCATCCGTCTGGGCCCCCGCCTGGTCGGCCGAAACGGCTGCCACGCCGGCGACCTCCGCAACGGCCTCGCCGTCGGCGGCCTCGCGCGGGACGTGCACCCGCGCGCCGCTCACGAGGTCGAGGAAGACCTCCTCGAGAGCGGGTCCGCGCCGCTGCAGGGCGGAGAGGGCGACGCCGGCGGATGCCGCGATCGCGCCGACCGCGGCGGCGTCGAGACCCCGCACGGTCAGTCCCGAGCGCAGCAGGTCGAACGGCACGTCCGCGGCGGTGAGCGCGGCGGCCAGCCCGGCGCGGTCGGGGGAGTCGACGACGGTCGCGTACTCGGACGGGTCGGCGAGCCCCTCCAGCGCACCCTCGTACACGAGGCGCCCCTGCGCGATGATGAGCACCGAGTCGACGGTCTGCTGCACCTCGGCGAGCAGGTGCGAAGAGACGAAGACCGTGCGGCCCTCGCGGGCGAGCTGCCGGAGGAATCCGCGCATCCACTTGATGCCTTCGGGGTCGAGCCCGTTCGCGGGCTCGTCGAGAACGAGCACACCGGGATCGCCCAGGAGAGCGTACGCAAGTCCGAGTCGCTGGCGCATGCCGAGCGAGAATCCGCCGACCTTGCGTCCCCCCGCGTCGGTGAGGCCGACGAGCCCGAGGGTCTCGTCGACCCGGCGGAGCGGAAGTCCGGCGGCCTGCGCGTACACCTTCAGATGGTTCGCGGCGCTGCGGCCCGGGTGGAAGCTCGACGCCTCCAGCACGGCGCCGACGGTCTGCAGCGGGTGGGTGAGTGAGGCGTAGGGTCGGCCGCCGATCGTGGCGGTCCCGGCGGTCGAGCGGACGAGGCCGAGCAGGATGCGCAGGGTCGTGGTCTTGCCGGCGCCGTTCGGCCCGAGGAAACCGGTGACGCGGCCCGGTTCGACGCGTGCGGAGAAGTCGGAGACCGCAGCGACGGCACCGAAACGCTTCGTGATCCCGGAGAACTCCAGCACCTGTCCTTCGGGCATGCCGAACCTCTCGTCGTCGTGTGGCGGTCCTCCCCATCCTGGCGGAAAGTCGCCGCGGATCGCACGAAGGGCGCCGCTCGTCGCGCGATTGCCGCGAGCCGGAAGGCGGTCTGCGCGCCTTCCCGACGCTGCCGGTAGCCTTGCGCTCGTGACCGAACCCGCACCGAGTGAAGAGCCGCGCGTCCTCGTGCGGGCGGAGGGCGGCCTCGGCCACCTGACGCTCAACCGGCCGCGGGCGCTCAACGCCCTCGACCTCGGAATGATCGGCCTGCTCGCCGACGCACTCGACGCCTGGGAGCATGATCCCGACGTCGGGATCGTGCTGCTGGACGGCGCCGGCGGCCGCGGCCTGTGCGCGGGCGGCGACGTGCGGGGGCTCTACGACCAGATCTCGGCGGACGACCCGGAAGCCGCCGCCGGGTTCTTCCGGGCGGAGTACGCGCTCAACGCCCGCATCGCCGAATACCCGAAGCCGTTCGTCGTCTTCGCGGACGGCATCACGATGGGCGGCGGCATCGGGCTCGCGGGGCACGCGGCGATCCGCGTCGTGACCGAGCGGTCGCAGCTCGCGATGCCCGAGACCCGCATCGGCTTCACCCCCGACGTCGGCGGCACGTGGCTGCTGGCCCACGCGCCCGGGCGCCTCGGCGAATACCTCGCGCTCACGGGCGCGCCGATCGGCGCGGCCGACGCGATCCATGTCGGCCTCGCCGACCACTTCGTCCCCTCCGCGAGCCTCGAAGACCTGCGCGACGCCCTGCAGACCCGCGCCGACCCGGGCAGCCCCACCGAACTCGTGCTGCTGTTCGACGAGACCCCCGAAGAAGCGCCGCTCGCGGCATCCCGTGCCTGGATCGACGAGGCGTTCGCCGCCCCCACCGTGCCCGAGATCATCGAGCGCCTGGGCGGCAGGCCGGAACCCGGGGCCGCCGTCACGGCCGACGTGCTCGGCGAGCTGTCGCCCACCGGACTCACGATCACCCTCGAGGCCGTGCGGCGCGCGCGAGAGCTGCCCGATCTGCGCGCGACGCTCGCGCAGGAGTACGGACTGGTCCTGTGGTTCGCCACGACGCAGCCCGACCTGGTCGAGGGCATCCGTGCGCAGCTCGTCGACAAGGACCGCACCCCGCGCTGGCGGCCCGCGACGCTCGCGGACGTGGCTCCGGATGCCGCGGCCGGCGCGTTCGACTTCCGTCCGACCGTTCCGCTGTGGGAGTGAGGGGGAACACGTGGCACAACCCGAGGCGGCGGACGCCGCCGAGCGCGTCACGAAAGGTCCGGCCCGCCGCCGCCGCTGGTCGGTCGGTGTCGCGATCGACTGGTTCTTCTTCGTCTTCGCCGGTCTCGCCTCGATCTGGCTCGCCTATCTGAGCTTCACCGAGAGCTTCACCGTCGGGTGGTGGGGCGTGGCGGTCGGCATCGCGTTCTGGGTGCTCCTGGCCTATCTCGTGCTGCCACGGCTGCACCGCATCCTCACGACGATCTACGTGCCCGATTACTTCATCGGCCGCGCCCGGACGAGCGACGGGCTGCTCGGCGACCCCGTCAACCTCGCGTTCCTGGGCGGGGCCGACCAGATCCACACCGCGATGCGCGAAGCGGGCTGGACGCAGGCGGACCCCGTGACGATCGGCACATCGTGGCGGATCATCACGTCGACGATCACGCGTCGCAGCTACGACGAAGCGCCGGTCAGCCCGCTGTTCCTGTTCGGC
>CAYOQY010000133.1:0-5292 GCA_964406225.1 uncultured Microbacterium sp.
ATGCACCACGTCGCGTTCGCGACGCACGAGAAGCACAACATCCTCGCGATCTGCGACAAGCTCGGGGCACTCCGCCGCTCCGACGCGATCGAACGCGGACCGGGCCGCCACGGCGTGAGCAACGCGTTCTACCTCTACCTGCGCGACCCCGACGGGCACCGGGTAGAGATCTACACGCAGGACTACTACACCGGCGACCCCGACAACCCGGTCGTCACGTGGGACGTGCACGACAACCAGCGCCGCGACTGGTGGGGCAACCCCGTCGTGCCGTCGTGGTACACCGAGGCCTCGCTCGTGCTCGACCTCGACGGCAACCCGCAGCCCGTGGTCGCGCGCACCGACAGCTCGGAGATGGCGGTCACGATCGGCGCCGACGGGTTCTCGTACACGCGGCCGGGCGAGGACTCGATGCCGGAGTACAAGCAGGGCGAGTACAAGCTCGGCCACCAGCTGTAGCCACGGCTCGAGGTGAAAGCGCGGGGACGAATCGACCGGATCGCCCCGCCGGAGCGCCGAAAGTGCCGAAATGTCCCCACGCTTTCACCGAACAGAGGAAGAACCGATGCTGACACCGGAGCAGATCGCCGGGATCGCCGAGGAGCTCGCCGAGGCCGACCGCACCCACGGGGTGATCCCCCGCATCACGGCGCGGTACCCCGACGCGACGATCGAGGATTCGTATGCGATCCAGGGGGTGTGGCGCGACGCGAACGTCGCGGCGGGCCGCCGGCTGGTGGGCCGCAAGATCGGGCTGACCTCCAAGGCGATGCAGCAGGCGACGGGCATCACCGAGCCCGACTACGGGGTCATGTTCGACGACACCGTCTATCCGACCGGCGCCGAGATCCCCGTCGACCACTTCTCGAACGTCCGGATCGAGGTCGAACTCGCGTTCGTGCTCGGCAGGCCGCTCGAGGGTCCGGACTGCACGCTCGAGGACGCCCTCGCCGCGATCGACTACGCGGTGCCGGCGCTCGAGATCCTCAACTCGCACATCGAGCTCGAGGGCCGGACGATCGTCGACACGATCTCGGACAACGCGGCGTACGGCGCGATGGTGCTCGGCGACGTCCGCAAGCGTCCGGATGAGATCGACCTGCGGTGGGTGCCCGGCGTGCTCAGCCGCAACGGCGAGATCGAAGAGACCGGCGTCGCCGCCGGCGTCCTCGGTCACCCCGCGACCGGTGTCGCGTGGCTGGCGAACAAGTTCCACCACCACGGCGCGCGCCTCGAGGCGGGCGAGATCATCCTCGCCGGATCGTTCACGCGCCCGATGTGGGTGCAGCGGGGCGATAGCGTCAGGTGCGACTACGGACCCATGGGAGTGATCGAATGCCGCTTCGTCTGAGCACGACCTTCCGCGACCGGCTGGGCGCGGCAGACCGCGCCCTCGCGGGCATCTGGGTGTGCTCCGGCTCGCCGCTGGTCGCCGAGATCTGCGCCGGATCGGGTCTGGACTGGACCCTGATCGACATGGAGCACTCCCCCAACGGCCTCGAGTCGGTGCTCGCGCAGCTGCAGGCGGTCGCCGCGTACCCGATCACGCCGCTCGTGCGCATCCCGACGGCCGACGTCGTCACGATCAAGCAGGTGCTCGACCTCGGCGCGCAGAACCTCCTCGTGCCGATGGTCTCCTCCGCCGCAGAGGCGCGCGCCGTGGTCGAGGCCGTCCGCTATCCCCCGCGCGGCCGGCGCGGCGTCGGCTCGGCACTCGCGCGGTCGGCGCGCTGGAACCGCGTCGAGGACTACCTCACCGAGGCCGACGACCACGTGTCGCTCTTCGTGCAGATCGAGACGACGGCGGGGGTGGATGCCGCAGCCGACGTCGCAGCCGTCGACGGCGTCGACGGCGTGTTCGTCGGACCCTCCGACCTGGCGGCATCCATGGGCCTGCTCGGTCAGCAGACACATCCCGACGTCGAGGCCGCCGTCCTGCGCACGTTCGACGCGGTGCGGGGTGCCGACAAGCCGGTCGGGGTCAACGCGTTCGTCCCGGCGATGGCGGACCGCTACATCGCCGCCGGCGCGTCGTTCGTGCTGGTCGGCGCCGACGTGGCGCTGCTCGCCCGCGGGTCGGAGGCGCTCGCCGCGCGCTTCGTCCCCGCCGAGGCGGCCGACGCCCCCGCCTCCTACTGACCCTCCGCCCCTCCGGCAGGGACGCTGAAACGCCTTCTGCAGGTCGAGACCTTGGGTGAACCCCACCGTCTCGACCTGCAGTCGGCGTCTCACGGTTCGGGGTCAGGGCGCCGCCGCCGCGCGCCGTGTCAAGCCCGGCGGCGGAAATGCGCCCGACATCCGCGCGTGCCACCCTGGTCTCATGAAGAGAGATGTCGCCAGCCGCATCGAGCTGGATGTCACCGAACCCGCCGAGCTCGTGTTCTCGATCGCGGTGAGCGGGCATCACACGCCGACGACCGAGCACATCTCGTTCACGCTCGACGGAGAACCGCTCGCGTACGAGTCGCTTCCCGACGCGCACGGCACGCGCCTGCATCAGGTCAAGAGCGGGGCGGGTCGACTCGTCGCCGAGTACGACGCGTCGATCGTCGGCGAGGCGGCCGCGACCGTCGCAACCGACACCGACTTGATCGTCTACCGCCGCCCGAGCCGCTACGCCGAGTCCGATGCGCTCGGACCCACGGCATTCGCGGAGTTCGGACACATCACCGATCCCGCCGAGCTGCTCGCGTCGGTGTCGTCGTGGGTCGGGACGCACCTGGCGTACGTGAGCGGCTCGAGCCTGCCCACCGACGGCGCGACCCGCACCCTGCTCGCCCGCCAGGGTGTGTGCCGCGACTTCGCGCACCTGACCGTCGGGCTGCTGCGGGCCCTCAACGTCCCGGCACGACTCGTGTCGGTCTATGCGCCCGGGCTGTCGCCGATGGACTTCCACGCGGTCGCCGAGGCCTGGGTCGACGGCGGCTGGTGCGTCGTGGACGCCACGACGCTCGCCCCGCGCTCCACGCTCGTCCGCATCGCGACCGGGCGGGATGCCGCCGATTCGGCGTTCCTCACGACGATCTCGGGTCGGGTCAACCTGATCGGCATGGAGGTCACCGCGGTCGTCGACGCCCTGCCCGACGACGATCTGGACCAGCTCGTGCGGATGCACTGACCCGCGCGCGGCATCCCCGGGCTGTGTCCGGTGGCGCGCTGGGCGCGTGCGTGGCAACGTATCCCCCATGAAGAAATGGGTCGTCCGCTTCGCCTCGCTGCTGCTCTTCAACATCGTCGTCCTGCTGATCATCGGCTGGCTGACGCCGGCGCAGGTGGGCTGGGCGGCACTGTGGGCCGCGGTGATCCTCACCGCACTGACGATCTGGATCAAGCCGTTCATCCACAAGCTGTTCCAGTCGGCGGCGGCGAAGTCGTCCAACCGGCGCACGAAGGCGGGCGAGAAGGTCGTGGAGTTCGGCCTCGTGTTCGTCGTCGCGCTGATCGTCTGGATCCTGACGGTCTTCCTGTCGGGCGTGAGCGTCGCCGGGTGGTTCTGGGGCTACGTGCTGCCGCCCGTCATCCTCCTGATCGGCTGGGCCGTCTATGACGCGATCGACGACCGGGTCGAGGGGCACGCGGGTGCGCTGTACGACAAGGCCACCGGTGGAGCGAAGGCGACGGATGCCGCGGGCACGACGTCCACGCTCACCTCGACGCAGACGGCCGCGGCGCAGCGGGAGCTGCAGGACGGGCTCACCGAGGAGCAGCGGCGCATGCTCGACGAGCTCGGCAAGAGCTGACACGTCCAGGATGTCGATCCGGGCCGTCCTCGACCGTCTAAATGGTGGCACCACCCAGAAGAACGAAGGACGGACACCATGCGTTACACACTGCTGCTGCACTACCCCGAGATGAGCGCCGCCGAGCTCGGCCCCGAGGCCCTCGCCGAGGGCATGCGCGAGTTCGACGAATACGCGAAGGCGCTCGATGCCGCCGGAGTGCTGCGCTCGGCTGAGGTCCTGCAGCCGTCCTCGGCGACGACCACCGTCCGCGGCGGCGATCCCCTGCGAATTCAGGACGGGCCCTACGCCGACACGAAGGAGCAGCTCGGCGGCACGTTCGTGATCGAGGTCGACGATCTCGACCAGGCGATCGATTGGGCGGGACGCGCGCCGTCCGTGAACTGGGGAGCGGTCGAGATCCGCCCGAGCGGCACTCGCTTCGTCGACGGAGCCTGGACGGCCTTCGACTACCGATGACGGTGGAGCGGGGCGACTCCGCGGCGGGCGGGGCCGCCGCGGACGCGGCGCGCGCCTCGTACGGACGCCTGGTCGCGGTGCTCGCCGCATCCACGCACGATCTCGCTCTCGCCGAGGACGCCCTGGCCGACGCATTCGAGAAGGCGCTGCGGACGTGGCCGACGGCCGGGATCCCGGAGAACCCGGAAGGATGGCTCCTCACCGTGGCCCGCAACCGCCTCCGCGACGTCGTCGGGTCCCCGGCCGCGCGCCGGACCGGTCCGCTGCTCGAGGACCTGATCATCGTCGACGATCGGGATGCCGAGGCGATCGTCGCCGCCCGCGCGCGCATCCCCGATCGACGGCTCGAACTGCTCTTCGCGTGTGCGCATCCCGCCGTCGATCCCGGCATCCGCACCCCCCTCATGCTGCAGACGGTGCTCGGCTTCGACGCCGCCGAGATCGCGCAGGCGTTCGGCGTCGCGCCGGCGACGATGGCGCAGCGCCTCGTCCGCGCCAAGCGGCGGATCCGCGACACCGGCATCCCGTTCGCGATCCCCACGCGCGCCGACATGCCGGCCCGCCTCGCGCCGGTGCTCGAAGCGGTGTACGGCGCCTACGCGATCGACTGGCTGGACGACGGGCCGATCGGGCGCGACCCGAACGAGACGATCGCGGATGAGGCCCGCTGGCTCGCGGTGCTGCTCGCGAGCCTGCTCGAAACCGAGCCCGAAGCGTGGGGACTGGCCGCGCTGCTGACCTTCGCACAGTCTCGCGCGCCGGCCCGCGCCGAGCGACCGTGGCCGCCGCTCGACGCCCAGGACCCCGCACTCTGGGACGCCGAGCTCATCGCCGAGGGCCGAGCGCTCCTGCGGCGCGCGTCGGGGCTCGGCGCGCCGCTCGGCCGGTTCCAGATCGAAGCGGCGATCCAGGCGGTGCACTGCGATCGGGCCCGGACGGGCGAACTCGACGCCGAGACCCTCGTGGTCCTGTACCGGGGACTCGTGGCGATCGCGCCCACCGAGGGTTCCCGCGCGGCGCTGGCCGCCGCAGAGGCGCGCGTGAAGATCCTGTAACAGAGCGACTCCCGAGGATCCCTCCCGGCCGCCGCGCG
>CAYOQY010000134.1:0-2887 GCA_964406225.1 uncultured Microbacterium sp.
TCCGTCGACGCCGCCGGGTCCGCCCGATCACGACTCCTCCCCCACGAGCGCATCCCCTCGGCTCTGGCGCACGGGGTTCACGCCTCGCTGAGCAGCGTCGCGATGTTCACACCGCGCGACGAACCCGTCGACGCGGTGGGATTGGATGCCGTCATCGGCGACCTGCTGCTGCGCCCCGATGCCGCACGGCTCGCGCAGCTGGACGACCGCGGATTCGCATGGGCGCCGGCCGACCTCCGGAGCGCCGACGACACCGGGCCGTTCTTCGCCTGCGGACGTGAGGCGGTGCGTCGCGTGCAGCGGTCGCTCGCCGACAGCGGCCTCCAGGCCCTCGTCGGGTTCGAGGTCGAGTTCAGCCTGATCCGCGCCGACGGCGCCGAAGCCCGCCCCGCGCACGACGGGCCCGCGTACGGCCAGCGTCCGGTGTTGCGCAACGAGGCCTTCCTGGCGGACGTCCTGGACGACCTCGAGACGGCCGGGGTGCCGGCGCTTCAGCTGCACGCCGAGCACGGTCACGGGCAGTTCGAGGTCGCCCTCCCGGCGCGCTCTCCCCTGGACGCGTGCGATGACGATCTCCTCGCCCGCCTCGTGATCGAGCGCACCGGCATCCGCCACGGACTCGAGGTCGACTTCGCGCCCATGCCGCGGGTCGGCGCGGCGTCGAACGGGAGGCACATGCACATGTCTCTCTGGCGAGACGGCGCGAATCTGCTGGCTCCGGCGGCGGCCGACGCGCCCACCGCGGTCGGCGGGTCGATCATCGCCGGGGTGCTCGATGCCCTTCCCGCCGCCACCGCCCTCCTTGCCGGCAGCGAGGCGAGCTACGAGCGTCTGCGCCCGGGTCGGTGGTCGGGCGCGTCGCTGTGCTGGGGCGCCGGCAACCGCGAGGCCGCCGTCCGTTATGTGCCGGCGACGGCGGCGGGCGGCACCGCGGGCGCGAACATCGAGGTGAAGCCGGGCGATGCGACGGCGAATCCGTATTTCGCGGTCGCCGCCCTCCTCGCAGCGGCCGCGGACGGCGTCGCGCGCCGCGCCGTCCCCCCGCCGCCGGTCGAGGTCAGCCCGACGCGTCTGAGCGCCGCGGAGCGCGAGGCACGCGGCATCCGGTCGCTCCCGTCCACGCTGAGCGCCGCTCTCGAGGAGCTCTCCGGATCGCAACTGCTCCGGGACGCGCTCGGTGACCGTCTGGTCGACCTCTACATCGCCGTCCGGACTCCGCGCGCCTGATCGGGCGCGAGGTCGTAGGTCTTTGGGCCCTACGGCGACCGGCTCCGTGCGCGCACACTGAGGGTGGCGAGAGCGCGACGGACCCGGTTGCGACGCCAGGAAGAAGGTTCACTCATGTCCCGGACATACGTCATCACCGGCGCGGCGAGCGGCATCGGCAAGGCCACGACGGAGTTGCTGACCGAGCGCGGGCACCGTGTGATCGGAGTCGACCTGAAGGGCACCGACGTCGACGCCGACCTGTCGACCCCCGAGGGCCGTGCGGCGATGATCGAGACGGTGTCCGAACTGAGCGGCGGACGGATCGACGCGATCATCGCGAACGCCGGGCTGGCGACACCCACCGCGTCCACCGTGGCCGTCAACTTCTTCGGCGCGGTCGCGACGCTCGACGGACTCCGCCCGCTGCTGGCGGGTTCGCCCGCGCCGCGCGCCGTCGCCACCGTGTCGATGGCATCGCTCTTCCCGCCGGATGCCGCGCTCCTCGACCTGCTCCTCGCGGGTGACGAGGCCGGGGCCATGGCCCGCGGAGCCGAACTCGAAACCGCGGGCGGTGACGCCGCAGGGATGATCTACGGCACAACCAAGCAGGCGCTCGCGCGCTGGGTGCGCCGCAATGCCCCGACGGCCGACTGGGCGGGAGCCGGCGTCCCGCTCAACGCCGTCGCGCCGGGAGTGGTCGTCACCCCGATGACCGACGCGTTCACCGGCACCGAGGAGGCGCGCAAGGCGATCCTCGAGATGGTCCCCATGCCGCTGAACGGCATCTTCGCCGCCCGCGACGTCGGATATCTGCTGACGTGGCTCACGAGCGAGGAGAACGCCCACCTCTGCGGGCAGGTCGTCTTCATCGACGGCGGCTCGGATGCCGTCATCCGGGGCGACTCGACCTGGTGAGAGCCGCGGGGCCGCCATCCGGGGGGACCGGCGGCCCCGCTTCTCCTTGGCTTCTGTCCGAGCCGGCGATGCGAGGCCGGGTCAGGGGCGCACGATGACGGGGGTCCCAAGGGGCAGCTGCGCGAGCCGCTCGATCGCCGCGGGGTCGACACGGAGGCAGCCGTTCGAGATCGAACCCGACCGGGCGTCGTGATAGTGGAAGGCCGTCACGGCCACGTCCGCACCGCCGAAGCCGTCGAGTGTGGGTGACTGCACGGCGAGGTAGACCAGGGGGTACCCGCGTGTGTACCCGAACGAGGGTTCGACGCGCGTCGTCATGACGTAGGTGCGACCGACCGGCGTCGGCGTGCTCTCGACCCCCCAGCCGAAGTCCGACGCGATGCGCTCCGCGACCCCACCGCGCACGATGTCGATCGTCCGCGCCGAGATGCTGACCTCCACGACGGCGTCGAGCGGCGCGACCTCGACGTCCTGTGCACGCAGCCACCCCGTCACCTGCGCAGAGTCACCCTGCGACGGGACCGCCTGGCGACCGACCAGCAGGACGCGCAGCCAGTTCTCGTCGCGTTCGATGACCGGCATCGTCGTTCCGTCGAACTGCAGATCGCGTGGGAGGAACGCCACCGGCTCGCCGGCGGGGTCGGCGAACACCGGCGCCCCCGCGGGCAGGGGCCTCGCACCGTCGCCCGTAAGAGCGCCGAAAGGGTCGTCGTCCACCGGCAGCGCGGGGATGACCGCGAAGACGTCGACCTGCGGCAGCGTC
>CAYOQY010000134.1:2987-5201 GCA_964406225.1 uncultured Microbacterium sp.
CTTGACCCTCACACTGTGTCAGGGTCGAACGTGGTTTCCGTCATGTACAACATCGGAGAATTCGCCGCCCTGGCACGGGTGAGCGTCCGGATGCTGCGTCACTACGACGCGATCGGCCTGCTCGTCCCGGCCGACGTCGACGAGCGCACCGGCTACCGGCGCTACGCGATCGATCAGCTGCCGCTGGTGCTGAGGATCGCGGAGCTGCGCGACCTCGGCGTCGGCCTCGAGCAGATCTCCGTCGTGAGCGGGGCCGTCGACGCGGATGCCGCACTTCGCGAGGTGCTCATCGAGCGCCGCGCGGAGCTCGAGGCGTCCGTGGCGGCCGACCGGGCACGCATCGCCCGTATCGAGCGGCGTCTCCGCACACTGGAAGGAACCGCCATGTCGGATGTCGTCTACAAGAGGATCGAGCCGGTGACCGTCTACGCCGCGAGTCGGTACGCACCCGGAATGGGGCCGGAAAACGTCGGCCCGGTCGTCGGGCCGCTGATCGACAGCCTCGACCGTGCCCTGGAAGCAGCGGGCCGTCCCCTGATCGAACCGGGCATCTTCTGGTACGAAGCCGAGTCCGACGACCGGTTCTCGGTGCATGTGTCGTACACCGCGGAGGACGAGCCGGTTCCCGGACCCGGGTACGACGTCGTCGAGCTCCCCCTCCTGCCCACCGCGGCGACCCTGGTGCACCATGGAGACATGAGCGGCATCGGCGAGTCGTGGGCCGCGCTCATGGAGAAGATCGTGGTCGACGGCTACCGTGTCGTGGGCCCAGGACGCGAGGTGTACCTCGAGACCGACGGTCACGAGCGGGGCCCCGACTGGCTGACCGAGCTGCAGGCGCCGGTCGAGAAGGTCTGATCACACAGAGGAAGGCGGCGGGCATGACGACGGTCCTGTTCTGTCCGGTGACGTTCAATCTCGCCGAGGTCACACGGATGATCGAGGTGGCGCGGGCACTCGACCCGCGCCGTCGAGCGGTGTTCATGGGGTACGAGTCCGACTTCGCCGACCTGATCACCGACGCGGGGTTCGAGTACCGGCCGTCCGAACCCTCGATGAGCCTCGCCGAACGTGAGCAGGCGTTGAAGTTCGACCAGGGCAAGACACTGCGCAGCCCGTTCACCGACACCGTCGTCTCCGCGCGCGTCGACGTGGAACGCGCGCTCATCCGGGAGACGGATGCAGCCGCCGTGGTGATCGGCACCAACGTGACGTCGATGATCTCGGCGCGGGCCGAGAAGGTTCCGCTCATCTACGCGGTGCCGTTCGCCCTCACGCGCCCTCAGGTCGAGCAGACTGCACGGTTGGGGCTCGTCCGAGGGACGAATCGGTTCGCACACGGCCTCGACCGCGTGGCCACGAGCCTCATGCGGTGGGCCTACAACCACGCGCCCCTCGCGCCGCGGGCATTCGCGCGGGTCGCGAAGGCCAACGGCGTGCCACCGCTGAAAACGGTCGTTTCGCTACTCGAGGCCGACCACAACCTCCTCACCGTGATGGAGTGGGAGCTGGACGGCTATCGCCTGCCGCAGACGTATCAGCGAGTAGGGCCGATCTTCGCGCACATCGACACCCCGATGCCGCCCGTGGTCGCCGAACTCGCCGCCCGCGAAGAGCCGCTCGTGTACCTCGGGCTCGGCTCGTCGGCCAGTCGCGAGCTGGTTCTCGCCGCCGCCGGACCGTTGGGCGCCCTCCCCGTGAACGTCGTCGCCCCCGTGCGGCACTACCTGAACGACGGTGATCGCCTTCCCTCCAACATCCACGTCACCGACCTCCTCCCGGCGCACCGGCTCGGCGGTCTCGTCGACGCCGCCGTGCTGCACGGCGGACAGGGGACGGTGCAGACCGCGTGCGCTGCCGGCATCCCGTTCGTCGGAATGGGGCTGCAGCCCGAACAGGTGTGGAACGTCGACCAGTGCGTCGCGCAGGGCAACGCGATCGCGCTCGCTCCACGGCACGCCGGGACCCCGGCGCTCGCCGACATGGTGCGGCGCCTGCTTTCCGACGACGCCATGCGCGCAGCCGCCGAGCGCGTGCGCGCCGCCTACTCCCGCGAAGACGGGGCAGCGGCATCCGCGCAGGTCATCGAAGAGGTGATCGCAGGGCGGTGAACCCGGCTCGCGGCGCCGCGAGCCTTGGGCGGGACGGCCCCCTTCATCATCGCGATCAACGCGAAGAGGGCCGGCCTTCCGGCCGACCCTCTTCGCGTTACGT
>CAYOQY010000135.1:0-5177 GCA_964406225.1 uncultured Microbacterium sp.
GCTGATCGCCACGAACACGACGCTTTCGCGCGAGGGTCTGCTCACCGACCCGGCCGTCGTCGAGGCCGCCGGTGCCGGAGGCCTGTCGGGTGCGCCCCTCAAGCGCCGCGCACTCGAGGTGCTCCGCGTCGTGCGCGCCGCCGTGCCCGCCGACTTCGTCGTGATCTCGGCCGGGGGAGTGGAGACGGCCGAAGACGTGCGCGAGCGCGTGGATGCCGGGGCCGATCTCGTGCAGGGCTACACGGCGTTCCTGTACCGCGGGCCCCTCTGGGCGCGACAGATCAACCGCGCCCTCGCCCGCTGAGCGGAGTACCGTGAGCGGTCAGCTGGGGCGCTGTCCGCGCTTGACCTGCGGCTTCGGCAGGCGCATGAAACGCATCTGGATCGTGCGCATCGCGGCGTACCAGCCGAGGCCCTTCTCCATGCGCTCTTCGCCGAACTTCTTGCGGGCGGCCTGCTTCGCGCGGATCGACGTGAGCACCATGTCGCCGATCACGAAGAGGATGAAGATCCACAGGGCGACGAACGAGTAGTACTGCACGGCGGCGACGGGGATGAAGGTCGCGAGGATCACCACGACCATCGCGGGCATCACGGCCTCGCCGAGGTGCCAGCCCGAATCCACGTAGTCGCGGATGAACTTGCGCTGGGGACCCTTGTCGCGGACGGGGAGGTAGCGGTCGTCGCCGGCGGCCATGCCCAGGCGGGCCTTCTCGCGCTGCGCGGCCATCTCGGCCTTGGCCCGCGCCTTGGCCTCTTTGGTGTCGGCGACCAGCGGACGCTTGCGGGCCGCCTCCTGCTCGGCACGTGTGGGCGTCGCGCGGCCCTTTCCGCTCGTCGAGGCGTCGGCCGGGACGTCGGCGGGGGCGGGAGAAGCGGGAGTCTTGGCCACGATGAACCTCGGTGTCTCGAAAGGGAAGCACCTTAAGATTACCCGCATGACCACTGAGCTGACCCGACAGGATGCTGTGCGCGACGCCGCGGCATCCGGCATCCCCGCCGCCCTCGCCGACCTGGGCGCCCTCGTCCGCATCCCGTCGATCGCCTTCCCCGGGTTCGACGAGGGCGAGGTCGCGCGCAGCGCCGAGGCCGTCGCGGCGCTCGTGGAGGATCTGGGTCTGTTCGAGAGCGTGGAGATCCGTCGCGCGGCGATCCCGGGCACCGACGAGATGGGCAAGCCCGCGGTCCTCGCGAGCCGCGCGGCCCGCAACGGCCGGCCGACGATCCTGCTCTACGCCCACCACGACGTCCAGCCCGTGGGTGACGAGGCGCTGTGGGACTCGGCGCCGTTCGAGCCGACCGTCCGCGACGGACGACTGTACGGACGCGGCGCGGCGGACGACAAGGCGGGGGTCATGGCCCACGTCGCCGCGCTGCGGGCGCTCAAAGAAGCCCTCGGCGACGACTTCGACCTCGGGGTGGCGCTGTTCATCGAGGGCGAGGAGGAAGCCGGTTCGCGCTCGTTCGCCCAGTTCCTCGAGGACAACGCCGACGCCCTCCGCGCGGACGTGATCGTCGTGGCGGATTCGGGCAACTGGGATGCGCGCACCCCGGCGCTCACGGTCTCGCTGCGCGGCAACACGAGGTTCACCCTGCGCGTGCGCACGCTCGACCACGCGTCGCACTCCGGGATGTTCGGGGGAGCGGTCCCGGACGCGATGATGGCGGCCGTCACGCTCCTGGCGACCCTGTGGGACGAGGACGGCGCGGTCGCGGTCGAAGGCCTCACCGAGCGCGACGCCGAGACACCCGATTACAGCGAGGAGACCCTGCGCGACGAGGCGGGGCTACCCGACGGTGTGAGTCCGATCGGACGTGGCACGATCCTCAGCCGCATCTGGAACAAGCCCTCCCTCACGATCACCGGCATCGACGCGCCGAGCGTGGCGAACGCGTCGAACACGCTGAGCCCCGAGGTCTCGGTCGTGATCAGCGCACGCGTCGCGCCCGGGCAGCCGGCGCGTGAGGCGTACGCCGCGATCGAGGCGCATCTGCGCGCGCACGCGTCCTTCGGCGCGCAGCTGAGCTTCACCGACCAGGACTACGGCGACGCGTTCCTCGTCGACACGAGCGGCTGGGCGGTCGGCACGGCGCTCGAGGCGATGCATGAGGCATACGGCGTGGAGCCGGTGGAGATCGGCGTCGGCGGGTCGATTCCCTTCATCGCCGACCTGGTGCGGGAATTCCCGGCCGCGCAGATCCTCGTGACGGGCGTCGAAGATCCGCATGCCCGCGCGCACAGCCCGAACGAATCGCTGCACCTCGAGACGTTCCGCAACGCGGTCGTCGCAGAGGCGCTGCTGCTCGAGCGCCTGGACTCCCGCGCGGCCGACGTCTGACGCCGTCCGCGACGGTGGGATGGGACCGCCGACACGCCTGCCGCGGACCCGCGCCCGGATGACCGGGGGTAGAATCGGAGCATCCCGCCGCGTCTGCGGCCAACCGGAGGAGTGCTATGACCGACACCGCACTGTCGACCGACTCGACCGTCCGTGAGCACGGCGTCGAGCTGACCGAGGCCGCCGCGCTCAAGGTGAAGAACCTCCTCGAGCAGGAGGGTCGCGACGACCTGCGTCTTCGCGTCGCCGTCCAGCCCGGCGGATGCAGTGGCCTGATCTACCAGCTGTACTTCGACGAGCGCTACCTCGACGGAGACAAGACCGTCGACTTCGACGGCGTCGAGGTCATCGTCGACGACATGAGCGTCGCCTACCTCGACGGCGCGAAGATCGACTTCAAGGACACGATCTCGGAGCAGGGTTTCACGATCGACAACCCGAATGCCGCCGGCAGCTGCGCCTGCGGCGACAGCTTCCACTGATCAGAATGACCTTCAGGCATCGGGCCCGTGCGCTTTCGAGCGCGCGGGCCTGATTTCCCCGCCCCTTTCGGGGCCCGCAACCTGAGCAGATGGCCTGAGTCCGCCCGGAGGTTGCCCTAGACTGGCGATGTCACAATCGCGACCCGGAAAGGTGCACCGTGCCCCCGAAACGCCGCCTCCGCTGGGCTGTTCTCCCTCTCGGGATCGCCACGGCTGTCATCCTCGCCGGGTGCACCACCACGGAGCTCAACGGTTATCTTCCCGGCTTCGTCGAGGACGGGCCGGCCGCCACGAACCGCACCGAACTGGTGTCGGGTCTCTGGGTGAACTCCTGGATCGTCCTGCTCGCCGTCGGCGTGATCACGTGGGGCCTCATGGGCTGGGCCGCGATCGCCTACCGGCGCCGCAAGGGCCAGGTCGGCCTCCCCGTCCAGCTGCGGTACAACATGCCGATCGAGATCTTCTACACGATCGTGCCGCTCATCCTCGTCATCGGCTTCTTCGCCTTCACGGCGCGCGACCAGGCGATCATCGAGACGCAGACCGAAGATCCCGATGTCTCGATCGTCGCGATCGGAAAGCAGTGGGCCTGGGACTTCCAGTACAACGGCGAGGACGAGGACGGCTCGGACGCCGTGTGGTCGATGGGCGTGCAGGCGCAGCCCACCGCCGAGGGCGAGGTCGACCAGGACGCGCTTCCGACGCTGTACCTGCCGGTCGACAAGTCCGTGAAGATCCTCCTTCAGTCGCGTGACGTCATCCACTCCTTCTGGGTGATCGACTTCCTCTACAAGAAGGACATGTACATCGGGCGTGACAACTACTGGTCGTTCACGCCGACCCGCGAGGGCACGTACGCCGGCAAGTGCGCCGAGCTCTGCGGCGAGTACCACTCGGCGATGCTCTTCAACGTCAAGGTCGTCAGCGAGGCGGAGTACGAGGACTACCTCGACACGCTGCGCGCGGCGGGCCAGACGGGTGACATCAACGACGAGTACGACAGGCTCCAGAATCAACCCGGAACGGGCGCGAGCTCCGAAGGAGACGAGTGATCATGGCGACCACGCTTCCACTGCAGGGTGACACTCCCGGTCGTCCGACGACCCTTCCGCCCCGTCAGGCTGCACTGCTCAGCTCCTCGCGCGTCGAGCAGAAGGGCAACATCGTCGTCAAGTGGATCACCTCCACCGACCACAAGACGATCGGCTACCTCTACCTGATCTCGTCGGTCATCTTCTTCATGCTCGGCGGCGTGATGGCCCTCATCATCCGCGCCGAGCTGTTCGAGCCGGGCATGCAGATCATCCCGACGAAAGAGCAGTACAACCAGCTCTTCACGATGCACGGCACGATCATGCTCCTCATGTTCGCGACGCCGCTGTTCGCCGGCTTCGCCAACGTGCTCATGCCGCTGCAGATCGGTGCGCCCGACGTCGCGTTCCCACGTCTGAACGCCTTCGCCTTCTGGCTGTTCCTCTTCGGCTCCACGATCGCCGTCGCCGGCTTCCTGACCCCGCAGGGCGCGGCCGCATTCGGCTGGTTCGCGTATCAACCACTCGCGAATGCGAGCTTCTCACCAGGCGTCGGTGGAAACCTGTGGATGCTCGGTCTCGGTATGAGCGGTTTCGGCACGATCCTGGGTGCCGTGAACTTCATCACGACGATCATCACGATGCGCGCACCCGGCATGACGATGTGGCGCATGCCGATCTTCACCTGGAACACGCTGGTCACCAGCATCCTGATCCTCATGGCGTTCCCGGTGCTGGCCGCCGCGATCCTGGCCGCCGCCGCCGACCGCGTGCTCGGCGCCCACATCTACGACCCCGCCAACGGCGGCGTCCTGCTGTGGCAGCACCTCTTCTGGTTCTTCGGCCACCCCGAGGTGTACATCATCGCGCTGCCGTTCTTCGGCATCATCTCCGAAATCCTGCCGGTGTTCAGCCGCAAGCCGATCTTCGGGTACAAGACGCTCGTGTACGCCACGATCGCGATCGCCGCACTGTCGGTCGCGGTGTGGGCGCACCACATGTACGTCACCGGCGCGGTCCTGCTGCCGTTCTTCGCCCTGATGACGATGCTGATCGCGGTGCCCACCGGCGTGAAGATCTTCAACTGGATCGGAACGATGTGGCGCGGCTCGGTCACGTTCGAGACCCCGATGATGTTCTCGCTCGGCTTCCTCGTGTCGTTCGTCTTCGGTGGTCTGACCGGCGTCATCCTCGCCTCGCCGCCGCTGGACTTCGCCCTGTCGGACTCGTACTTCGTCGTCGCCCACTTCCACTACGTCGTCTTCGGCACCGTCGTGTTCGCGATGTTCGCCGGCTTCTACTTCTGGTGGCCCAAGTGGACCGGC
>CAYOQY010000136.1:0-2756 GCA_964406225.1 uncultured Microbacterium sp.
CGGCCCTGCACGATCACCGCGGGGATGCCGCGCAGCGCCGACGCCGCATCGTCGATGAGCTGCTGCTCGCGGAACCACCCCTCGTGCAGGAAGTAGTGGTTCTCGATGCGCGCGAACGCCGTGGCGGCCGCCGGCTCGGTCATGGCCGCGACGAGTTCGGGGTCCGGGCGCAGGGTCAGGGTGGAAGCCTCCCAGCGCGACCACGCGACGGCCGCCGGCACGTGCACGGCGGGATCGGGGTCGCTGAGTCGGCGGTGGTAGGCCTCGATCATCCGTGAGCGTTCGAGCACCGGGATCGGCGCGATGAACTCCTCCCACAGGTCGGGGAAGATCGCCGCCGCGCCGCCCTCGTAGAACCACTCCAGCTCGTGCCGGCGCAGCGTGAAGACGCCGCGCAGCACGAGCTCGGTCACGGCGTCGGGATGCGTCTCGGCGTAGGCGAGCGCGAGCGCGCTGCCCCACGAGCCGCCGAACACCTGCCACCGCTCGATGCCGAGGTTGCGCCGCAGCAGCTCGATGTCGGCGACGAGGTGCCACGTCGTGTTGTACCTCAGGTCGGCATCCGGATCACTCGCGTGGGGCGTGGAGCGCCCGCAGCCGCGCTGGTCGAACAGCACGATGCGGTACTTCTCCGGGTCGAAGAACCGGCGGTGCCAGGCGGACGTGCCGGCGCCGGGTCCGCCGTGGAGGAACACCACGGGCTTGCCCTCGGGATTGCCGCTCTGCTCCCAGTACAGCCGGTGTCCGTCGCCGACCAGCAGTATGCCGGTCTCGTACGGCTCGATCGCCGGATAGAGGCCGTCGAGGTCGTTGGGGTCGCTCACAGGCTGCTCCCCGGCACGGCGAACGTGTCGCACGCCTGGACGCCGCCGTTCAGCCCCTCGTTGAACCAGCGCGCCCGCTGCTCGCTCGACCCGTGTGTCCACGTCTCGGGGTTCACCTGGCCTCCGGACTGCTGCTGGATGTGGTCGTCGCCGACGGTCTGCGCGGCGTTGATCGCATCGTTGATCTGCTGCGACGTGGGCGCCTGCAGGTACGGCACGCCGTTCTCGTCCTCGGTCTGCGACGCCGCGGCGACCCAGGCCCCGGCGAAGCAGTCGGCCTGCAGTTCCATGCGCACGCCGTTGCTGTCCTCGCCCGTGCCGTTGTTCGGGTTCTGCTGCATGATACCGGTGATGTTCTGGATGTGGTGGCCGTACTCGTGCGCGAGCACGTACAGCTGCGCGAGCGGCCCGGCTGTCGCGTCGAACTGCTCCCGGAGCAGCGCGAAGAACGTCGGGTCGACGTAGATGCCCTCTTCGGGCGGGCAGTAGAACGGGCCGGTCTGATTCGAGGCGGTGCCGCACTGGGTGCTCGTCGAACCGTCCACGATCACGAGCGTCGGCTCACGGTACCCCTCGACGGTCTCGGCCCAGAACTGGTTGATCGAGAGGGATGCCGCAGCCAGCCGGCAGTCGTCGTTGGCGTTCGCGTCGGCGCCGGTCTCGCAATTCGCGATTTCGCTGCCGGTGTCGGCAGGGTTGGGCACGCCGCCCCCGCCGAGGAGACCTGAGATGTCCGTCCCGGTGAAGAGCTGGAACAGCAGCACGGCGAGCGCGCCGAGGCCGGCGATGCCGCCGCCCGCGACGGCGATCCCGCCGCCGCGGCGTCGGGCGGTGTTGCCCCCGACGCTCGCGTTGTCGTTGAAGGTCATGCGTTCACGGTACCGGTGTCGCGGTGCGCCGACACGGACATTCCGCGACCGGAGCGCGGTTGCTAGGCTCGTGGGCCCGACTCAGCCGTTCATGTTGGCTTCGAGCATGTCGGGGTAGACCTTGAAGAGCTCCGTCGGCTCCTGCTCGAGCTGCGTCTGCAGCTCCAGCAGATCGGTCAGGTACGCGCGGAAGGCGGCCCTTCCGGCGGCGTCCACCGCCAGGTAGGAGAAATCCTGCAGCATCGGCGAACGGCGGATGTTGAGACCGAAGTCCGCGTTGATCAGTCGCTGATAGACGTCGACCGGTTCGGGTGCGCCGTCCACGGCGACGCGGATCGGCTGCACCTGCGTCCAGGGCTGGTAGTTCCACAGCAGCGTGCCGTACGCCTCGTGCTGGTACGCCACCAGATGGATGAGCGAGCCGATCAGTCGGGCGGCCCCGTCCCGCGTGGTCGTGTCGCCGAGGACGCCGAGGCCGTTCGGGAGGAGACGGGCCAGCTCGGCCGCCCACCGCTGCACGTCCGCGTCCGCGGCGAGCGCGGCGTCGTCGGGGTAGTAGACCTGCAGGTAGCGTGCGGCGTGCGCCCGCATGACGTCGTGGTGGGCGACGGAATTCTCGAGCACCGGCAGATCGAGTCCCCGCCCGATGATGCCGCGCCTCTCGGCGTCGAGCGACGGGTCGATGACCGTGGCGTCGAAGGCGCGGTACGTGTCGTCGAACAGGCGCAGCAGCGATGCCCGCGTGAAGCTGAAGATCGATTCGAAGTCGCCGCCGACGCTCAGCTGCCCCACGGTGGTCACCCAGTTGCTGAACTGCGTCCGGAACATGTGCGGCCACAGCAGGCGCGTGACGGGGTGCGCGGCGGGCAGCGCGTTCCGCGTCGCGATCGCGAACGCCGCCCCCGGCGTGAGGTGCACCCAGTTGTAGTGACGGACGAGCGAGGTGTGCGTCGTGGCGGCGCACAGCGCGAGTCCGACCGAGCGCTGCCACCCGGGATCCCCCGCCCGAACCGCACCCAGAGCGCTGTCGATCGCGGTCGCCCGCAGGCGCGTGCCCTCCTGG
>CAYOQY010000136.1:2856-4937 GCA_964406225.1 uncultured Microbacterium sp.
GCGGGAGGGCAGATCGGCTACGCGCTGCTGTTCCGGATCGCCGCGGGCGCGATGCTCGGACCCGAGCGACCGGTCCGGCTGCGGCTGCTGGAGATCCCCCAGGGACTGCGCGGGGCGGAAGGCGCCGCCCTCGAGCTGCAGGACTGCGCGTTTCCGCTCCTGCGTGCGGTGGATGTCACCGACGACCCCGCGACGGCCTTCGAGGGCTGCAGCATCGCCCTCCTCGTCGGAGCCCGCCCGCGCGGCCCCGGAATGGAGCGCGCCGACCTGCTCGCCGCGAACGCGGGCATCTTCGGGCCGCAGGGCGCCGCGATCAACGCCCACGCCGCCGACGACGTGCGCGTCGTCGTGGTGGGCAACCCCGCGAACACGAACGCGCTCATCGCCGCGGCATCCGCCCCCGACGTGCCGTCGGACCGTTTCAGCGCCCTGACCCGCCTCGATCACAACCGTGCGCTGGGCCAGCTCGCCGACGCTCTCGACGCCCGCCCCGACGAGATCGACGGCGTCGCGATCTGGGGCAACCACTCCGCGACGCAGTTTCCCGACGTCTCGCACGCCACGGTGCGCGGCGAACGCGTCGCGGATGCCCTCGCCGACCGTCTCGGCGGCCGGGACGCGGCCGAAACCTGGCTGGACGAGGTCTTCATCCCCCGCGTCGCAAAGCGCGGGGCCGAGATCATCGAGGTGCGCGGCTCGTCCTCGGTCGCGTCCGCCGCGAACGCGGCGATCGAGCACGTGCGCGACGAGCAGGCGGGCACGTCGTGGACCTCGGCCGCCGTCGTCTCGCGGGGCGAGTACGGGGTGCCGGAGGGCCTCGTGTGCTCGTTCCCCGTGAGCTCGGACGGCTCGGGGTATCGCGCGATCGACGGGCTCGATGTCGACGCGCGGTCCCGCACGCGCATCGACGCCTCGGTCGCAGAGCTCGTCGCCGAACGCGACGCCGTCCGGGCACTCGGGGTGCTGTAGCGGCCGATGGACCTCCTCGTCGTCGCGGTGGTCGGCGTGGTCGTGGTCGCCCTGACGACCGCGCTCGCACCGCGCATCGGCATCGCCGGCCCGCTCGCGCTCGTCGCGATCGGGATCGGCATCAGTCTGCTGCCGTTCTTCCCGGCGTTCGAGATCGATCCCGAGATCATCCTGGTCGGCGTGCTGCCCCCGCTGCTGTACTCGTCGGCGGTGGCGCTGCCCGCGATCGAGTTCCGACGCGACTTCCGGCCGATCGCCGGCCTGTCGATCCTGCTCGTCGTCCTCAGCACCGCGGTCCTGGCGGTCTTCTTCCAGCTCGTGATCCCCGGGATCGATCCCTATCTCGCGCTCGCCCTCGGCGCACTGCTCAGTCCGACGGATGCCGTCGCGACGTCGATCGTGAAGAGGCTCGGCCTCTCCACCCGCGTCGTCACGATGCTCGAGGGCGAGAGTCTCCTGAACGACGCGACGTCCCTCGTCCTGCTGCGGACCGCCATCGCTGCGATCGCCGTCGGCAGTGTTCCGATCGGGGGCGCCGTGGTCGACTTCGCGTGGGGAGTGCTGGTCGCCGCCCTCGTCGGCGCACTCGTGGGTCTGCTCGCACTGCGCGTACGCGCGTGGGTGGCGCACTCGGCGGCGAACACGGCGCTGAGCTTCGTCGTGCCCTTCGTCGCGTACTTCCCCACGGAGCAGCTCGGCGGGTCCGGCCTGGTCGCGGCCGTCGTCGCGGGGATCGTCAGCGGGCAGGGGGCGGCACGGTGGCTCACCCCCGAGCAGCGCCTGTCGGACGAGCTCAACTGGCGCACGGTCGAACTCACGCTCGAGGGCGCCGTCTTCCTCCTCATGGGCCTGCAGGTGAAGGAGATCATCCGGGCGAACATCGAGGACCATCAGGGGCTCTGGTACGGGGCCTGGCTTGCGGCCTCCGCGCTGGGCCTCATCCTCCTCGTGCGTGCCGCCTACGTCGCGGTGCTCGTGGCCTCCCAGGGTCGGCGCGCCCGGCGGTTCCGTCGCGCGCCGCGGGGCGATCCCGGCGACGGGGCGCGCCGAGCCACGGCATCCGGCGGCCCGACCGATCGACCTTCCGGGAGGGTGCGGGATCGACTCGCCCG
>CAYOQY010000137.1:0-2980 GCA_964406225.1 uncultured Microbacterium sp.
TGGACGGTCACGGCATCCGTCTTCGCCACCCTCAACGAGATGTACGGCAACCGCACGATCTGCGGCATCGGGCGCGGCGACTCGGCCGTGCGCGTCACGAACGGCAAGCCCGTGACGATGAGCGAGCTGCGCGAATCCATCCACGTGATCCGCGAGCTCGGCAACTCCCGCCCCGTCGAGTACCACGGTTCGACCATCCGGTTCCCGTGGAGCCGCGGCTCGCAGCTGGACGTGTGGGTCGCCGCGTACGGACCGCTCGCCCTCAAGCTCACCGGCGAGGTGGGCGACGGATTCATCCTGCAGTTGGCCGACCTCGACATCGCGGCGTGGATGATCAAGACCGTGCGGCAGGCCGCCGAGAACGTGGGCCGCGACCCCGATTCGATCGCGTTCTGCGTGGCCGCGCCGATGTACATCGGCACGGATGTCGCGCACATGCGCGATCAGTGCCGGTGGTTCGGCGGGATGGTCGGCAACCACGTCGCCGACATCGTCGCGAAGTACGGGCACCACGGCGCCGTGCCCGATGCGCTCACCGACTACATCGCGGGGCGCCAGGGGTACGACTACAACACGCACGGCAAGTCCGACAACGACCACGTCGACTTCGTCCCCGACGAGATCATCGACCGGTTCTGCATCCTCGGCACCGCGGAGGAGCACATCGCGAAGCTGCAGAAGCTGCGCGACCTCGGTGTGACGCAGTTCGCCGGCTACCTGCAGCACGACAACAAGGAAGAGACGATGCGGGTGTACGGCGAGACCGTCATCCCCGCGTTGTCCGAGCACCTCACCGCCAAGGAATGACCGCGACCGCATGACGTCCACCCTCGAACAGACCCGCGCACCCGACGCGGCCCCGCGCGCCAAGCCGCCGCGCACCGGACGATCGAGGACGGTGTCGGCGTGGATGTGGGGTGCCGTCGGCATCCTGCTGCTGGTCGTCCTCTGGGAGGGCTACAAGCTCGTCGCCCCCGCCGACGGCGTCGTGATCGGCGGGATGCGGGTCCTTCCGCGCAACACCGATCTGGCGATGCCGCACGTGTGGGACATGATCGGGCGCCTCCTCGAACCGGTCACGCGCGCCGAAGGGTCCCCGCCGCTCTGGGTCGCGGTCGCCCTCGCGTGCCTCACCACGCTCGGCATCGCCGCGGCCGGCTGGATCGTCGGGCTCGTGGTCGGCGTGGGGCTCGCTCTCGTGATGCAGCGCTGGCGCCTCGTGGAGTGGGGCCTGCTCCCGTGGATCATCCTGAGCCAGACCGTTCCACTCATCGCGTTCGCACCGATCGTGAAGAGCTGGGGCTCACGGATCGAGGTCGGCGGCGTGGAGTGGCAGGACTGGATGTCGGTCGCCCTGATCGCGTCATATCTGGCGTTCTTCCCGATCGCCGTCGGGGCGCTCCGGGGCCTGCAGTCGCCGGACCGCATCCACACCGAGCTCATGCACACGTACGCCGCGGGCTACTGGCCGACGCTCCTGCGCCTGCGGTTTCCGGCATCCGTCCCCTACCTGCTGCCCGCGCTCCGACTGGGCGCGGCGAACGCCGTGATCGGCGCCGTGGTGGCCGAGGTCTCGACCGGATTGCAGGGGGGCATCGGCCGGCTGCTGATCCAGTTCGCAGGGCAAGCGTCGGGCGACCCGTCCAAAGCGTGGGCGCCGATCTTCGGTGCGATCGCCCTCGGGCTCGTCGCAGCCGGGTCGGTCGCGATGCTCGGACTGCTGCTGAAGGACTACCGACGAGGAGAGGCGACCTGATGGTCTCTGCGCAGACCCCCGACCACGCGGACCCCACGACGGTGCGGGATGCCGTCACCGTGCGCGGCGTCGGCAAGCGGTTCGCGACCAAGACGGGCGACGTGAGCGCACTCGAGGGCATCGACCTCACGGTGGCCGCCGGCGAGTTCGTCTCGCTCATCGGGCCGTCGGGCTGCGGCAAGTCGACCCTCCTGCGGCTCGTCGCCGATCTGGACTCCCCCACCGAGGGCACGGTCGAGGTCTTCGGCAAGCCGGCGGCGAAGGCGCGCCGCGACCAGGACTACGGCATCGCGTTCCAGCAGGCGGGGCTCCTGCCGTGGCGCACGGTCGCCGCCAACATCGCCCTCCCCCTCGAACTGCACGGCGTGGGTGCCGCGGAGCGCAAGGCGCGCGTGGCCGAACTCGCGGAGCTCGTGGGTCTGACGGAGTTCGCCGACCGGCATCCCGATCAGCTGTCCGGCGGCATGCAGCAGCGCGTCGCGATCGCCCGCGCCATGGCCGAGCGCCCGCGACTCCTGCTGATGGACGAGCCGTTCGGCGCGCTCGACGAGATGACCCGCGAGCGGATGCAGGCGGAGCTGTCGCGCCTGGCCGCCGAGACAGGCGCGGCGGTCGTGTTCGTGACGCACTCCATTCCCGAGGCGGTCTTCCTCTCGGACCGCGTCGTCGTCATGTCGCCGCGCCCCGGGCGGATCACCGAGATCATCCCGACGGGCTTCGGGAAGGACACCGCCCGCGACGACGCGCTGCGCGAGTCGCCGGCGTTCTTCGACCGCGTCACCGCGGTGCGCGAGGCCCTGCACGGCGCCCCGGTGTCGACCGGTGGACGGGAGCAGAGGTGACGACCGCGGTGCGCCCGGCCCCGGGCACCCGGACCACCTCGTCGGGGTGGAGTCCCGCGACCGAGCGGCGGCTGCGCGTGATCGCGCCGATCGTCGTGGGCGTGGCGGGCCTGGCGATCTGGCAGTTCCTCGTGAGCGTGGTCGGCGTCTCGGACTACCTGCTGCCGAGTCCCGCCGCGATCGCCGAGCAGTTCGCCGAGTTCGGTCCCGCCATCTGGGAGGCCGCGCTCGTCACCGGCACGAACGCCCTCATCGGCCTCGTCGTCGGCACGATCCTCGCGATCCTGCTCGCAGCCCTCGCGGCGCGCTGGCACGCCGTCGACGGGATGTCGGCCCCGATCGTGGCCGCCCTCGCCGTCGTGCCGATCGTCGCGCTCGCGCC
>CAYOQY010000137.1:3080-4752 GCA_964406225.1 uncultured Microbacterium sp.
CTCGTCGCCGAGTACTTCGGCGGCCCCCGCGGGGGTCTCGGCAGCGCGATCTCGACGTCGGCCGCGACGAGCGCATACGCCCGGGCGTGGGCGTACGTCGTCGCCGCGATCGTCGTCGGCCTGCTCTTCTACCTCGCGACGGCGCTCATCGAGCGCCTCGTGCTGCGCCGCATCCCGGTCGGAGGCACGCGATGACGCGTGTCACACCGGATGCCGCGCGTCGGCGTCCTCGCCCGTCGAGGCCGGTCCCGCATCATTGCACCGATAACCCGCAAGGGAACCCGAAAGGAACGACATGAGAAACAGCACTCGTCGCCTGCTGGCGACAGGGGCGCTCGCCGTCACGGCGACGCTCGCCCTCACCGCGTGCACGGGCGGCGGTGGAGAAGCCGAACCGACCGACGGCGCGGCCGAGCCCACCCAGGTCAAGCTGCAGCTGCAGTGGCTCCCGCAGGCGCAGTTCGCAGGGTACTTCGCCGCCGTCGACCAGGGCTACTTCGCGGAGGAGGGTCTCGAGGTCGAGATCATCCCGTCCGGCGGCGACATCGTCCCCCAGGATGCGCTCGCCAACGGCGACGTGGACTACGCGATCGCCTGGGTGCCGAAGGTGCTCGGCTCGATCGAGGCGGGCGCGAACCTGACCGACATCGCCCAGATCTTCCAGCGCTCGGGAACCCTCCAGGTGTCGTGGGCGGACTCGGGGATCGAGACGGTCGCCGACTTCGAGGGCAAGAAGATCGGGTCGTGGGGTTTCGGCAACGAGTGGGAGATCTTCGCGGCCATGGCTGCGGAGGGTCTGGACTCCACGACCGTGGAGATCATCACACAGGACTTCAACATGAACGCCTTCCTGCAGGGCGACATCGACGCGGCACAGGCCATGACGTACAACGAGTACGCGCAGCTCCTGGAGACCGTCGATCCCGAGACGGGCGAGCTCTACCAGCCGGAGGACTTCAACGTCATCAGCTACGAGGAGACCGTCGGCGCGATGCTGCAGGACGCGATCTGGGCCGACACCGCGCGGCTCGAGAGCGATTCCGACTACGCCGACACGACGGTGAAGTTCCTCAAAGCAGTGGTGAAGGGGTGGATCTTCGCGCGCGACAATCCCGAGCAGGCGGCGGAGATCACCCTCGCCTCCGGGTCGGGATGGGGCCCCAGCCACGAGCTCTGGATGATGAACGAGGTCAACAAGCTCATCTGGCCCGCGGGTGCCGGCATCGGTGTCATCGATGAGGGCGCATGGCAGCGCACCGTCGACGGCGCCCTGTCCGCCGTCAACGAGACCGGCGCGCGCCTGATCACCGCCGAGCCCCCGCCGAGCGCTTTCGAGAACTTCTACATCCGCGAAGCGCTCTCGGAGCTCGAAGCGGAAGGGGTCGACGTGACCGGCACGACCTTCACGCCCCTCGAGGTGGAGCTCATGGAGGGCGGCAACTAGTCCGCCCGCCGGCAGCGGCCCCGGATCGTCGGAGGAACCCGACGGCGGTCCGGGGCCGTTGCACGTTCGCCGTCGGACCGCCCCCGCTCCGTCGGTGGCAGACCCTCGGACGCTTCGGCGGGGTCGGGGACGGGTTCCACACACTCCGTGGCTTGACCCGCGGCGTCCGACCCACCAGCGTGGAGGGAGGGTGGGCCGCACGCCGCCCGCACCCCGGCCGGCGCTTCG
>CAYOQY010000138.1:0-4685 GCA_964406225.1 uncultured Microbacterium sp.
CGCTGCGCTGGCTGATGAGCGCGAAGCCGTCGGGGGAGTTGCTGTAGATGAGCTCGTGCGCGCTCGGCGGCGCCTCGGTCAGGATGCCGAACCACGCGAACGGGTACTCGCGGAAGTAGCCGCCGGTCGACGAACCCGTCACGGCGGCGCGCACGACGCTGCGCGAGCCGTCGGCCCCGACGACGAAGTCGGCCTCGATCACGAGCTCTTCGCCGTCGGCATCCCGCGCGATCACGCGGGGACGTGCGGTGTCGGCATCCTCGACGCGTTCGACCGTCACACCGAAGCGCAGGTCCTGGCCGCCGGCCAGGCGCGCGGCGATGAGGTCCTTGAGCGCTTCGTGCTGCGGGTAGAGCCAGACGCTGCGGCCCACGAGGCTCGGGAAGTCGATGCGGTGACCGTCGCCGGCGAAGCGCAGCTCGATGCCGTCGTGGCGCTGGCCGACCGTGCGGGCGCGGCTGAACTCGCCGAGTCCGTCGAGCACCTCGACCGTGCCCTGCTCCAGGATGCCGGCGCGGATCGTCGACTCGATCTGCTCACGCGTGCGCAGGTCGACCACGACCGACTCGATGCCGGACTCGGCGAGCAGGTGCGACAACAGGAGGCCGGCGGGGCCGGCACCGACGATGGCGACACGGGTGCGGACGGTGGTGGTCATGGCGTCTCCTTCGACGGTCGAGCAGCGGATGCCGTGATCCCAGTGTGCGATCAGAGGGCTCGCCGACGGTGCCTGCGTCCCATTGAACGGGAATCGACTTCGGAATCAACCACGGAAGCCGAGCGCGCGCTCGATCTCGCGCTGGCCGGCGTGCAGTTCCGCGAGGGCGGGGTCGACCGGAGCGTCCCGCGGCAGCACGACCGACAGGGCGGCGGCGACGGACCCGGTCTCGTCGCGAACAGGCACCGCGACGCCCGTTGACACCGCCTCGATGAAGCCGCGGGCGACCGCATGACCGACGGCGCGCACCTCGGCGAGCTTGCGGCGTAGCGCCGCCGGGTCGGTGATCGTCTCGCGGGTGAGGGCGATCAGCGGCTCGGCGAACACCCGCTCCTGCAGGTCGCGCTCGCCGAAAGCGAGCAGGACGAGGCCCGACGACGAGGCGTGCAGCGGCAGGCGGCCGGCGATGCGCGTGATGTTGGCGCCGGAGTCGGGCGCGCTCAGCCTCTCGAGGAACAGCGCTTCATCCTGCTCGAGGATCGCGAGCTGCGTGTGCTCCCGCACCCGGGCCTGGACGCGTTCCATCGCCGGCATCGCGGCCTGTCGCAGGCGCAGTGCCCGCGACGAGCGGGTCGCGAGCTCCCACAATCGCATGCCGATGCGGATGCGCCGGTCGTCGTCGCGCTCGAGCAGTCCGGCGTCGACGAGCTCGCCCACGATGCGGTGGGCGGTCGAGCCGGGGAGCCCCGCCCGCCGGCCGATCTCGGCGGCGGTCTGGACCGTCCGCGTGGGGGTGAACGTCTCGAGCACCCGCACCAGGCGGTCGGTGACCGAATCGCCCGACGGGGAGTTCGCCATGCCGCAAGCATCCCACGACTCCCATTGAGTGGGAAGCACTCCGGTCGGTGCCGGGCGCGCCCGACGGCATCCCGCACTAGCCTCGACGCATGACCGCAGCATCCCCGAGTCCCGACGAGCCCTGGTCGCCGATCGCCTCCGACGCGGTGGCGGAGCTTCTCGCGGGCACGTCGGCGCGGTGGTGGATCTCCGGCGGCGTCGCGCTGGACATGTTCGTGGGCAGAACGATCCGGGAGCGTCCGAACATCGACGTCAGCACGATCCCGGCCGATCTGCCGCGCCTGATTGCGGACCTGCCTGCGGGCTGGAGCGCGTGGGCGGTGCTCGAGGACGAGGTGCTGCCCTGGGCGGACGCCGCACCGGATGCCGACATCCAGAGCGTCCTCCTCCGAGACGACGAGTCGGGTGCGTGGGTCGTGCGCGTCAACGTCGAGGACGGCACGGAGCGGGTGTGGCTCTACCGTCGCGACCCCCGGCTGCAGCTGCCGTGGGATCGCGCGGTGCGCAAGGTCGACGGCATCCCGATCGGCGCACCCGAAGTTCAGCTCGTGTGGAAGGCACTGCGCCCGCGGCCGCAGGACGACCTCGACAAGGATGCCGTGCTGCCGCTGCTCGACGACGAGGCGCGCGCGTGGTGGGAGAAGGCGATCCTGTCGATCCATCCGCATTCGTCGTGGTCGATCCCGGTGCGGACGCCCCGCTTTCCGGCGAAGGCCAGCTGGAACCGCCCCGGGCGCTAGCGGTACTCTTCGGCCGCGACGGCGTCGATCACCACGGAGCGGAACCAGCGCTGCGGGGGCGTGAGACTCGCTTCGCTGCGCGTGTACACCGAGACCGGCGTGCTGCTGCCCGGCCAGGGCAGCTCGGCGATCCGAAGATCGGGGAACCACCCGCAGAAGACCTCGGCGACGTGCCGCGGCAGGAGAACGACGAGGTCCGTCGCCTGCAGCACCGCCGGGACGCTCGCGTACTCCTCGACCGAGAGCGCCACCTGCGGCATCAACCCGTGTTCGATGAGCGCCTGCAGGGGGAACACGTGCCCGCCGCGCGCCGATACGCGCACGAACCGGCGCCCCGCGAACATGTCCGCGCCGGTCGGCGGCAGCGGATGGGCGGATGCCGAGAGCGCGACGTACTCGACGCTGCGCACGGGCGTCCGCCACAGGCGCGGCGTGGCCAACAGCGAGACCGTGATCGCCAGGTCGATCGTGCCGCGGATCAAGCCGTCCTCCACGAAGTCCGCGTCCAACCGCTGCACCTGCAGGTGGACCCCGGGGCCGCTGCGCGCGAGCGCCGACATGAGCGGAGGGAGGAACGTCTGCTCGCCGATCGAGGTGAGCGCCAGCGCGATCTCGCCGGCGAAGCTCGCCGGGTCGAACTCCTCGGGATCGCTCACGGTCGCGTCGATCTGGGCGAGCGCTTCGTGCAGCGGGCCGAAGAGCCGCGTGGCGTGCGCGGTCGGCACCATCACGTTGCCCTCGCGGCGGAACAGCTCGTCGCCGAACCGCTCGCGCAGGCGCCCCAGCGTGTAGCTCACGGTCGGCTGGGTCACGTGCAGCCGGGCGGCGGCGGCTGAGACGCTGCGCAGTTCGTAGAGCACGACGAACGTGCGCAGCTGGTTCAGATCGGTCATGGCCACCCATCGATCGTATCTATGGGCGCGACCGATGGAATCTATTGGACTGAAGTCCGCGGGTCGACTTACCCTCGACAGGAGCGCACGCAGCGACGCATGACGAAGGACTCGCGATGATCATCGACATCCACGGCCACTACACCACCGCCCCCGCGCAGCTCGGCGCGTGGCGCGACCTGCAGGTCGCGTTCGCCGAGGGTGCCGGAGACGAGCCGTCGCCCTCCGATCTGCACATCAGCGACGACGACATCCGCGAGACGATCGAGGCCAACCAGCTCCGGCTCATGGACGAGCGCGGCAGCGACGTCACGGTCTTCAGCCCGCGGGCCTCCTTCATGGCGCACCACATCGGCGACTTCGCCGTGAGCGCGACGTGGGCGCGCATCTGCAACGACCTCGTCGCGCGCGTCTCGCAGCTGTTCCCCGACCGGTTCCTGCCCGGCGCGATGCTGCCGCAGTCGCCGGGCGTCGACCAGAAGACCACCCTCGCCGAGCTCGACCGCGCCGTGAACGAACTCGGCGTCGTCACGGTCAACGTCAACCCGGATCCCTCGGGGGGTCTGTGGACGGCACCGCTGCTGACCGACCGCAGCTGGTACCCGCTCTACGAGAAACTCGTCGAGTACGAGCTGCCCGCGATGATCCACGTCAGCACGTCGTGCAAGCCGCAGTTCCACACGACGGGCGACCACTACCTCGGCGCCGACACGACCGCGTTCATGCAGCTGCTCAAGGGCGACCTGTTCCGCGACTTCCCCGACCTCACGTTCGTGATCCCGCACGGCGGCGGCGCGGTGCCCTACCACTGGGGGCGCTTCCGCGGACTCGCGATGGCGCTCGGCAAGCCCGAGCTCGAGGAGCACCTGCTCGGCAACGTGTACTTCGACACGTGCGTGTACCACCAGCCCGGGATCGACCTGCTCACGCAGGTCATCCCGACCGAGAACATCCTGTTCGCGAGCGAGATGATCGGCGCCGTCCGCGACATCGACCCCCGCACCGGCCACCACTTCGACGACACGAAGCGGTACGTCGACGCCACCGCGAACCTCGACGACGCGCAGCGCCGGCAGGTCTTCGAGGGCAATGCCCGCCGCGTCTACCCGCGCGTCGACCGTGCCCTTCAGAAGCGCGCCCTGACCGCCCCCGGACTCTGAGCACCAGGAGGAACACCGTGACCCAGCGCCTGAACGATCTCGGCATCGTCCGCACCGGCATCCAACGCCCCGACCCGGCCGACGTCGCCCGCCTGTCGCAGTTCGGCGTCGCCACGATCCACGAGGCCATGGGTCGGGTCGGCTTGCTGCGCCCCTACATCCGCCCCGCGTACACGGGCGCGAGACTGTGCGGGCCCGCGGTGACGGTGCTGCTGCAGCCGGGCGACAACTGGATGTTCCACGTCGCCGCCGAGCAGGTGCAGGAGGGCGACGTCATCGTCGCCGGCTGCACGACGGAGAGCGAGGACGGCTTCTTCGGCGAGCTCCTCGCGACCTCGCTCACCGCCCGCGGCTGCAAGGGTCTCGTGATCGACGG
>CAYOQY010000139.1:0-4627 GCA_964406225.1 uncultured Microbacterium sp.
ACGTCGTTGCGGTTGTACTGCATCGCGATGAACTTGCGGATGAGCGCGTCGCGGTCGTACCGCTCCCCCACCTGCAGCGCCACCATGGCCCGCAGGTACTCCTCCGGCGCGCCGAGGCCGTAGATGCACGAGACCGTCGAGACGACGACCACATCGCGGCGGCTCAGCAACGAGTTCGTGGTCGAGTGACGCAGACGCTCGACTTCGGCGTTGACCGATGAGTCCTTCTCGATGAACGTGTCCGTCTGGGGGACGTACGCCTCGGGCTGGTAGTAGTCGTAGTACGACACGAAGTACTCGACCGCGTTGTGCGGCATGAGGTCGCGGAACTCGTTCGCCAGCTGAGCCGCCAGAGTCTTGTTGTGGGCGAGCACGAGCGTCGGCCGCTGGACCTGCTCGATGAGCCAGGCGGTCGTCGCCGACTTGCCGGTACCGGTCGCGCCGAGCAGGACGACGTCGGTCTCGCCCGCATTGATGCGCGCCGCCAGTTCGGCGATCGCCTGAGGCTGGTCGCCCGAGGGGACGTACTCGCTGACGACCTCGAACGGCCGCACGGATCGTGTCGTCTGCATCCCTCCAGGTTAGGACGGGCCTCCGACACCGCGGTGCGCGTTCGCGGTCAGCCGAACCCTCAGCCGAACCCTCCGCCGCCGTCGAAGCCGCCGCCGAATCCCCCGGCGTCGAACCCGCCGCCGAAACCGCCGCCGTCGTACCCCGAACCGCCGTCGAAGCCGCCCGCCCCGGCGGCGTCGATGCCCGATGCCCCGGGGTCGAACGTGTCGGACACCCAGCCGGGTTGGTCCCCCATCGAGAGCGAGCCGGCGCCCACCGTGAAGTAGGCGCTGATCGAGCTCGCCGTGAGGAACTGGTAGGCCACGAGCGCCATGACGCCGTTGCGCATCATCACCTCGCGCGGATCGACCGACAGCGGGTCAGCGTTCGCCGTGCGCGTGCGCACCGAGGCCTCCGCCTCGGCATCCGGCCCGTTGACACCGGCGGCGCGGGCGGCGCGCCGCTCCTCGGCGCGGCGGACGAGCTTCGCGAGGACCGTGGGGTCATCCGTCGGGGCCGAGCGCTCGGCATCCGACATGAAGGGACGGAGCTCCTCGAACATCTCGCGGCGGCGCTCCGGCGGGAGGTCCTTGAACGCGGACGCGTGCGCACTCTCGATCACGCTGGCCGGCAGCGTGTTGAGCAGGTAGACGTACCGCGAGATCTGCTCTTCTTCGGTGAGCGCCGCGGACGGATTCCGGCGGCGGCGCCATTTCGAAAGGATGCCCATGTCGCACCTCCATCGCTGTGGGATCAGTGTACGTCGGTGCGCGGTCGTCGGGACCGGATCAAGCCGGGCAGATCCGCCCAGAGGCGGTCCGTCTGGGCGAGCGTGTCATCGATCGAGCGCGCCGTGTCGATCACCGCGTCCGCGAGCCGGAGACGATCCTCGTCCGGCACCTGCGAGGCGATGCGCGCATCGGCCTCGGTCTCGCTCAGCCCTCGGAGATCGATCAGTCGACGCCGGCGCACCTCGGCGGGCGCGTGCGCGACCACGATGAGGTCCCACGGATCGTCCAGGCGCGCTTCCGCGAGCAGCGGCACGTCGTAGACGACGACCCGGCCGGGATCTGCCGCGAACGCCTGGGCGAAGCGCCGCTGCGACTCCCGCCGCACGGCGGGGTGCACGATCGCGTTCAGGCGCTGCACCGCGGCGGGGTCGCCGAACACGCGGGCGCCCAGTCCCGCGCGGTCGAGCGAGCCGTCCGCGCGGATGACGTCGCCGCCGAATTCCGCGGCGATCGCGGACAGCACGGGCGACCCGGGCTGCTGGACGTCGCGGACGACCTGATCGGCATCCACGATCTCCGCCCCGTGCTCGGCGAGACGTCGGGCGATTGTGGACTTGCCCGAGGCGATGCCTCCGGTGAGCGCGACGAGTGGCATGGTCCGAGCATGCCACGACACCGAAGCTTGGCCACTCCTGAGGTCGGCCTGAGGAACGCTTGAGGCCTCCGCCGTATCGTCGGAGGGAGCCCGAAGAAAGCGGATCCTCGGACGGTGTCTGGGGGAGGCGCGTGATGACCGAGTCGTCCGCTATTGCCGCTTTCCATGCGGCGGGATGGCGATCGTGGGGGCGATCGCCATCCCACATTTCCAACACCGCAGCACCGACATGAGCGACATCGACCGTCGTTTCGAGACGGCGTTCTGGGATATTCTGACCGACGTCCGCGCGCCGGCGTCAGATCCGCGCGCGCCGGAAGGTGCCATGGTGGATGAAGAGCGCGTCGCGGTCGTGATCGAGGATGAAGAAGACATCCGGTCACTGCTGTCGACCGTGCTCGCCCAAGCCGGCTTCACGGTGCACGGGGCCGGCGACGGCGAATCCGGCGTCGCACTGGTGCTGGAGCACAAGCCACTCGTCACGACGCTCGACGTCAACATGCCCGGCATGGACGGTTTCGAAGCCGCGAAGCGGATCCGCGCGGCCAGTACGACGTACATCGTGATGCTCAGCGCCCGCACGGAGGAGATCGATGCTCTCCAGGGGCTCGAAGCCGGCGCCGACGACTATGTGGCCAAGCCGTTCCGCCCACGGGAACTGCGGGCACGGATCGACGCGATGCTGCGTCGCCCTCGCCACCACCTGGCCACCTCGCCGGTTGTGAACGATTCCGCGGACGGAACGCCGACGACGGACTGGCTCGAGCACCGCGGTGTGCGCCTGAACCGCGAGACGCGGATCGTCACGGTCGACGGGATCGATCTCGACCTCACCCGCAGCGAGTTCGAGATTCTGGCGGACCTGCTCGACTCGGGTCGCCGCGTGCGCGCGAAATCCGATCTCGCCATGATGCTGCGCGGCGAGCAGTACTCGGGAGTCGAGTTCGTGAGCGACAGTGACGCGCGTGCGATCGAGGTGCACGTCGCGAACCTCCGACGCAAGCTCGGTGAGTCCCCGGCGACGCCTCGCTGGATCGAGACCGTGCGAGGCGTCGGCTACCGGCTCACCGCCTGACCGAATGCACACACAGGTTTATTCGGCATCCCCCATGAGGACGGATGTCCCGACATCCGCCGCCGCCCGGATCGCGGCGGAGCGCGCGACGTCGATGAGCGCACCCGCGCTGTACCCCGTCGTGTCGCTCAGCGCGACTCCGACCCCCACCACCGGGATCACGGCACCGGGCGCGGGACCGGGGCCCGCCCTCTCCGCATCCGCCGCACCGAGGTCGTCGAACAGGCCGCGGTAGACCACCGCGGCCTGGCGTCGCGCGTCTCGCGGCGATTCGACGAGGCCGCCGACCAGCAGCCCGGTCGGACCGTCCTCGGCGACGAGCGAATCCGACGGCGCGTGCCGGCGGACACCCTCCCGCCAGGTGTCGGCCACCGCGCTCGCCACCTCGCTGCCGAACGCCGTGGAGATCTGGTCGAGATCGTCGATGCGCACCGACACGACGGACACGAGTTCGGATCGCCAGCCGGCACGGTCGCACAGGCCGCTCAACGCCGAGCGGAACGCTTCCGACGACAGGATGCCGCCCTCTGCGCCCACTTCTCCGTCGTCGCGACGGCGACCGCGCATCGGCGCGCGCGCCGCGCGGAGGACCGAGGTGACCACGACGGCGACGATCGTCAGCACCACCGAGACGATGCTCGTCGATATCGTGCCGAACGCCTCGCGGAACAGGGCGCTGTCGGGACCCCACGTGACGAACGCGGTGGTGCGGGAGAGGTAGTACAGCGTCTGGAGCGCCAGCACCGCGCTGAGCACCCATGCCGTGCGGGAGTCCCGCAATTCGCCCCGGAGGCATTCGACCGAGCCTGCGCCGGCGAACGCGAAGAGCGGGACGAACATCCACAGCGCGCCCGCCCAGTCCCCGGCATCCGGCCCCGCGACGAACACGGCAGCCGCGGCCCCGACGACCGCCGCGGCGACGAGCGCAGAGGACCACCCCATGCTGCGGTCGTTGAACCTGCGGCAGCCCAGCCACATGCACCCCGTCGCCGCCACGAAGGCGGCGTTGCCGACGGCGATCGCCCACCACGCCTCGGGCGATTGGACCCAGATGACGTACGCGAGCGTGGTCAGCATCCCGGCGAGGAAGGCGAGCGCCCAGATGCGCCCGGCACCCTCGTCGCGACGCAGCAGCGTCTCGATGATGAAGAGCGCGCCACTGACGTTGACGACGATCGCGGTCATGACGAGCACGCTGAAGAGATCGAGATCGAGGATCACGTCGGGTCCCCGTCCTCGCGCGCCGCTGCGGGGTCGGTCGCGGGCAGCTTGACGACGAACGTCGATCCGACGCCCGGCGAGCTGTGCAGCCCCAGCTCTCCCCCGTGCGCGCGGATGATGTCGCGGCTGATCGCGAGCCCCAGCCCGGTGCCGGAGCGACGCGCGGGTCCCGCTTTGTAGAAGCGCTGGAACAGCCGGGCCCGCTCGTCCTCGGTCATGCCCACGCCGGTGTCGCGCACGAGGATCCAACTCGACGTGCCGTCTCCGGTCGTGCCCAGATACACGGCGCCTCCGTCGCGGTTGTAGGTGATCGCGTTCGACAGCAGATTGTCGACCACCTGCCGCAGGCGGAGCGGATCGGCCCACACGCTCGCCTCTTCGAGCCCGGATTCG
>CAYOQY010000140.1:0-4379 GCA_964406225.1 uncultured Microbacterium sp.
CGATCTCGAACGTCTTGTCGTGGCTGCCGTACTCCTCGGCCGCCTGCGCCATGAGACCGACGTTGGGCACGGTGCCGATCGTGGTCGGGTCGAGCGGTCCGTTCGCGATCACGTCGTCGATCGTGGCCTGGTAGACGCTCGCGTACGACGAGTCCGGGATCACAGCGAGGGTGTCGTCCTCTCCCCCGTCGACGCCCCAGAGCTTTCCGCCGTTGCGGACGAGCGCGGGCATCGAGGCGTCGACGATCACGTCGGAGGGCACGTGCAGGTTCGTGATGCCCTTGTCGGAGTTCGTGTACGACAGGCGCGGGCCCTGCTCGAGGTCGGCGGCGATCGCGGCGGCGATCTTGTCGCCGTCGGCGAGTTCGCCCAGCCCCGACAGGATCGAGCCGAGACCGTTGTTCGGGGTGAGCCCCGCTTCGGCGATCTGCTCGCCGTACGCGGCGAACACGTCGGGGAAGTACGCCTTGACCACGTGACCGAAGATGATCGGGTCGCTGACCTTCATCATCGTGGCCTTGAGGTGCACCGAGTAGAGGACGTCGTCGGCCTTGGCCTGGGCGAGGGTGTCGGCGAGGAACGCGTCGAGGGCGGATGCCGAGAGGAACGTCGCGTCGATGATCTCGCGCGGCAGGACCTTGAGGTTGTCCTTGAGCACCGTCACGGTGCCGTCCTCGGCGATGTGGCGGACGGTCAGGACGTCATCGTGGGCCGCGACCCAGGACTTCTCGTTCGACTTGAAGTCGTCGTGGCCCATCGTGGCGACGCGGGTCTTCGACCCCGCCGGGAACGGCTTGTTGCGGTGCGGGTGCTTGCGCGCGTAGTTCTTCACCGACAGCGGCGCGCGACGGTCGCTGTTGCCCTCGCGGAGCACGGGGTTCACCGCCGAGCCCTTGATGCGGTCGTACCGCGCGCGGATGTCCTTCTCCTCGATCGACTGCGGGTCGTCGGGGTAGTCCGGGATGTCGTAGCCCTGGCCCTGCAGCTCGGCGATCGCACCCTTCAGCTGCGGGATGGAGGCCGAGATGTTGGGCAGCTTGATGATGTTCGCCTCGGGCAGCGTCGCGAGGCCGCCGAGCTCGGCGAGCGCGTCGCCGACCTGCTGCTCGGGCGTGAGGTTCTGCGGGAACGCCGCGAGGATGCGCCCGGCGAGCGAGATGTCGCGGGTCTCGACGTCCACCCCGGCCTGCCCGGTCACGGCCTTCACGATCGGCAGGAAAGACGCGGTGGCCAGAGCCGGAGCCTCGTCGGTGTAGGTGTAGATGATGGTCGAGTCAGTCACCGGGTTCGTCTCCGTTCGAGTGGTGATTCCAGCCTATCGCAACGGCGAAAGTATCTTGACATCGAGATACTTTGGAAGGTGAATTCCTTGTGACGCCGAGCCGGAGGTCGTGACGGGCCGGAGGATTCCCGACTACCCTGTGCCTATGGCTGACCTCAGACTGGTGGAACTGTCCGCGGCGACGATCGTGGCGGTCAACAACATGTCTCTGAAGCCGGGGCAGGAGCAGTACCTCGCCCCGGTGAGCTACGGCATCGCCGCGACGGTCATCAATCCGCAGACCTCCTGGCAGCGGGTCGTCGTCGACGGCGACGAGGTCGTGGGCTTCGTCAGCGCGAACTTCGACCCCGAGGCATCCGAAGAGCACTTCCGCTCCGTCCTGTGGCGCATCAACGTCGACGCGGACGACCAGGGTCGCGGCGTCGGCCGCTTCGCGGTTGCGGGCCTGCTGGATGAGGCCCGCAAGCGCGGCGTCGACCACGTGGACGTCATCTACGAAGCCGGCGAGGGCGGCCCCGAGGCCTTCTTCCAGCGCGTCGGGTTCACCCCCGTGAGCGAGACGGAGTACGGCGAGGTCATCGCCGAGATCCGCCTGTAGCCCCCGCGGCGGTCACATCCTCGCACTCGGCATCCGTTCCTCCGTCGCTTTCTCACGGTCGGAGGATCAGGGTTCGGTCGGGGGATCGTGCGCGAATAGTCCGACATTCCGCTCATTCTCCGACGTTCGCGTCGACGTCCCGGCGCTCCTCCCCACCCCGGCGACGGGGCGGCCCCTCCCCAGATCGGCGCGACCCCGGGGATGCCGGGCGTGCGCCGGACCACAGTGGAAGGGTGCAGATCGACGAGTGGGTCACGAGCAAGGGCGGCATCATCCACCGCGCGCAGGCGCAGAACTGGCCCGAGAGTATGCTGCGGCGGGCGGTACGGGTGGGGTCGGTGCAGGTGGTCCGACGCACGTGGTTCGTGACCGACGCCGCCCCGCCCGATGAGCTTGCGGCCGCCAGAGCCGGTGCGCGCGTCGCGTGCGTCTCGCTTGCGCGCACCCGCCGCTGGTGGATGCCGGACTCGGCCGATCCGCGACGTCATCTGAGCCGCCCTCCGAAGGCGAAGGCCGTCCCGACTGCCCCGGGCGCAGTCATGCACTGGTCGAAACCGCTGGTTCCGGCATCCGCTCACAGCCTGCACGAGTCGATCGAGGACGCGCTGGCCCACATCGCGACGTGCCTGCCCTATGAGGCCGCCCGCTCGATCTGGGAGTCGGCCATCCGGATCGAGAGACTCTCGTCCGCCGGGCTTCGACGCGTGCGCTGGAGCACCCGCGCGGCCGCACGGCTCGCGCACGATGCGAGCGACCTCAGCGACTCAGGACTCGAATCGATCTTCTTGATCCGACTGGGCCCGTGGGGCATCCCGATCCGTCAGCAGGTTGTGCTCGCCGGCAGACCCGTGGACTTCCTGATCGGCGACTGGCTCGTCGTCCAGGTCGACGGCCACGCGTTTCACTCGAGCGCGGCCGACCGGGGCCGCGACGTCGCACACGATGCGGAACTGCAGCTGCGGGGATTCCATGTGCTGCGCTTCACCTACGCCCAGGTCCTGCACGACTGGCCGGCCGTCGAGCGTGCGATCGCGAGGGCGATGGGGGCCGGTCTGCACCGCGAGCGCTGACGCGAGGGTCGGAGGATCGGGCGTCGGTCGGAGGATCCGCGCAGAATCCTCCGACCGAATGCCGAGCATCCGACCGAAGCGCCGAAAGCGCCGGCGTTTCACACGAGGGTCAGACCAGGGAATCCCGCCACGCGGCGTGCAGACGCGCGAAGCGGCCGTCTCCGCCGATGAGGGCATCCGGAGCGTCGTCCTCGATGATCTCGCCGTGCTCCATCACGAGCACCCGGTCCGCGATCGCGACGGTCGACAGGCGGTGCGCGATGATGATGGCGGTCCGGTCGGCGAGCAGGGTCTGCAGCGCATCCTGGATCATCCGCTCGCTCGGCATGTCGAGCGACGCGGTCGCCTCGTCGAGGATCAGCACCGCCGGGTCGGCGAGGAAGGCCCGGGCGAACGAGATCAGCTGACGCTGGCCCGCCGACACCCGGCCGCCGCGCTTGTTCACGTCGGTGTTGTACCCGTCCGGCAGCGACTCGATGAACGTGTCGGCCCCGACCGCCCGCGCGGCGGCGCGGATCTCGTCGAGCGTCGCATCGGGCTTTCCGAGCGCGATGTTGTCGGCCACCGTGCCGCTGAACAGGTAGGCCTCCTGCGTGACCATCACGATCGCGCGGCGGAGATCCTTCGGATGCAGCGACCGCAGATCGACGCCGTCGAGCGTGACGCGCCCGCGGGTCGGGTCGTAGAAGCGCGACACGAGCTTGGCGAGCGTGGACTTGCCCGCACCGGTCGTTCCGACCAGCGCGACCGTCTGACCGGCCGGCAGATCGAGCGAGAAGTCGGGAAGGATCGTGCGGCCGTTGCTGTATGCGAACTCAACGCCTTCGAATCGCAGGTGGCCGCGCGCCTTCCACAGGTCGACGGGCTTGACCGGGTCGGGAACCGTCGGCTCCTCCTCCAGCACACCGGAGACCTTCTCCAGCGCCGCCGTGGCGGACTGGTAGGAGTTCAGGAAGAACGCGACCTCCTGCAGCGGCGCGAAGAAGTTCCGCACGTACAGCACGGCCGCGATGAGCGTTCCGATGAGCATCGAACCGTCCACGACGCGGATGCCGCCCCACAGCAGCACGAGCGCGACGGTCACCGAGGCCACGGCCATGAGTCCCGGCTCGAAGGTTCCGAAGAGCCGGATCGAGCGGATGTTGACGTCGCGGTAGTCGCTCGCCAGCCCGCCGAACTCGTCGTCGTTGCGCTCCTCCTTGCGGAATGCCTTCACGGCGCGGATGCCCGTCATGGTCTCGACGAACTTGACGATCACCTTCGCGCTGATCACGCGCGACTCGCGGTACACGACTTGCGAGCGGACGTAGAACCACCGCATCAGCAGATAGAGCGGCAGGCCCATCACGACCAGAATGACTCCCGACTCCCAGTCGAGCAGCAGCAGCGCGATGAGCGTGAATCCGCCGTAGAGGATGCCCGAGACGAG
>CAYOQY010000141.1:0-4323 GCA_964406225.1 uncultured Microbacterium sp.
ACCGCGATCACCGCCACCCCGACCAGGAGCGCGAGCCCTCCGTAGCCGATCCAGCCCAGGATCACACCCGCGAGGATCGCGCCGACGGCCGCCACCATGCTCATCGTGAAGTCGCTCAGACCCTGACGACGCGTGCGCTGCACCTCGGACGAGGCCTCCGTCAGCAGCGCGGAGCCGGCGACGGTCGTCGCGCTCCAGCCGAGGCCGAGCAGGATGAGGCCGATCGTGACCGCGAGCGTCGAGTCCTGGCCGAACGATGCGGTGACGAGGGCGGCAGCGAGGATCACCTGGCCCGCGAGGATCGTCGGCACGCGCCCGAGGCGGTCGGCGAGGATGCCGAACACCGGCGACAGCGCGTACATGCCCGCGATGTGAAGACTCAGGGTGAGGCCGATGATCGTGAGGGTGGCGCCCTGGTCCAGGAGGTGCACGGGGGTCATCGCCATCACCGCGACCATGACGCCGTGCGCGGCGGCGACCGCGAGAATCGCGTAGCGGGCCACGCGCGGCCGGTCCGCCTTCGCGATCGCCGGGGCGCGCGTGTCGGCGGTGGTCTGCGCGACGACGCGCTGGGCGAGCAGCAGCGGGTCCGGCCGCAGGGCCGCGAAATAGAGGACGATCGCGAGCACCTGGCCGATGATCGTGAAGACGTACGGTCCCGTGAGGGGCGGCATCCCGATCGCGCCGCCGACGACCTCGCCCGGTCCCGTGAGGTTCGGGCCGAGGACCGCGCCGAGGGTCGTCGCCCACACCACGAACGAGAGATCGCGGCCACGAGAAGCGTCGGTCGCGAGGTCGGCCGCCGCGAAACGGGACTGCAGATTCGCCGCCTGGCCACCGCCGATCAGGAGGAACGCGACCAGCAGGAGCGGGAAGCTGCGCACCGAGGCCGCGACGATCACGAGCACGACGCCCACCAGGGCGATCGCCATGCCCGTCGCGAGCGAGAGCTTCCTCCCCCGGCGCCCGGCCAGTCGTGCCAGCGGGATCGCGATGAGCGCGGTGCCGAACGTCACCGCCGCGGCCGCGAGACCGGACAGGCTCTCATCCCCCGCGATGTCGGCGGCGAGCACCGCGCCGAGCGAGAGGGTGGCACCGAACGCGATGCCCCCGAGCACCTGTGCGATCGAGAGCACCCACACGGTGCGGCGCTGGACGCGCGCGACGTCGGCGGGCGTGATCCGCACACCCGAAACGTCGGTCATCGTCGTGTCACGCTTCGCGCACGCCCGCCGCGTCCCGTGCGACGTTGCGAAGGATGCCGAGGCCCGAGATCTCGACCTCGATCGTGTCGCCGGCCACGAAGGGCCCGACGCCGGAGGGCGTTCCGGTGAGGATGACGTCACCGGGAAGCAGCGTGAAGGCCGCCGACGCGTACGCGATGATGTCCCCGACGGAGTGGATCATGTCGGTCAGGGGCGCCCGCTGGGCGACCTCGCCGTTCAGTCGCGTCTCGAGCGTCGCCGAAGCCACGTCGAAATCCGTCTCGATCGCCGGACCCAGAGGGCAGAACGTGTCGAAGCCCTTCGCGCGCGCCCACTGGCCGTCGGTCTTCTGCAGGTCTCGGGCGGTGATATCGTTCGCGATCGTGTAGCCGAAGATGACTTCCGACGCGCGTTCGGCGCTCACGTTCTTCGCGATCGAACCGATGACGACCGCGAGCTCTCCCTCGAACGACGTCAGCTGCGTCTGGGGCGGTCGCACGATCGTGTCGCCCGGACCGATCACGGCCGTGTTCGGCTTGAAGAACAGCATCGGCTCGGCCGGCACCTCATTGCCGAGCTCTTCCGCGTGCGCACGGTAGTTGCGTCCGACGCAGACGATCTTCGAGCGCGGGATCACGGGGGCGAGCAGCGCGACGTCGGCGAGGGGCACGCGCTCCCCCGTCGTGTCGAACCCCGCGAACATCGGGTCGCCGTCGAGCACGACCAGATCGGTCTCGTCGACGATGCCGTAGCGGATGGCGTCCTGGTGGCTGAAGCGTGCGATCCTCACCGGATCAGCCTACTCAGGCCGCGGCATCCGCTCCCCTCCCGCACAGACCGCGAGACTGCATCCGGACGCCGAAACGTAGGGGTTTCCCCGCCGTTTCGGCGCTCCGAAGCAGTCTCGCGGGTGAAGACGACGGATGTGATCAGTCGTCGAGGCGCAGCAGCCAGCCGTGCTTGTCTTCGGCGCGACCGTACTGGATGTCGGTCAGCTCCTTGCGCAGCTCCAGAGCCAGCGTGCCGAGCGGCTGCTCGTCGAAGAAGTCCTTGCCCTTGAGCACGCCGATCGGGGTGACCACCGCGGCGGTACCGCACGCGAACACCTCGACGATGTCGCCGGAGGCGACACCCTGCCGCCACTCGTCGAGCGAGACGTTGCGCCCCTCGACCTTGTGGCCGCGGTCCGCGGCGAGCTGCAGGATCGAGTCGCGCGTGATGCCCTCGAGGATCGACGGCGACTGGGGCGTGACGAGCGTGCCGTCCTTGTACACGAACACGACGTTCATGCCGCCGAGCTCCTCGACGTTGCGGTCGGCGTCCAGGAAGACCACCTGGTCGCACTCGTTCTCGTAGGCCTCGGACTGCGGCAGGAGTGAGGCGGCGTAGTTGCCCCCCGTCTTGGCCGCACCGGTGCCGCCCTTGCCGGCGCGCGCGTAGTCCTCGCTCAGCCAGATGCTGACCGGGTTGACCCCGCCGTGGAAGTACGCGCCGGCGGGCGACGCGATCACGTAGTACGCGACCTTGTGCGCGGGCCGCACACCGAGGAAGGCCTCCTTCGCGAACATGAAGGGCCGCAGGTACAGGCTCTGGTCCTTGCCCGAGGGCACCCACGCGCCGTCGACCGCGATGATCTCGCGCAGAGACTGGATGAAGTAGCTCACCGGCAGCTCGGGCAGCGCCAGGCGACGCGCCGAGCGCTGCAGGCGGCGACCGTTCTGGTCGGGACGGAACGTGTGGATCGACCCGTCCGCGTGGCGGTAGGCCTTGATGCCCTCGAAGATCTCCTGGCCGTAGTGCAGCACGGCCGCCGAAGGGTCCAGGGTGATGGGGCCGTACGGCTGCACGCGCGGGCGGTGCCACCCGCCGCCGGTGGACCAGCAGATGTCGACCATGTGGTCGGTGAAGTGCTGGCCGAAGCCGGGCGATGCGAGGATCGCGTCGCGCTCCGCGGCGGTCTTCGCCGCGAGGTTCTTGGTCACGGTGAACCGGAGGGGCTCGAGTCCGGTGTCGGGGTCGGTGTCGATGAGGGTCATGTCACGTCCTGGGTGAGTGTGCGGGCGACGCTCGCGAGGACTCCAGATTACGCCTGGAGCCTCTTCACGATCGCGTCGCCGATCTGCGCGGTGGGTCGGTGGGCGGCATCCCGCGTCGCGATGTCGTCCTCGACGGCGCGGGTGACGCGCGTGGCCTCCTCGCGGAGCCCGAGGTGGTCGAGCAGGAGCGAGACGGAGAGGATCGCGGCCGTGGGATCGGCCTTCTGCTGACCCGCGATGTCGGGCGCCGAACCATGGACGGGCTCGAACATCGACGGGAACGCGCCGTCCGGGTTGATGTTCCCGGATGCGGCGAGACCGATGCCACCGGTGACGGCGCCGGCCAGGTCTGTCAGGATGTCGCCGAAGAGGTTGTCGGTGACGATGACGTCGAAGCGGGACGGGTTTGTGACCAGGAAGATCGTCGCCGCGTCGACGTGCAGATAATCTACCGCGACATCGGGGTGCTCCTTCGCCACCTCGTTCACGATGCGCTGCCACATGCCGCCCGCGTGCACGAGCACGTTCGTCTTGTGCACGAGCGTGAGCTTCCTGCGGCGGCGCTCGGCGAGGTCGAACGCGTAGCGCACGACGCGCTCGATGCCGAAGGCGGTGTTCACCGACGTCTCGTTCGCGACTTCGTGCGGCGTCCCCGTGCGGATCGACCCGCCGTTGCCGACGTACGGACCCTCGGTGCCTTCGCGCACGACGACGAAGTCGATCTCACCGGGGTCGGCGAGCGGGCCGGGCGCGCCCGGGTAGAGCTTCGAGGGGCGGAGGTTCACGTAGTGGTCGAGCTCGAACCGCAGTTTCAGCAGCAGCCCGCGCTCGATGTTCGCGTTCTTCAGGCGCTCGTCTCCGGGCACTCCTCCGACGGCGCCGAGCAGGATCGCATCGTGGTCGGCGATCGCCGCGAGGTCGGCATCCGTCAGCGTGTCGCCGGTCTTGAGGTAGCGCGCCGCACCCAGCGAGAATCGCGTGCGCTCGAAACGGATGCCGGAGCCCGCCGTCGCGGCATCCAGGACCTTCTCCGCCTCGGCGATGACCTCCGGACCGATCCCGTCACCGGGGATGACGGCGAG
>CAYOQY010000142.1:0-4297 GCA_964406225.1 uncultured Microbacterium sp.
CCGCCGTCAACGCGGGCTTCGGCTCGGCGGGTGAGCGCTGCATGGCGATCTCGGTGGTCCTCGCGGTCGACACCGTGGCCGACGCGTTCGTGCAGAAGGTGTCCGAGCGCATGGGGACGCTGCGCACCGGCGACGGCACACGCGGCTGCGACATGGGTCCGCTCATCACCGAGGTGCACCGTGACAAGGTCGCGTCGTACATCGACGTGGCTTCGGCGGATGGGGCCTCGGTCGTCGTGGACGGCCGCGACGTCGAGATCGACGGCGACCCGAACGGCTTCTGGCTCGGGCCGACGCTGATCGACAAGGTGCCGACCTCCTCGACGGTGTACACCGACGAGATCTTCGGCCCCGTGCTCTCCGTCGTGCGGGTCGACGGCTACGAAGACGGCCTCGGTATCATCAACGCCGGCCGCTACGGCAACGGCACCGCGATCTTCACGAACGACGGCGGCGCGGCGCGCCGCTTCCAGCGGGAGGTCCAGGTCGGCATGGTCGGCATCAACGTGCCGATCCCGGTACCGGTGGCCTACCACTCGTTCGGCGGCTGGAAGGCGTCGCTGTTCGGCGACGCGAAGGCCTACGGCCCGCACGGGTTCGACTTCTTCACGCAGGAGAAGGCCGTGACGAGCCGGTGGCTGGACCCGTCGCACGGCGGCCTGAACCTGGGCTTCCCGCAGCACGACTGACGCGGCATCCGCCCCTCCCGCCGAGAAGGTGGGGTATCCGCCGAGAAGGTGCCCACCTTCTCGGCGCGCAACCCACCTCCTCGGCGCGGGCAGCGCGGGGTGCGGGCGCGCGGGGGTCAGAGGGCGATCGGGCGGTTCTCGTAGAACGTCTGCAGCACGACGGTCGTGCGCGTGCTGACGGATGCCGCAAGCCGGATCTCGCGGATGAGGGCCTCCAGATCCCGAGGCCCCGCCACGCGCACGAACAGGATGTACGCCGCGTCGCCGGCGATGGAGTGACACGCCTCGATCTCGCTCAGGTGCTCGAGGAGCTCGGGGGCGTTGTCGGGCTGGGAGGGATCCAGCGGCGTGATCTCGATGAACGCCGAGAGCGGTCGCCCCACCGCCTCGGGGTCGAGCACGGCGCGGTACCCGGCGATCGTGCCCGAACTCTCCAGGCGGCGCAGCCGCGCCTGCACCGCCGAGACGCCGAGTCCGACGCGCTCCGAGAGCTGGGACAGCGTGGCGCGCGCGTCGCGCGACACCTCCGCGAGGATCGCCGCGTCGACAGGATCGGTCATGACATGGAAGAATATCGTCAGAGTCCGGTGATCACCGGAACTTTTCCGCCTCTTTCCGCAGATCGGAGGTTTCCCATGTCCCTCAGCCAGATCCACCACACCGGTGCGTCGCAGGCCGTCGTCGGCGAACCCGAGGTCGTCGAGGACACCCTCGCGCGGAACGCGGAGGACACCGCGTCGTGGCGTGCGCTCAAGGACGCCGCGATCGCCCTCCAGGGCATCCAGGCACAGGACGGGTCGGTCCCGGAGCCCGCCGACCACGCCGACGCCCGTGCCTACGTCGAGACGATCGTGGAGGCCATCCGCGCCCTCTCGCCGTGGTTCCCGCACGACGCCGAGTACCTCGCGGCCAGCGCCCACGACTTCGAGCGCTGGGCCGACAGCGGCTTCGGCGTGCCCGACTTCTACGATTCGCTCGTCGCCTTCCAGCCGCAGGAGCACCGCGAGGACGGCATCCGCCATCTCGTCGTCTTCCCGATGTACACGCAGAACGGCTCGCGCGACCGTCACGTCGAGGCGCTCATCGTCGAGGTGATCTGGCCCGATTTCATCGCACAGCTCGAGACCGAGTACGTCAACCACCTGTTCGTCAGCCTGCGCCTGATCGACTTCACCCCCGGCTACGACACGAACTCGGCCGTGCTCTTCCCCGAGACCGTCGCGATGCGCGAGATCCCGACGTTCACGTGGGGGGCGATCTTCCAGGACCGCGAGGCCGCGCGCTACCGCCGTGTCGTTCGCGCCGCTTCCGAGATCACGAAGCTCGACCTGCCCGAAGACGCCGCGCGCATGCTCGATGACCAGGAACTCGCCGAGAAGACGTTCGTGATGTGGGACATCATCCACGACCGCACGCACATGCGCGGCGACCTGCCGTTCGACCCCTTCATGATCAAGCAGCGGATGCCGTTCTTCCTGTACTCGCTCGAAGAGCTGCGCTGCGACCTGACGGCGTTCCGCGAGTGCGTCGCGATCCAGAAGCGCCTGCAGGACAGGGTCGACGCGGGCGAGCCGCTTGACGCCGCCGAGGCGGAGATGCTCGAGCACGCGAAGCTCGTGCAGTACGCCGTGATCTTCGACCGCATCTTCCGGTTCGCGATCACCGGCACGCGCGTGCGCAACTACGACGCCGTCGGCGGCCAGCTGCTGTTCGCCTGGCTGCACCAGCGGGGCGTGCTGCACTGGACCGACACGTCGCTCGCGTTCGACTGGGCCGACGTCCCGGCCGCGGTCGTCGCGCTCGGCGACGCGATCGACGAGCTGTACTGGCGCTCGATCGACCGGCCGAAGATGGCGCACTGGCTCGCCGCGTACGAGCTCGTCCGCGGCACCCTCACCCCGCACCCGGCGTCGGCGTGGGCGCAGGGCCTGCCGCGCGAGGTGCTCGCGGGGCCCGCGAAGGGCTACACCGACGCGGTCCTGGACGACGAGTTCCCGCTGTCGATGTTCTTCGAGGCGCTCGAGAAGAAGATGCGCCCGGTGATCGAGTCGACCGCCGGCATCACCGGAGCCTCGCAGGAGCGATGAGCGTCTCCGGTCGCGTCGTCCTCCTCGCCGGCGCGACGAGTGCGAGCGGGCTCGCGGCGGCCCGCGCCCTGGCCACGGCCGGGGCGCGGGTGGTCGCCGTGGGCCGGGATGCCGACAAGCTCGACGAGCTCGCGCGCGCCGTGCCCGGCATCCGGCTCGAGGTGTGCGATCTGACCGACGAGGCCGACGTCCACGCCCTCGCGCGGCGGGTGCACGAGGCGGTGGGGCCGGTCGACGGCCTCCTGCACCTCGTCGGCGGGTGGCGCGGCGGCGGGGGGCTGGCGGGACAGAGCGAGGAGGACTACCGCTTCCTCGAGCGCTCGTTCACCGCCCTGCGTCACGTGACGCGCGCGTTCGACGCCGATCTGCGTGCGTCCGAGGCCGGTCGCCTCGCGATCGTGTCGTCGACATCCGTCACGCGTCCCCTCGCCGGCGGGGCGAACTACGCCGCGGTGAAGGCCGCGAGCGAAGCCTGGACGCGCGCGGTCGCCCAGGGCTTCGCGAAGGACGCGCGGGATGCCGGACGACCGCTGTCGGCCGCGGCCGTCGTCTTCCGGGTCAAGAGCCTCGAGGGTCTCGAAGGCGCGGTCGCCGAGCGGTTCACGGGCCTGTGGGAGACCGACGCGGAAGCCGTGAATGACACGGTGATCACGCTGTAGTCAACCCCGTCGCGGCGGATTCCCAGGCTGGCTACGCTTCCCGTATGACAACCCCCACGTCCGCCGCCCGAGCGGCCCAGGATTCGACGGCGTTCCGCATCGTCGCGCGCATCGGCTACGTCGTCCTCGGTATCGTCCACATCGTCATCGGCCTGCTCGCGATCACGGTCGCGACCGGCGGCGGCGCCGAAGCCGACCAGGGCGGCGCGATGGAGCAGATCCGCAACGCGCCGCTCGGTCTCGCCCTGCTCTGGATCATCGCGATCGGCCTGTTCGCCCTCGCGATCTGGCAGATCGCCGAGGCCTTCCTCGTGCGCGACGCCGACGACAAGAAGAAGTGGGGCTACCGCATCAAGTTCGTCGGCACGGCCGTCGCCTACATCGCGATCGCGATCACCGCGTTCGTGTACGCGATGGGCGGTCAGACCGACTCGTCGGACCAGTCGACCACCCTGAGCGCCCAGCTGCTCGCCACCCCCGGCGGCGTCTTCCTTCTCGTCCTCATCGGCCTTGTGATCGCCGGCATCGGCGTCGCATTCGTCGTCCGCGGCATCACCCGCGCGTTCGAGAAGAACCTCGCCCTCCCGAGCGGCGGCGAAGCCGAGCGGGGCGCGGCGAAGGGCATCCTCGTTTTCGGCACGGTCGGGTACGTCGCGAAGGGCATCGCCGTCGGCGTGGCCGGCATCCTCTTCATCGTCGCCGCGCTGACGAACGACCCCTCAGCCGCGGGCGGACTGGACGCTGCGCTCCACGCGCTCGCCGCACTGCCGTTCGGCCCGATCATCCTGTGGATCGTCGGGGCCGGCCTGGTCGTCTACGGCGTGTTCTGCTTCGCCCGCGCGCGCTACGCCAAGATGTGAGG
>CAYOQY010000143.1:0-4017 GCA_964406225.1 uncultured Microbacterium sp.
CGTCGCTCTTCGAGGAGCACGACTTCCACGACTTCAAGATCTCGGTCAAGCACAATGACCCGGTCGTCATGGTCAAGGCCTACCGTCTGCTCGCCGAGCGCGGCGACTGGCCCCTGCACCTCGGCGTGACCGAGGCGGGCCCCGCGTTCCAGGGGACGATCAAGAGCGCCACGGCTTTCGGCATCCTGCTCGGGGAGGGCATCGGTGACACGATCCGCGTGTCTCTTTCGGCGCCTCCGGCCGAAGAGGTCAAGGTCGGCCACCAGATCCTGCAGTCGCTCAATCTGCGCGAGCGCAAGCTCGAGATCGTGTCGTGCCCGTCCTGCGGGCGGGCGCAGGTCGACGTCTACACGCTCGCGGACGACGTCACCGAAGGCCTGAAGGACATGACCGTGCCGCTGCGCGTCGCCGTCATGGGATGCGTCGTCAACGGTCCCGGAGAGGCGCGCGAAGCCGACCTCGGTGTGGCCTCGGGCAACGGCAAGGGGCAGATCTTCGTGAAGGGCCAGGTCATCAAGACCGTCCCCGAAGCCGACATCGTCGCGACGCTCATCGAAGAGGCCAACCGCCTCGCCGCCGAGATGGGGCCCGAAGCCGGCATCGGCACGGCGCAGGTCATCACGAGCTGAGCGGGGCGCGCTTCGCAGGGCGCGGCATCCGAAGGTCGGAGAATCACGCGGGGGTCGGAAGATCCGACGCGCATCGTCCGACCTACGACGCATTTTCCGACCCTCGCGCGCGATCAGAGCCCGGTCTGGCTCAGCTCCAGAGCGAGTGGTACGCGTTGATCGCCGGCTGCCCGCCGAGGTGCGCGTAGAGCACGTGCGAGTCCTTCGGGATGTCGCCGCCCTGCACGAGGTCGATGAGGCCCGCGAGGGACTTGCCTTCGTAGACGGGGTCGGTGATCATCGCCTCGAGCTGCGCGCCGAGGGCCATCGCCTGCATCGTCGAGTCGACGGGGATGCCGTACAGATCGCCCGCCCATCCCTCGAGCACCTGGAGCTCGTCGTCGCGGAGATCGCGCCCGAGCTCGATCAGCGCCGCGGTGTGGCGCGCGATGCGCTCGACCTGGTCGCGCGTCTTCTCGATCGTCGCCGACGCGTCGATGCCGAGCACGCGGCGCTTCACGCCGGTGAGGTCTTCCAGGGCAGCGAAGCCGGCGATCATGCCGGCGTGGGTCGAGCCGGTCACCGTGCACACGATGATCGTGTCGAACGTGATGCCGAGCGCCTTCTCCTGCTCGGCGACCTCGAAGGCCCAATTCGCGAAACCGAGACCGCCGAGCGGGTGCTCGGACGCGCCGGCCGGGATCGGGTAGGGCTTGCCGCCGGACGCCTCCACCTCCGCGAGCGCGTTCTTCCATGAATCGCGCACCCCGATGTCGAATCCGGCGTCGTCGAGCCGGGAGTCGGCGCCCATCATGCGCGACAGCAGGATGTTGCCCACCTTGTCGTTCACCGGGTCATCCCACGGCACCCACTTCTCCTGCACGAGCCGTGCCTTCAGCCCCAGGTGGGCGGCGACGGCGGCGACCTGGCGCGTGTGGTTCGACTGGTAGCCGCCGATCGAGACCAGGGTGTCGGCGCCGGATGCGAGGACGTCGGGGACGATGTACTCCAGTTTGCGGATCTTGTTCCCGCCGTACGCGAGCCCGCTCGAGACGTCTTCGCGCTTGGCCCAGACCTGCGCGCCGCCGAGGTGCTGCGTCAATCGCTTCAGGTGCTGGAGAGGGCTGGGCCCGAAGGTGAGCGGGTGGCGGGGGAACTCGGCGAGCTTCATGGGAATCCTCGGGTGGCGGTGGCGCCCCGCGGGAGACCACGGGCGGAATGCAATATATTGCACCGCGTCGGTCCGTCGTCTGTCAAGTTCCGTGCAGCGATCCACCCGGGGTCCGGATGTCGTCGTGCGTGCTCAGCGACGTGCGCACCGCGATCTCGAGCGCGCGGGCGATGTGCTGCAGGGGGAGCGAGCCGGTCTGCGACGACGGGCTGCTCTCCTGCGACCACGGCACATGGACGAAACCGCACCGGACTCCCGGGGGTACGGCATCCATCGCGACGAAGAAGACGTGATTGCACACGAACGTCCCCGCCGAATGGGAAACCTCGGCCGGGATTCCCGCGCGCTCCAGATCTCGCGCGATCGCCTTGACGGGCAGGGAGGAGAAGTAGGCGGCGGGTGCTCCTTCGGCCACTGCGACATCGACCGGCTGGGATCCGTCGTTGTCGGGGATCCGTGCGTCCACGAGGTTGACCGCGATGCGCTCGATGCCGATCGCGCGTCGTCCGCCCGCGAGACCGGCGGCGATCACGAGCTCCGGTCGATGCTGCTCGATCAGCGTCGTCATGCGCGCCCGCGACCCCTCGAACGTGACCGGCAGAACCTCCGTCACGAGCTGTTCGGGACCGGTCCACGTCGCGGCGACGATCTCCACGGCGTCACCCGACGGGTTGGACAGGTCTCCCGCGAAGGGCTCGAATCCGGTCAGCAGCACGGTCCTCATCACCCCAGCGTAGGCACCGCGCGGCGGGCGGCGCTGCCAGTGGAGCGGGTCTCCGACGGTACCCGACGCGGGACCGCCGACGGCCGCGCGTCTAAGCTTGACCCTCGTGGTCACACGTCTCTCGCACTACTTCCTCCGCACGCTGCGCGAAGACCCCTCGGATGCCGAGGTCGCCTCGCACCGATGGCTCGTCCGCGCCGGTTACATCCGTCGTCAGGCGCCGGGTGTGTTCGCCTGGCTGCCGCTGGGCCTGCGGGTGAAGGGCAAGATCGAGACGATCATCCGCGAGGAGATGGCGAACGCCGGCGCGTACGAGGTGCACTTCCCGGCGCTGCTGCCGCGGGAGCCCTACGAGGTGACCGGTCGCTGGGAGGAGTACGGCGACGGCATCTTCCGCCTGAAAGACCGCAAGGGCGCCGACTATCTGCTCGCTCCGACGCACGAAGAGGTCTTCACCCTGCTCGTGAAGGACCTGTACTCCTCGTACAAGGACCTTCCGCTGTCGATCTACCAGATCCAGGACAAGTACCGCGACGAGGCGCGCCCCCGTGCGGGCCTCCTCCGCGGCCGCGAGTTCACGATGAAGGACGCGTACTCGTTCGACTACACGGATGCCGGCCTGGACGCCTCCTACATGGCCCAGCGCGATGCGTACGAGCGCATCTTCGCGCGGCTGGGCCTGGAGTACGTCATCGTGCAGGCGGATGCCGGCGCGATGGGCGGATCCCGATCCGAGGAGTTCCTGCACCCCACGCCGGTGGGGGAGGACACGTTCGTGCGCTCGGCCGGCGGCTACGCGGCGAACGTCGAGGCGTTCACGACGGTGGCGCCCGAGCCGATCCCCTACGACGGGCTTCCGGATCCGGTGATCTTCGACTCGCCCGACACCCCGACGATCGCGACGCTCGTCGCGCACGCCAACGCCCACCTCGACGCCCCGGCGGAGGGGGAGTGGACCGCGGCGCACACGCTCAAGAACGTCGTGCTGGCCCTCACGCACCTCGACGGCACGCGTGAGCTCGTGATCATCGGTCTGCCCGGTGACCGCGACGTCGACGACAAGCGCGTCGAGGTCGCCTTCGCGCCCGCGGCGGTCGAAGCGGCCACCGACGAGGACTTCGAGCGCCACCCGATGCTCACGAAGGGGTACATCGGACCCTGGTCCCCGACGGGAGCGATCCTCGGCGAGGAGTCCGCGACCGGCATCCGGTACCTGCTCGACCCGCGGGTCGTCGAGGGGACGAGCTGGATCACCGGCGCGAACATCGACCAGAAGCACGTGCACTCGCTCGTTGCCGGACGCGACTTCGCATCCGACGGGTTCGTGGAGGTCTCCACCGTCCGCGAGGGCGACCCGGCGCCCGACGGATCGGGTGCGGTCACGCTCGCCCGCGGCATGGAGATCGGACACGTCTTCCAGCTCGGCCGCAAGTACGCCGAAGCGCTCGGACTCAAGGTGCTCGACGAGAACGGCAAGCTCGTGACCGTCACGATGGGCTCGTACGGCATCGGCG
>CAYOQY010000144.1:0-2128 GCA_964406225.1 uncultured Microbacterium sp.
GCGTTCACCTCGGGGCTGGCGATCCAGTCGAGCCACGCGTACGCGCAGTTCGGGCTGGCGGCCTCGGAGGCGATCATCCAGGTGTCCGACCATCCGGTCGCGCCCTCCTCGGGGAGGACGACGTCCGTCGTGGCGCCCCCGCCGGCGAGCACGTTCTGGATGACCTGCCACGTCGTCCCCGCGACCGAGTCGCCGGTCTCGAACGCCGAGATCTCCTTCAGGTAGTCCGACCAGTACTCGCTGATGTGCGGGCGCTGTTCCTTGAGCAGGTCGACCGCCGCCTGGAACTGCTCCTCATCCAGCGCGTACGGGTTCTCGATGCCGAGCTCGGGCTGGTGGGTCATCAGGTAGACCGCGGCATCCGCGATGTAGATCGGAGAGTCGTATGCGGTGATCTTGCCGCTGTACTCGCTCGCCTTGTCGAACACGATGTCCCACGACGTGGGCGCGGGACTCACGACCTCCGTGTTGTACAGCAGCAGGTTGGCGCCGTAGCCGTGCGGCACACCGTACGAGACGCCGTCGACCGAGTTCCACTCCTTGCCCTTGAGGAAGTCGAACACCCCGTCGTAGCTCGGGATCAGGTCGGTGTTCACCGGAGCGACGTCGCCGCCGGCGATCAGACGCAGGGTCGCATCGCCGGATGCCGCCACCACGTCGTACTCGCCGGTCTTCATGAGGTTGACCGCCTCGTCGGACGTGCCGTACGTCTTGGACTCCACCATGCAGCCGGTCTCGTCCTCGAAGCCCGAGACCCAATCGACGGCGGGGTCGTTGCTGCCGTCCTCGACGTAGCCCGGCCAAGCGAGGATCGAGACCGAGCCCTCCATCTCGCCCAGCTCGTCGGCCGCTTCGCTCGGCTCCGCGCTGCCGCCCGAGCTCGTTCCGCAGGCGGTCAGCGCGATGACCGCGCCGATCGCGAGGGTCGCGACGGCCGTGCCGCGCGCACCCCGTGTGAGGTACTTCATTGTTCTTCCTCTCGGTGCTGTGAGCCGGGGCGGGCGCCCACGGCGGTGTCCCGGGTCAGGTTCCCGGGGGTATGAGGGCGACGACGTCCTCGTCGTGCCAGCTCACGTGAACGCGGTCGCCGCGGTCCTGGTCCGCGGTGCGCGATCGGTCGTTCGGTTCGAGCACGGTGACCCGCATTCCGGCATCCAGATCGACCACACGACGGATCGCGTTGCCGACGTAGATCGACTCGACGACGGTGCCGGGTGCCGACCGGATGCCCTCGCCCGATCCGGGTTCGCTCGAGAGGGTCAGCTTCTCGGGCCGGATGGTGTGCTCACCCGCACGACCGATCAGCTGGTGCGACCGGTCGGGGTCGAACACGTTCGACGTTCCGACGAAGTCGGCGACGAAGCGGGATGCCGGCGCCTCGTAGAGTTCGCGCGGGGTGCCGAGCTGTTCGATGCGCCCGGCGTTGAAGACCGCGATGCGATCGGAGAGGGTCAGCGCCTCCTCCTGATCGTGGGTCACGAAGATGAACGTGATGCCGATCTCTCGCTGGATCTGCTTGAGCTCGACCTGCATCTGCTCGCGGAGCTTGAGGTCGAGCGCACCGAGCGGTTCGTCCAGGAGCAGCACCTTCGGCTCGACGACCGTCGCGCGCGCGAGGGCGACGCGCTGACGCTGGCCGCCCGAGAGCTGGGACGGCTTGCGGTCTGCGAGGCTCTCGAGACGGACGGCGGCGAGGGCTTTGGCCGCGCGTTCCCGCCGCTCCTTCCGCCCCATCCCGCGCACCCGCAGACCGTAGGCGACGTTGTCGAGAACGCTCATGTGGGGGAAGAGCGCGTAGTCCTGGAAGACGGTGTTGACGTCGCGGTCGAACGGCGCCTTCGCCGTCACGTCCTGGCCGAACAGTTCGATCGTGCCGCTCGTCGGACGCTCGAAGCCGGCGATCAGGCGGAGAACCGTGGTCTTGCCCGATCCGGACGGGCCGAGCATGGAGAAGAACTCGCCGGCCGCGATCTCGAGATCGACGTGGTCGACGGCGGTGAGGGCTCCCCCCTTGGCGGAAGTGAATTCCTTGGTGAGCCCCGAGAGCCGGATGGCTGGCTGTTGCGTCATACGACCGTCCCCTTCGACGTCGGTGCTACTAAATCATATGGAACCATATGTCATCTAC
>CAYOQY010000144.1:2228-3781 GCA_964406225.1 uncultured Microbacterium sp.
CGATGGCCACAGGGAGACGCGAGGGAGCGCCGCACTCATGCCGAACTCGACGGGCCATCGTGATGCCGCGAGATCGGTCGTGTTCGCTCCGTTGGACGGCACCGGCCGCGCCGAACTCGTGGAGCAGCGCCTGACGGACGCGATCGTGAGCGGCGTCCTCCGCGACGGCGAGCGGCTGCCGAGCGAGTCGGAGCTCTCGCGCAGCCTGGGTGTCGCGCTCGTCACGGCGCGCGAGGCGCTCGAGGGCATGCGCGATCGAGGGCTCGTGACCACCCGCCGCGGACGGGACGGCGGCAGCTTCGTCACCTACGACCGCGAGGCGGCCGCCCGCATGCTGGAATCCCGGGTCCGCGGACACTCCCGCATCGAACTGCGCGACCTCGCCCTGCACGTCTCCGCGATCGCCGGTACCGCCGCCGAGATCGCCGCCGACCGCGCGAGCCGCGACGACACCGACGCGCTGCGCGCGATCCACGATTCGGCCGACCTCTCCACCGCGGGCGGCGCCCGGCGTGCGCTCGGCCGGTTTCAGCTCGAAGTCGCCGCGATCAGCCAGTCCCCGCGACTCGTGCGCGAAGAGGTGCGCCTGCAGAGCGACGCGGGTCCCCTCCTCTGGCTCTGCCTGCGCGAGCAGGAGTACCGTGACCGCAGCGGCGCCGCACGGATGCGCGTGATCGAGGCGATCGAAGCCGTCGACCCCGCAGCGGCCCGGACGGCGACGATCGCACAGGCCACCTCCGCGCTGGAGTGGCTGGTCGACGAGAAGGCGCGGCTCGACGCATCCGCCGACATGACCGCGCGAGGAGTGAGATGAATCCCGTGTCCCGAGGCGGCGCGACCGCGCCCGTCACCCGCGCCCCCGCCGAGATCGCCGAGCGCGTCGCCGCGACGTTCGACGAGCTCTTCGCGACGATCGACGACTGGCGCGATCGCCTGCAGGATCACCTCACGTCGGAAGCCGCCCCCTCCGCCGAGACCCTCGATCCGGTCGTCGAAGCCACGGCGGTCTCGGCACTCGCCGACGACGGGCTCATCACCGGATCGGGCTTCGTCGCCGCGCCCGGTCTGCTGTCGGATGCGCAGTGGCACCTCGCCTGGTGGCTCGGCGGTGCAGCCGGCATCCGCCGCTTGGCGACGATCGACGACCCCTCGAGCGACCAGTTCCGCGACTACACGACGCTCGAGTGGTGGCGCTACCCCGCCCGCACCGGCACGCGCCACGTCACCGGCCCTTATGTGGACTACGTGTGCACGGACGACTACACGGTGACCATCACGACGCCCGTGACGGTCGACGGGCGGCTGCTCGGCGTCGTCGGGATGGACGTCCTCGTCGACCGGCTGGAGCAGGAGCTGCTCCCCCTCCTCCGCGCCGCGGGCACACCGATCGCGGTCGTGAACGCCTCGGGGCGCATCGTGACATCGACCGACACGCGTCGCGAGCCCGGCTCGATGCTGCGCTTGGACGGACTGCAGGAGGCCCTCGCCCCGCTGCGCGAGCCCGTGCCGCCGTCGATCAGCACACGCCTTCCGGACGGCGCCGAGGTGATCGC
>CAYOQY010000145.1:0-3760 GCA_964406225.1 uncultured Microbacterium sp.
CTCGCGGCCTGGCTCGGTGTGAGCCGCACCCCCGTGCGCGAAGCGCTCCTGCGCCTCGCCGCGAGCGGCCTGGTCGTGGCCGTGCCGGGCCGCTCTACGACGGTGAGCGCGCTCGACGCGCAGGCGGTGCGCGACGCGCGCGACGTCCTCGCCGCGATGCACGCGCTCGCGGTGCGCGAGACGGCCGGGCGGCTCGCGGACGACGACATCGCGCACATGCGCACGGCCAACCGACGTTTCGCGGACGCGGTCGCGGCCGGTGACATCGCGGCCGCGCTCGACGCCGACGAGGCGCTGCACCGCGTTCCCGTCGTGGCGCTCGGAAACCGCGCGCTCGCCGCCGTCCTCGAGCAGTTCGAGCCCGTCGTCCGCCGGGCGGAGCTGCTGCGCTTCAGCGTGGACGGGCAGGCCGCACTCGAGCGTCACGACCAGCTGATCGACCTGCTCGCCGCGGGCGACGCCGCGCAGGCGGCATCCGTCACGTTCGACATCTGGCACAGCCTCGCCGCGGACGAGGGTGAAGCCTGACGCGCCGACGGTCGACACTCATCCGGCCCGTCACCGAGTCATCCTGTCAAGCCCTACCGGTCGACGTCTGCCGGGCGAGATGCTCGGGTGAACGAACGGAGCCCCCGATGACGACAGAATCCGCACGCGCCCAGAACGGGCAGGACGAGACCGGGCACGACGAGACCGGGCACGACGAGACCGGGCACGACGAGACCGCGCACGATGAGCCGGAGACGCCGGCGACCGATGAGCTCGAAGAGCCCAGCACCGAGAAGGCGCCGGGGGAGGAGCCGAAGGCGCCCGCGCCCGCCGAGCCCGATCCCAGCCATGAAGCCGTGGGCATCGGCGTGATCGGTCGGCCGCTCGTCGAGCCCGAGCCGACGACCGCTGCGGCGCCGGACCCCACGTCCGAGGATTCCGCCGGGACCGCCTGACGCCTGCGCTCAGGTGCGGCGCGGCACCACTCGCAGCCACACGAAGCGGTGGGCCTCCAGCGCGAGGCCGCGCTCCAGGTCGACGTGGTCGCCCGTCACGACGTCGGTCGCGGCGCCCTCGAATCCGCTCAGGGTGAGGGGGTCGATCAGCGCCAGGTCGTCGCCGACGTTCGCGAGCACGAGCACCACCGACACCGCGCCCGGGCGCTGATAGCCGAGGACGGACGGATGCTTCGCGTCGAAGCCGATCAGTTCTCCGCCGGCCAGCTCGGGGGTCCCCTGCCGTGCGCGGATGAGTTCGGTGAGGCCCGCGTAGACCCGGCCCGCCGTCGTGGTCGGATCCGTCCGCTCGTCGTAGCGCTCCGCGGGCCGGAGCGGGCGGTGCACCCAGCGGCTGTCTCCCGCGGTGGCCTCGTCGTCGACGTAGGAGTAGTCGTTCAGCTGAGCGACCTCGTCGCCGAGGTAGACGAGCGGCACCCCGCCCGTGGACATCGCGATCGCGTGCGCCAGGAGCACCCGGTCGACGCCGCCGGCGTCCCCCGCCTCGATCCCGGCGAGCGACGCGGTCGTCCCCGCGATGCGCGCGTCGCCGGTCTTCGGGTTCTCCTGGAAGGGCACGCCGCGCGCGAAGCTGCCCGGAAAGCGGCCGACGTAGAAGTCGTTGAGGAAGCGGCGGTGAGAGTAGCCCTCGATGCCGAACTCGGCGGCATCCTCGTCGGCGAACGTCCAGCCGATGTCGTCGTGGCTGCGGACGTAGTTGACCCACGCCGTGCCGGCCGGCAGCGCATGGCGGCGCTCGAGCGCCTGCTGCAGCATCCGCGGGTCACGCGTCGCGAGCGCCTCCCACGTGAGCGCCATCTGCAGCGGGTTGTACGACAGCTGGCACTCCTCGAGCGAGACGTATTCGATCACCTCGTCGGGGTGCACGATCGCCTCGGACTTGAACAGCAGGCTCGGGGCGGCCATGCGCAGCACGGCGTTGAACGCCCGCAGCAGCAGGTGCGCTTCGGGGAGCGACTCGCACGGGGTGCCCAGGCGCTTCCAGATGAAGGCGACGGCGTCCATGCGCAGGATCTCGACCCCCTGGTTGGCGAGGAAGAGCATCTCGCCCGCCATCGCGCGGAACACCGCGGGGTTGGCGTAGTTGAGGTCCCACTGGAAGTGATAGAACGTCGCCCAGATCCAGCGCCCGTCCGGAAGCTGCACGAAGGAGCCGGGGTGGTCGTCCGGGAAGATCTCCCGCACCGTCTTCTCGTACTCGTCCGGCATCGTGCGGTCGGGGAAGATCAGGTAGAAGTCCTCGTAGCCGGGTTCTCCCGCGACGGCCTTCTTCGCCCACTCGTGCTCGTTGCTCGTGTGGTTGAAGATGAAGTCCACCACGAGCGAGATGCCGGCCAGGCGCAGGTCCGCCGCGAGCGAGGCCAGGTCGTCCATCGAGCCGAGAGTGGGGTTGACGTGGCGATAGCTCGAGACGGCGTACCCTCCGTCGGAGTTGCCCTCGGGGCTCTCGAACAGCGGCATGAGGTGCAGGTAGGTCAGGCCGAGTTCTTCGAAGTACGGGATGCTGTCACGCACGCCCGCGAGCGAACCGGCGTACCGGTCGACGTAGCAGACGCCCCCCAGCATCTGGTTCGACAGATACCATCCGGGGTTCTGCTCGCGGAGATCGTCGCGCGCCCTGAGCTCGAGGGGTCGCGCATTCCACGAGGCCGACGCCTCCGCGATCACGGCGGCGAGCTGCTCGAGACCGTCTCCGCGCTCGCCGTAGAGCTGCACGAACAGAGGATGCAGCGTCGGGAAGTGCTCCGCGAAGCGACGCGCGAACGCGTCGTCGAACGCGCCTCCGCTTTCCGAAGCGATGCGCCTGACCTCTTCGATGTCGGCCGTCCACTCGGCGGTCAGACTGGGCATGGCGCTCCTCCCGGCGAACTCGGTGCCGCGGTGCGCGACAGACACATTCACAATAGGGCTGACAGACTGCAATCCTTCGGACGAGGAGGCTGCGATGGGACTTGTGCAGGTGGCGTTGCGGGCCGACGATCTCGATCGTGCGGCCGACTTCTACACGGTGCTGCTCGAATCCACGCCGATCGCGCGGTTCGATGAGGCGGGGCTCGTGTTCTTCGACCTCGATGGCGTGCGTCTGCTGCTCGACCGCAACGCCCCGGCATCCCTGCTCTACCTGCACGTGGAGAACGTGCACGACGCGCTGGACCGGCTCGACGGTCTCGTGGACGTCGTCTCGCGCCCGCACGTGATCTTCACGCATCACGACGACACTCTCGGGCCGGCGGGACACGACGAGTGGCAGGCGTTCATCACCGACACCGAGGGCAACACCGTCGGTCTGGTGGCGTTCCAGCGACACTGACGCACGCCGTCGGCATCCCCGCTTTCGCGGTGATTCGCCGTCGGCGAACCGCTGGCACTCTCGGGGTTCGAGTGCTAATCTAGTCGTAGTTGAGTCAAGGCGACTCAACTCCCCGAACACACCGCCGGGCCTCCCCGCCCGCACCGACGACAAGGAGATGAATCATGGCCACCTACGATCCGTTCCGTGACCTCGACCGCTTCGCGTCGAGCCTGTTCGACGCTCGCCGTGGGCCCCGTCGCATGCCGATGGATCTGTACCGCGACGGCGATCACTACGTCCTGACCGCCGACCTTCCGGGCATCGACCCGGGCTCGGTCGACATCGACGTCGACGGCCAGCTGCTGACGATCCGCGCCGAGCGCACGCTCGCCGGCGGTGAGGGCGTCAAGTGGATCACGCGCGAGCGCGAGGCCGCGAGCTTCCTGCGGCAGCTCAACCTCGG
>CAYOQY010000146.1:0-2787 GCA_964406225.1 uncultured Microbacterium sp.
GTTCGGAGCGGAGCACCCCGGCGTCGTCGATGTCGTCGTGGAAGGTCTCCTCGTGACCGACGCTCTTCTCGACGCGGTTGGTCGAGACCTCTCGCGCGTCGAGACCGCGCGCCAGATGCCACACGCGGTCTCCCATCGCGGGACCGAGAGCGCGATCGAGCACGCTGCGGGGTGTGTCGAGCACGTCGGCGATCGTGCGGATGCCGCGGGACTCGAGCGCCTCGGCGGACTTGGGACCCACCCCCCAGAGCGCACGCACCGACCGCGGAGCGAGGAACGCCGCCGTATCCGCGCCGGCGATGATCAGGAGTCCGTCCGGCTTGCTGATCGTCGATGCCATCTTCGCGACGTGCTTGGTCGCGGCGACGCCGACGCTGCAGGTGAGCCCCGTCTCCTCGTGCACGCGGCGTCGCAGCATCCGGGCGACCTCCCCCGGCCCGCCCCACAGCCGGCGCACTCCGCGCACGTCGAGGAAGGCCTCGTCGATCGAGAGCGGCTCCACGAGCGGTGTGACGTCGGAGAAGATCCGCATGACGTGCCGGGAAAGCTCGACGTAGCGGTCGAAGTGCGGCGGAACCACGGTCGCGGTGGGACAGAGCCGGAGCGCCTGACCGACCGGCATGGCCGACCGCACGCCGAATCGACGCGCCTCGTACGACGCGCTCGAGACGACGGCCCGGCCGTCGGTGCCTCCGACGATCAGCGGCTTGCCGCGCAGCGACGGGTCGTCGAGCACCTCGACCGACGCGTAGAACGCATCCATGTCGACATGGAGGATGCCGGTGCCGGTGTCGTCGGCGTCGTCCGGAGAGACGAGCCGACCCGTTCCATCACCACGCCCCATTCCGCAATTCTCCCCCGAATCGCCGACATGGCCTCGCGTCCCGCCACTCACCGCGCGCACATAGCGTGCTCCGGGACCGCATCCAGTTTGGATAAATACCCTCGGGGGTATCCACCATCCATGAAGAAGGGAACGGACATGAGAGTCTCACGTACGGCCGTCATCGGCGCGACGGTCCTGAGCGGACTGCTCCTCGCCGGCTGCACCGCCGGTACGGCAGAGGTTGCACCTCGAGAGGGCGCCGCGGGATCGTCAACCCCGACGTCGCAGCCCACCCCGGTCGGGCCTGCCGAGACCGCAGAGTCTGCACCTGCGGACATCGACTCGCAGTTGGCCTACCTGATCGAAGAGGAGAAGCTGGCTCACGACGTCTACGTCGCGCTCGGCGAACTGTGGGGCACGCAGATCTTCGAGCGCATCTCCTCATCCGAGTCGTCGCACGAAGAGGCCGTCGCGAATCTCCTGCCGACGTATGGCGTGGATGACCCGCGATCTGCAGCCCCCGGTGTCTTCACGGACACGGCACTGCAAGCCCTCTACGACGATCTGATCGCCCAGGGATCCCAGTCCCTCGCTGACGCCGTCCAGGTCGGCATCACGATCGAGAAGACGGACATCGCCGACCTGAGTGCGGCGATCCCTGACGCCCCGGATGACGTGGCGCGTGTCCTCGAGCGGTTGCTGGCCGCGTCGCAGAACCACCTCGCGGCGTTCGAACGTCAGGCGTGATCAGCCCGTCTGTCCGGCGCGCTCGAGGATCAGCTCGCGCACCCGGGCGGCATCCGCCTGACCGCGCATGGCCTTCATGACCGCGCCGATCACCGCGCCCGCTGCCTGGACCTTGCCGTCCCTGATCTTCTCGAGCACATCGGGCTGGGCGGCGAGGGCGTCGTCGATCGCGGCGATGAGGGCGCCGTCGTCCGAGACGACCGCGAGTCCACGACGATCGATGACCTCTTGGGGCGTCCCCTCACCGGCGATGACGCCCTCGAGCACCTGGCGCGCGAGCTTGTCGGTGAGCGTTCCGGCCTCGACGAGCGACTGGACAGCCGCGACATCGGCGGGAGCGATGAGATCGGACGCCTCGCGGCCCTGCGCGTTCGCGATGCGGGTGATCTCCCCCGTCCACCACTTGCGCGCGGCCGCCGGTGTGGCGCCCGCGGCGATCGTCGCCTCGAGTTCGGCGAGGATGCCGTTGTTCGCGGCATCCTGGAATTCGAGGTCGGTGAAGCCCCACTCGGCCTTGAGCCGCCTACGCCGTTCGGCGGGCGGCTCGGGAAGGGCCGCGCGGAGCTGTTCGATCAGTTCCGCCGAGGGGACGACGGGCAGAAGATCGGGCTCCGGGAAGTACCGGTAGTCATCCGCGTCCGACTTGGGTCGACCCGGCGACGTGGTGCCGGTGTCCTCGTGCCAGTGACGGGTCTCCTGTGTGATCGTGCCCCCCGCGGCGAGGATCGCCGCCTGGCGCTGGATCTCGTAGCGCACCGCGCGCTCGACCGAGCGCATCGAGTTGACGTTCTTGGTCTCGGTACGGGTGCCGAGCTTCTCCTGCCCGCGGGGACGCAGCGACACGTTCGCATCGCACCTCAGGTTGCCGCGCTCCATCTTCGCGTCGGAGATGCCGAGTGCGAGCACGATGTCGCGGATCGTCTGGACGTACGCCTTCGCCAGCTCGGGTGCGCGGTGCTCGGCGCCGAAGATCGGCTTCGTGACGATCTCGACGAGCGGCACTCCCGCGCGGTTGTAGTCGACGAGCGAGTACTCCGCGCCCTGGATGCGACCGGTGGAGCCGCCGACGTGCGTGAGCTTGCCGGCGTCCTCCTCCATGTGGGCGCGCTCGATCGGAACCGCGACGCGCGTGCCGTCGGACAGCTCCACCTCGACGGAGCCCTCGAACGCGATGGGCTCGTCGTACTGCGAGATCTGGTAGTTCTTGCCGAGGT
>CAYOQY010000147.1:0-2722 GCA_964406225.1 uncultured Microbacterium sp.
TCGGCGTCACCACGGTCTACGTCACGCACGACCAGACCGAGGCCCTCACGATGGGTGACCGCATCGCCGTGCTCAAGGACGGCCTCCTGCAGCAGGTTGGCACCCCGCGCGACCTGTACGAGCGCCCGAACAACGTGTTCGTCGCCGGCTTCATCGGCTCGCCGGCCATGAACCTGTTCCCGGCGGACCTCGCCGAGGGCGGCGTGCAGTTCGGCTCCGAGGTCGTTCCGCTCGACCGCGACACGGTCGGCCGTGCGCACGGCAGCCAGGTCACGGTCGGTGTGCGTCCGGAGGACATCGTCGTCGGCCCCGCCGACGGCAAGGGCCTCTCGGTCGTCGTCGACCTCGTCGAGGAGCTCGGCGCGGACGGCTACCTGTACGGCCACACCGACATCAACGGCAAGCGCACCGACATCGTCGCGCGCGTCGACGGCCGCCGTCACCCGAACGCGGGCGACACGGTCACCCTTGCGGCGACTGCGGGCCACGTGCACGCGTTCGACCTCGAGACCGGCGAGCGCCTCAACGACGCTCCGGTGGTCTCGGGCAGCTGATATCGCAACCGCGGCGCGGAGGGTCACCCGACCCCCCGCGCCGCGGTTCTCTTTTCCCGCGCCGTCCTGGGGGGATCCAGATGCCAGACGCACTCAGCATCACCGCGAGCTCCGTCGACCCCGGGCTCCTCGCCCTGCCGTGGAGCACACCCTTGGCCGAATGGCCGAGCAGCACGATCGTCTTCCTCCCGAAAGGCCTCTCGCGTCACCTCGTGCGCTTCGCGAACCTCTCGGGTCGCGTGGTCGCCATCAAGGAGACGACGGAGGAGATGGCGCGCCGGGAGTACGACATGCTCGGCAACCTCGATCGCCTCGACGCCCCGTGCGTCGATCGCGTCGCGGTGATCGCCGGACGGACGGATGCCGCGGGCAAGCCGCTGCCGGCCGCACTGGTGACCGCGCACCTGAAGTTCTCCCTCCCCTACCGCGCCCTGTTCACGCAGGTGCTGCGCCCCGACACCGCCGGCCGCCTCGTCGACGCCCTCGCGGTGCTTCTCGTGCGCCTGCACAACGTCGGCTTCTTCTGGGGCGACGTCTCGCTGTCGAACACGCTGTTCCGTCGCGACGCGGGGGCGTTCGCCGCGTACCTCGTGGATGCCGAGACCGGCGAGCTCCACGAGGGCGGGCTCACCCGCGGCCAGCGCGAGCACGACCTCGACGTCGCGCGCACGAACATCGCGGGCGAGATCATGGACCTCGAAGCCGGCGGGCGCCTCGAGGGCGGAGTGGATGCGATCGCGATCGCCGACGGCATCATGTCGTCCTACCGGTCGCTGTGGACCGCGCTCACCGACGAAGAGGCGTTCTCGGCGAACGAGTCGTGGCGCATCACGGAGCGTGTGCAGCGGCTCAACGACCTCGGTTTCGATATCGGCGAGATGTCGATCCAGGCGATGGCGGACGGGACGAAGGTCTCGATCCAGCCGAAGGTGGTGGATGCCGGCCACCACACCCGCCGACTGCTGCGACTGACCGGACTGGACGTCGAGGAGAACCAGGCGCGGCGCCTGCTCAACGACCTGGACGAGTTCCGCGCGCGGATCTCCCGCCTCGGCGATGACGAGGAGATGGTCGCCCACGAGTGGCTCACCCGCGTGTTCGAACCGGTGATCAAGTCGATCCCGTTCGAGCTGCGCGCGAAGCTCGAACCCGCCGAGGTCTTCCATCAGGTGCTCGAGCACCGCTGGTACATGTCGCAGGCACGCGGCAAGTCGGTGCCGCTCGCCGAAGTCGTCCAGAGCTACATCGCCGACGTGCTCAGCCACCGGCGCGACGAAGCGACGCTCATGGGGCCCGTCACAGAGACGATGGCACTCCCCGTCGTCACGGCCGACATCCCGGTCCAGGACGACGAGGCCGACAGCGTCGACTGGCGCGACCTGGTCTGAACTCAGACGAGCATCCGAACAGGGTTCTCGATCGCCGCCACGAACGCGCTCAGCCACTGCGCCGCCAGGGCGCCGTCGAGGACGCGATGGTCGGCCGAGAGGGTCACGGTCATCACGGTCGCGACGGCGAGCGATCCCTCGTCGTCGACGACCGGACGCGGGGCCGCCGCGCCGACCGCGAGGATGCCCGACTGCGGAGGGTTCAGGATCGCCGAGAACTCGCGCGTGCCGTACATGCCGAGGTTCGACACGGCGAACGAGCCGCCCTCGAGCTCGTGCTGGCGCAGACCTCCCGACCGCGCCCGCGCGGCGAGGTCCTTCAGCGTGCTGCTGAGCTCGCCGAGCGGCATCCGGTCGACGCCCCGCACGACGGGCGTCACGAGCCCGCCCTCGATCGACACGGCGACCGCGATGTCGGCGCCGGAGAAGCGGCGCGTCGCTTCGGGTGTCCAGATCGCGTTCGCGTCGGGCACCGCCGTGAGCGCCGCACCGACGGCCTTGACCACGAAGTCGTTCACCGAGATCTTCTCGGCGCGGTCGGTGTTGATCTGCGCCCGCAGGTCGAACAGCGCGTCCACCCGGCAATCGGCAGTCAGATAGAAGTGCGGGACGCTCGCCTTGCTCTCGGTGAGTCGCCGTGCGATCGCGCGCCGCATGGGCGTGTGCGGTACGTCCGTCCACTCCGCGGGCGCGGCGGCCGAGGTCGCCGGAGCTGAGGGTTGGGCCGTGACCGCACCCGGTGCCGGCGCGGGGGCACTCGCCGGCACCGGGGCGGCTGTC
>CAYOQY010000148.1:0-2676 GCA_964406225.1 uncultured Microbacterium sp.
CCTCGATGATCGCCTCGCCGAGCGCCGCAGCCGAACCCGGAAGGGCGGGCTCGTCCTCACGTTCTGACGTCAGGTGGTCACGGGCTTCGTCCGCCGTCGGTCCGGGGCGGCGGCTGCGTGTCGCCCGCGACAGCAGACGCTGCCCAGCGCCCGAGAGCAGCGCTCGGGAGAGGAGGGTCTCGTCGGTGATCGCGGCGGCGACTGTCTGCCCGTCCGCGGCGCGCATGCGGCTCGTCATGGCGGCGAAGACGCCCGCACGCGCCCCGCCGTCGGCGGGGAGCTCGCGTGCCCAGCCGAGCCCGGACAGATGCAAGCCCGCGGCCATCCGGGAGACGAGGCCGTTCGCTTCGGCCAGCGCACCCGCCTGCTCCACGGCGGCACGCATGAGCTCCTCCTGGCCCGCCACGCCCATCCGCGCACCGGTGCCGGCGTGGAGCCGGTCGCGCGGATCGGCGTGGAACTGCTCCGCCCACACGGTGCCGGTGTCGTCCGCGTCGATCCAGGGGACGCCGTAGCGCGGCAGGCCGAGCGTCTGGGGTCTTCCGGCAGGGCTCTCGATGTCGGTCAGCGTGTGGAGATTGTCGGCGATCCGGGTCAAGACATCGGGATCGGTGTCGTCGTCGGTGCCCAACGCCGAGAGCGCGCCACGGGTCGCCATCGGCCCGCCGATCGGCCCCGCCGCGCGGATGTAGCTGACGCGGGCACGCCCGATGCGCTCGTCGTCGGCGATGTGCAACGCGGCGGCGAGAGTCTCGAAGTCGCCTCCCTCGCCCGTCGTGAACGACCAGGTGTCGAACACCGGGATCGGTCGATTGGCGTTGGCGACCACCCCGCCCTGCCACATCGGCTTTCCGCCGTCGTTGAACGCCGGCACCAGCAGCGCCGTGTAGTGCGTCATCGGCTCGAGTTTGCGGAGGTTCAACAGCCGCGAGAACCGCGAGGCTGTGGGGGCGCCCGCAGCCGTGTCCTCGTCGACCTCGGTGCCGTCCGCGGCGAGCGGCACCTGAACGTGCGCGCACAGCGGGGAGCGTGCGAGGTCGTGGGCGGGGTGCGAGAGCAGGCGGCGGGTCTTCTCGCCGTAGCGCAGCCCCCCTCGGTCGAGGTCGACCTCGTCGTCGTCACCGACCAGGAGGACGAGCCACGGGGGCAGCCCGGCTGGGCCCGGCGCCACCGGCGAGTAGCGCCACGGAAAGTCCGGAGCGTGGAAGTCGATGTGCGTCCACTTGGTGTCTTCTGCGTCGTTCGCGTTCGGCGCGGGCGCGCGATGCCGGATCGCCGCAGGGGAGACTGCCGCGACGTCCGCCGCCGAGCGAAGCGTGACGTGGAGGAGCCCGTGATCCTCCGCGCCGGCGCTGCCGTCGCGAAGGCGCGGCGTGAGGGTGGCCTGCAGGTAGCCCTGAGGCGTGGGCGCGGCCATCGCGGTGATCTCCGAACGCCGCCAGTCGACGAAGCCGAGGGTCGTCATCTGATCACCCCCTCGAGGGCCACGGGAGCGGCTCCGGGAGCGACGACGCTCCCACCGAAGCGCTTCGCAGCCATGTGCGCACCTGCCGCGGAGCCGTCCGACGGCGGTGTGTACTCGGCATCCGCGACCGTCCAGCCCTTCTCACGCTGCACGTCCACGATCGCCTTCTCGTGTGCGACGGCGGCGCCGTGACGTTCGGCCGACATCCGTCCGAAGGCGTCGGGCAGAAACGCCAGCAGTCCGGGGATCAGCTCGAACCCCGGGATGCGGATGATGTCGAGAGTGATCGGACACTCCAGCGGCGCCGATCCGCTGCGCATGTCGTGCGAGCTCAGCCGGAATCCCGACGGCATGGACAGAAAGGTGGGTGAGGCGAGCGCGTCGGCCGCCTGCAGCTTCTGGAAGGTGCCGCGGGCGAACAGGTCGTACTCGACTGTGGTGGTGAAACCGTCGACCTCGATGCTGAGCGCGTGCCACCCGTCGAGATCGCGGCCCTCGGCGCGTTCGATGGAGACGCCCACCGGTACCCGCTTCTGCTCCCAGATCACCGCGCCGCGCGGAACAAGTCGTCCGCCGAGGCCCGGCCGCTCGCCGAAGACCACGTCGCGATCGTCGCCCTCGGCGCGCAGGTTCGCGTCATTGCGGGCGTCGGGCAGCACGAGCTCGACGAGATTCCCGACCGGCGGCAGCGACTCGGGCGGATTGTCGTCGATCGTGATCGTGACGCTCTTCGAGATCTTCACGAGCACGCGCACGGATGCCGAGGCGCTGAGCACGAGAGGACCGGGCCCGGTCAGGTGCCCTCGCACGCGGATGCTCGCGAACGAGATGCCCTCGAAGGAGGCGTCCATGCCGGCGTCGATCCGCGCGTCGAACCAGAACGGCCGGTATTGGATGAGCGCGTCGAAGCCGAACCAGCCGTGCACGCGGATCGGTCCCACCTCGACGCCGGCCTCGGTGCGTGACCCGAACTGGAGCGTGTTGGAGGTGATGGCCAGGTAGGTCTCCTGCTTGAACCAGACGATGCCGAGACTCACGCTCGCGCCGGCTCGAGCGAGCGTCGGCACCGGCATGTCCCCGGGTGCGAAGCCCGGATGGAACCCGCCGACGCTGTACAGGAAGTACGGGTTCGGCCCGAACCCGAGACGCAGGGCGATCCCGCCGGTGATCCGGATGATGCCGAGGACAGTCGAGTTCACCAGAGCGCCGTC
>CAYOQY010000149.1:0-1856 GCA_964406225.1 uncultured Microbacterium sp.
GACAGCTTCGCGGGGATCGGCTCGCGCTCGCGGATCTTGCGCGCCTCGCGGGTCTCGTACCCGGTGGAGAACTCCAGCACCCGCCCGTCGCCGTCGAACACGCGGAAGCCGTAGCCGCCGCTGAACCCGGTGAGCTCCTGCGGCTCGTGCACGAACTGCACACCCTCGGCGCGCAGCTTGTCGGCGAGCGCATGCACATCGGCACGCGACGCGACGGCGAAGCCGACGAGGTCGATGCGCTTGTCGTCCTGTCGCAGACGCAGGATGAACGGCTCGCTCGAGCCCTCCGCCGCGAGGTAGGACAGGCCGTCCTCGGCGTGCACTTCGGTCAAGCCCCAGAAGTCCACGAAGAAGTCGCGCTCGGTCTGGAACTCGGGCACCGCGAGCGCGGCGTAGCGCAGGTGGGAGACGAGTCTTTCGGTCATGTTCGTGTTCCTTACTGTTCGTTCACGTATCGGGCGCGGGAGCGGGGACGAGCCGCGGGAAGCGGAGGGGCGGGAACGGCCGCGCCGACCGTGCCGGTGAGTTCGCCGAGGCCGTCCACGACCATGCGGACGACGTCGCCCTCCGCGAGCGGCGGTGGGGTGAGGCTCCCGGCGCGGCCCCACAGTTCGCCGAGGCACCCGCCGTTGCCCACGGTGCCCGAGCCGAGCACGTCGCCCGGAACGACGCAGGAGTTCCGTGACGCGTAGGCGACCAGCACCGGGAACGGCCAGCCCATGTTCGAGACGAGGTCCTCGCCGATGAGCTCATCGTTCACGTACACCTCGGCGCGCAGCGGGAGGAAGCCCTCCGCATCGAGCGCGAACTCGTCGGCGGTGACGATCCACGGGCCGAGCGACGTGCCGAAGTCCTTGCCCTTCGCGGGACCGAGGCGCACCTTCATCTCGCGGGCCTGCAGGTCGCGCGCGGACCAGTCGTTCATGATCGTGTAGCCGAAGATGTGGGATGCCGCCGCCTCGGGCGTCAGGTTCGCTCCGGTCGACCCGTCGACGCCGCCGATGACGGCCGCGAGCTCGAGCTCGAAGTCCAGCCGCGCGGTCACCGGCGGGCTCACCGGCTGACCGGGGCCCAGGATCGTGTGCGGGTTCGTGAAGTAGAACGTGGGGGCCTGATACCACTCGGGCACCACTTCACTCTTGCCGTCGACCGACGCACTCACACCTTCGACGTGCTCCTCGAACGCGACGAAATCCCGGACGGATGCCGGCACGAGCGGCGCGAGCAGCTGGACGTCGGCGAGCGCCTCGCCCCGCGCGGCGTCGACGCGTGCGGCGAGCGCGAGCGCGGCATCCAACCCCTGCCCGAGCACGTCGGCGACGGTCGCGCCGTCGGGGAACGGCCGGACGCGGTCACCGATCACGAAGCCCTCCGCGACGGTTCCGTCGGCGCCCGACCAGCGTGCGATCCTCATGCGCGCGCCCGCTCCCGCAGGAGGGCGTCGGCGTTGCCGGCGAGGATCCGGCGCTCGACCTCGGCGGGCAGGCCCGCGCCGCGGACGAAGGCGACCGGATCCTCCACGCCCATGTCGAACGGGTAGTCGCTGCCGAGCACGACCTGCGACGCGCCGGCATTCTCGACGAGGTGGCGGAGTGCCAGCGCGTCGTGCACGACGGTGTCGAACCAGATCTTCCGGAGGTACGTCGACGGCGCGTGCGCGCAGCCGCGCGCCTCAGGGCGCACGCGCCACGCGTGGTCGCTCCGCCCGATCGCGGTCGGGAGGTAGCCCCCGCCGTGCGCGACGACGAGGGTGAGATCGGGATGCCGGTCGAGCACCCCCGAGAAGATGAGGTGCGACAGTGCGACGGCGTTCTCGGTCGGCTGCCCGACGGTGTTCGAGAGGTAGAAGCGGTCGA
>CAYOQY010000150.1:0-1842 GCA_964406225.1 uncultured Microbacterium sp.
TGCCGCAGCGCCTCGAGTTCGGCGGGAGACGCATCCGGACCCACGACGAGACCCTTGCCGCCCGATCCGTCGACGGGCTTGACGACCAGCTCGGGCAGGCGGTCGAGGACCTCCTCGAGAGCGCCCGGATCTTCGAGGCGCCACGTGTCGACGTTCTTGAGGATGGGCTCTTCGGCGAGGTAGTACCGGATGAGGTCCGGCACGTACGTGTAGAGGAGCTTGTCGTCCGCGACGCCGTTGCCGACCGCGTTCGCGATCGTGACGTTGCCCAGGCGCGCGGCGAGCATGAGGCCCGGCGCGCCGAGCATCGAATCGGCGCGGAACTGCAGCGGGTCGAGGAACTCGTCGTCCACGCGCCGGTAGATCACGTCGACGCGCTGCGGTCCGCGGGTCGTCCGCATGAAGACTTTGCCGCCCACGCACAGCAGGTCGCGACCCTCGACGAGCTCGACACCCATCAGGCGGGCGAGCAGGGTGTGCTCGAAGTACGCCGAGTTGTACACACCCGGTGTCAGCACGACGACGTTCGGGTCGTCGATGCCCGCCGGGGCCGATGCGCGCAGCGCCGCGAGGAGCTTGTTCGGGTAGTCGCCGACCGGCCGCACCCGCATCGAGACGAACAGCTCGGGGAGGGTCTGCGCCATCACCCGGCGGTTCGAGATGACGTAGCTCACGCCGCTCGGGACGCGGACGTTGTCTTCGAGCACCCGCATCTCGCCGTGCTCGTCGCGGATCAGATCGATCCCCGACACCTGGATGCGCACACCGTTCGCGCTGTGGATGCCGGCGGCCTGACGGTAGAAGTACTGCGACGAGGCGATGAGTCCGGCGGGCAGCACGCCGTCGCGCACGCAGTGCTGGCGTCCGTATGCGTCGTCGAGGAAGGCCTCGAGCGCCTTCACGCGCTGCTTGACCCCCGACTCGACGTGCGACCACTCGTCGTACTCGATCACACGGGGGACGGCATCCAGCGGGAAGGGTCGTTCCTCGCCCGCGAAGTCGAACGTGACACCCTGCGCGAGGTACGAGCTCGCGAGCGACTCGGTGCGGCCGCGCAGCTCCTCCTGCGTCATCTGCGCGAGCGCCTGGTACAGCTCGCGGTAGGCGGCGCGGGACTCGGCGGGGTCGCCGGGATGCCGCGGATCGCCGAACATCTCGTCGTACGCGGGGATGCCGGATGCGGTCTTGCGCGGCGCCAGAGTGGAGCCGTAGCCGTCGAAGAGATCGCCCATGCGACGACTCTAGTCCGGGGCGTGTTGCCCGCATGTTTCGGCTTTCCCGCCGGTGACGGTGCGACCTGCGGACAGCGAGGAGTCGTGCGCGGACGTCACCGTTCCGTCACATCCTCCGCGCCCTCCGACGGTCCGACAGACGTAGGCTCGTCCCGTGACCAAGGCGAGCAGGGGCACGCGATTCGCCGCGGCGGGAGCCGGCGTGGCGGCGGTCGTGCTGGGAGCGGGACTCGGGGAGCTCACCGCGGCGCTCGTCGCGCCGGGTGCGAGCCCGTTCGCCGTGATCGGCTCGGCCTTGATCGACCTCGCCCCGCCGTGGGCGAAGGATGCCGCGATCGCACTGTTCGGCACGAACGACAAAGCCGCGCTGCTGGTGGGGATCGGGATCGTCCTGATCGGGGTCGCGGCCGTTGCCGGGCTCGTCGAGCTGCGGTGGCCGCCCATGGGTCTCGCGCTCCTGGTGATCCTCGGCGGGGTCGGCGTGTTCGCGGCGCTGACCCGGGCCAACGCCGGCCAGCTGGACTGGCTGCCCTCCGTGGTCGCCGGTGTGACCGCCGCCGCCGCCCTCGGCCTGCTGATGTCACGGCTGCCCCGGCGCGCGCGGGCGGGG